>DAKU01000031.1 GCA_002508425.1 Methanosarcinaceae archaeon UBA470
GTCAGTGTGGTTCTTACCTTGCGTTGGGTGGCATTCTTGATGATAAGGTCAAGCATCTTATCCCCTGTTGATGCGTAATAGAAGGAAAACAGCCAAGAACACTGTAATGCTGTAAACAATGTTCAGACCAGGCAACTCATTCGTTTTTTCCGGCTGAGCTACAGGAAATTCTGTGATCCTCACAGCAGTTTCATAGCTATCGAGGGTCTTAGCTTCATTATTAATTGCCTGTATCTCTACAGTATAGTTCCCAGCAGGAATATTTTCCCAGAGAAAACCGACCGTATCCTCTTTGTTGAGAGTAAGAACATCGCTTTCTTCTTCAAAGTAGATATTAGCCTCATCGTTGCTAAGAGTTATACTGACCTTACCATAGAAAGGCACCTGTGACATACCCAAAAGTGTTACACTTGCACCGTATTCATCCAGTTCAACGTCACCTGCTACAATTTCTACATCCTGATCTGCAGTAAAAGTAGAAATATAGGCTGACGTGAGATCGGGATCATGACTGTGTACCTTCAGCACTGTAGCATACTTTTTTCCATTGTCAAGCAGAATAGGCCATTTTATGCTCTTCTCCATGGATTGAATCACAGAAATGTCCTCTAAAGTTTCAGAATATACCAATTCATCCTCCCGAAAGATCTCAAATGTCAGATCGACTATGGAAGGACGATAGATGTTAGTAGGACTAATGACAACCACAGCTCCCTTATTATCAGAGTTGAAACCTGCAACTTTGAATTCCAGCAATGCTTCATTATCGTGGATGAATGTTGTCTGCCGACTGTCAGCAAGCTCCCCATCTACAAATACACTTACCCTAAAAGCGTAAATGTGGTTTTTCAAATTGCTTTTCCATAAAGTAATTCTGGTAATATTCCCTGCAGGCATATTACCCAATTCAATTACTTTGGAATCGATCAATTGGTCACCGAACATCAGATCATATCTCAGGCTCACATTAGGTAAATCCTCTGAAAATCCAATAGTAACCTCACATAAATCCCCATTTGCATATGTTTCAGTGATATGAGCCTGCTCAGCACCTGCAGTCGGAAAGACCAGTGGGATAAAAAAGAAAAAAATGGTAAGAAATACTCTGAGTCTCATGTTGACCACAGAAGTTTACCCTGTAATCCGTGTACCAAGATGAACTCCTTTTTGAGACCCAGAACCTTTGTTTTCCTGCATAATGACATTTGCTACGCTCTTTGGGTCTGCCCCGTGCATGACAATAGTATTTATATTGCAGCGTTCTATAATTTTTGCTGCCAGAGGATCCACAGGTGACTGAGAACCAGCCTTCATCTCGGTGGAAATTACTATTTTTATAAGTTCTTTGGCAGTCATAGTTTCATACTTGACCGCATTAGGATCTTTCTTTGGATCAGCAGAGTATACTCCATCGACAGATGTTGCAATAACAATGAGATCGGCTTTAAGGTATTCAGCAACTATGGCAGTCACAGCATCAGTGGTTTGTCCTGGAATAACCCCTCCCATAACAACGATCTTGCCTGAAGAAAGTGCTTTCCAGGCTTCTTTGTAGTCAAGTGGAGGTTCCGGATATGCATTTTCTCCCAGTGCAGTAATAAGTAGCTGTGCATTCAAACGGGTTACGGAGATACCAATGTAATCCGATTCAGCTTCATTAGCTCCCAAGCTTCTTGCAGTTCTGATGTAATCCCTGGCAGCAACGCCTCCTCCGACAACAACTATTAGTTTGTGTTCTTTCGCCAGATCCTTGAGCATATCGGCGTAGGCGCGGAAACCTTCGGAACTAAGGTCCTTTGCAAGAATGGACCCTCCAACTGATAATGCAATTAACATGATGATCCTGAGATTTTAAGTCATTCATGCTTCATATATATAACTAGTAATCCAATGATAAACATGGCCCAAAGACCAGTAAAACCAGGTATGAATGTGCTAATGGATAAGGGAGAATGTTTAAGACCCATTTGCTCACTGTACAAAACACCACCGTTAAAAAGACCAGTCACACTTACCATGTCCCCGGCTTGAAGATCAGTAGACCCATAGTAAGATACACGAAGGCTTTGATCAGTATCCAAACTTGAAAGGTTAACAATATATGCTCCCATTGTTGACTTAATCTCGGTTATATTACCTGTTACTGTAATATATTTTCCGTTAAAATCTGATGCATTAGAAATAACGGCATTTATGTTTACCTCACCCATCTGTATGATGGGATAATGTAGTACATATGTAGAATAAAAGATACTAGTTCCCATAGAGTCATAGAGGAACTGGCCCGTGAGCTTGATACCATCTCCTACATTAAAACCGGCAAACAACTGATGATTAGTACGGTCCACTTTTAGTTCATAATTATCCTGCTTAATGGTGATTAGATGCTTATCCATTTCAGAGATATTTCCAATAACGCTTATTTTGCGATAAGCCGTCGTGCTATCATAGACCGTTGGATTATTCACAATATCCGATAATGGCACTAACTCAAGTTCAAAAATAGTATTTACATCTGATGCAACAGCACCTGAGATTACTCCCATTGTCAGTATACCTGCCAAAAGAAATAGTATCAGACGCTGCATCAGTCCTCTCTATGTGTTCCTATATTTCAGAGCTTGCCCTGCTTATGCAGGAGTTCAGCGTTGAGCACACTGGCACCAGCTGCTCCACGAACAGTATTATGCCCCATAAGAACGTAGCGTATACCTTCTCTTATGCGCCCTACGCTGATACTCATTCCTTCACCCATATTACGATCAAGGCGGGGTTGTGGCCTATCAGGCTCATCTCTTACAATAAGTACCTGCTCGGGCTCAGTTGGTAAGTCTCCCAAACGAGGGTTAAAGTTGAGAAACTCCTGCCTTACCTGTGCAGGAGTGGGGTTGTCCCTCATGGAGACCCATACACACTCAGTGTGACCATCCATTACAGGAACCCTGTTACAAGCGGCACTCATTTTGAAATCAGCATTTACTATCTCAGATCCGTTGAACTCACCCAATAATTTGAGGGGTTCCGTTTCCATTTTTTCCTCTTCTCCACCTATATATGGTACCACGTTATCAAGAATAGCCATTGACGGTACACCATCATAACCTGCACCAGAGATAGCCTGCATTGTGGCTACGGTTACATTCTGGATACCAAATTTCATGAGAGGTTTCAGTGTAGCTACCAGCATGATCGTAGAACAGTTTGGATTTGTAATGATATACCCATCCCATCCTCTGTTATCCTGCTGTACTTCAATTAGCCCAAGATGATCTGCATTGACCTCAGGAACTACTAAAGGCACATCCTTCTCCATACGATAAGCAGCAGCATTGCTTGCCACAGCAAAACCTTTTTTGGCAAAATCTGCTTCCACAGTAGTTGCAAGGCTTGCAGGCAGTGCAGAGAAAACAACATCCGCATCAACTTTGGAAGGATCTACAGGCACAATTTCCATATCTGCAACGTTGTCTGGAAGCTTCACATCCAACCTCCAGTTAGCTGCATTTTTGTATTTCTTCCCTGCACTTTTATCGGATGCAGCGAGGGATGTAATTTCAAACCATGGATGGTCGGCAAGTGCTTGAATGAACCTCTGCCCTACAGCTCCTGTAGCACCCAATATTCCAGCTCTGATCGGTTCTGCCATATTATAACCTCGAAGAAGAGATACTATTCAAAAAAAAAGAAGAGTGTTGATGATTTATTCCATTGATATAGCACTGGTTGGGCACACATCGACACATGCACCGCAGTCCAGACACTCATTAGCATCAACTACCGCAATGTTCTCTCCATTTAGTGAGATTGCCTCTGCAGGGCACTCATCAAGACATGTTCCACAGCCTACGCATTCATTGACATTGATTACTGCTACCATATTTATTACTCTCCGTGCTTTTGTGAAAGTCATTACTATTTATATAGCAACTTCGAATATACGATAAGCCAACTCAGATAAAAACCTATCGATATTCGGATGCGATTCACCGGGAGCTTATAAAGTAGCTTCTGAACACCTTTAAAACAATTATATCAACTCACATAATAGAAACATCTACATCATGACTACCTATAACAAGCCAAGTATGTAGCCTGCGGGCAGATACACTTGATGAATTGAAATTAATTATGTCAAAACCGTTCTCGTCGAGATATCTTGCCCAATGGCTTGCATATACACTATTTATTTGAACTGTGACATCCACTTTCTCTTGAGGTGTGATCAGATCACTAGTATTGTGTTGCATGGTTATACTTGTTATTCCATTACCACCCGTTGAATGGCGGCCATTGATGTTTACCACACCTATTGTTGTCATGTTGGTGTTGTTTAGCTTGCCTGTATAGATTGGGGGTTTGGATACCATTATTACTCCTGAAGGAGGCTGTTTTGCCCATACTCCTCCATTCTCATAAGTCAATACCTTTTCATCTTTGGTGAATTCGACTTCTCCGGTATTGTAAAAGTGAGAATGACCTGTTCCATTATCATAAAAATAGTTGATCAATATTGAGGAGCGATTGTCTATAGATAGAGTAGATGAGTGCAGTTTTATCTTCATTGTTTTCACAGGTACCTGCTCAAATGCAACTCTTTTCATATCACTTTGTAGTACAATAAAACTCTGCTGGGCATTTTCAAACACACTGGAATCAATATGTTTCTGTAGTATTGGATATCCTAATATGTAAATCATGCTCATAGACAATATCACGATGGAGAACATCAAAATAAAACCTACTGTCTCGGAGACAGCAGCATCATTCCTATTTTCTTGAGTCATAGCTGATCCTGTGATTTATAGTACTACTTGAAACAGTGCCATTGATAGGTATTGTAGTTGCGATTCCGCTGATAGTAACGCTAATTGCCTCTCCTGATGCAGACTCCATTTCAAATATTTGGTCCGTCATAGCAAGGTTAGCATTTATGGAATATGCTTCTCCTCCAACTTCGGCAGGTATCATGTAATCAGATTCGATTACACCATTTTCCGGAAGTATCAGGTACATGTCTGTTACCAGAGTGCTCATCATATTACCAATGTCACTGAAATCATTCTGAATCACTGTTTCTTTCGGCCCATTCATCACTATGTCGCCGAAGCTCACGTATAACAGAATGAAAAAGGTAATGAACAGCATTGAAAAGATGATATATTCCATCGTTGCAGAAATAGCATCTTCATTTTTAAACAGGTGTCTCATGGTTCCACCTCAATGATCTCTGGTTCGGAGGCGTAGTAGGTCATACCATTGTTATACGTTATGTTAACCCAAACAGTACCGCCAGTTGAGGCATTCGTTCCAATAGATGTAAGGTTCATTTTGCTGAGGGAAAGAGTAACCTCTTCTCCATGACCTGCATAAAGTATTGCCATCTGTTGTTTATACTGGCTAAAAAGTGAATGGTAATTGGATTCTATACCCTGATTGTTGCTCTGGTTAAGAGCAAGAGCAAGTCCTGTCATGCTCTGACAACTTTCTCTTGTCTGAGATGTAATATCCCTAATCTGCTGTTTAGGAAATTCTAAAACAGCATTTGATGAATGAAAACCTGTAATCATTGCCTGATTCACCAACACCGCAAGAGTTACCAGCGAAATGCAGAGCACAAATCCAGAAAGGATGATCAATTGTCCTGAAGTGTTCTCTCTTAAACCTGCCATACTGTTAGCCTCACCTCCACCATTTGAAGTTCATCGGATGCTATGGACCAAGCTCCTTTGGCCTTAGTAACCGTGGAGTTAGTCAGCATGACAGTCCTGCGCGCAACTACAGCATCTTCAGTAGGATAACCGTTGAGAATAGCATTCTTCGTAACAAGACTACCATTTCGCACATAAGACATATCCACATTATAGAGAAATCCTGGCAACAACACTGAAAGTTCTCTGTCCAAATAAGGTAGACTGTTGTGCTTTATAGCAGCTTGGTTCATATCCCATCCTGCAACACATTCAGTGAGATTGGCACCCATTACGTAAGAAGGGGCAACGTCCAACAAAGTAAGAATATCATATGCCATTTGTTCAAGCTGAACATCAAGCATCATTTCATGCTGGGGTGTTATCACTGTGGCACTTTGTGTGATGATCACAACCGTCATTGTGATAAGTAAAGCAGCTCCAAGACCCTCTAGCGTCTGTAGTTGAGCTTTATCGTCCATTACCACACCTCCACTACAAGCAGAGCATGTTCGTAGATCTTCTCAACGTTGTCCTCATAACTGGAAAAGAGCGGCCCTTGTTGAGTAAAGGTTACATTATGGAAATTAAGCCTTATTTGATAAGACTTATTAGAAGAAAAAAGGTTCTTATTGAAATCTATGCGCAGACTATCATTATCTAGCAAAGGACTTGAACTTGCATATGAACTGAAGTTACCATAAAGCTGCCTTCTTAGTATAGTGTAGTCTGAAGAAGATAATGTTGAACCGTTTATGCTAGCATTAATAAGCATAGCATCAGAACCTGCATTGAAATTCGTGATCTGGATAGTGAGGTTCTCTATTGCCGGACCAGCAAAATTTATATTCGCATGACTTGAATTGACATAATCTGTAGTAAGAGACCTTCCATCGAAAACAGAAAAATTGCCCGTTTCCAGCAGCACTACACGGGTTATTTTCGCCATATTCTGATCAGGGTGCAAGGGTTTGCCTCTCACCATAATGTAGTTATCTATTACCAACGGTTGATCATTCCGAAGAAAAGAGATGTTGTACCCATAGTTCATCTGTGTGCCTTTGACACTGTCAAACAGCCCTAGCTTGCGCACAACCTCAGTTTCAGCTAATTGTTTGAACTTGATTAGTTTTTCCTTTGATAACATATTGGGAGTTTCTGTGAGCCTTGAATTGATATCATCGTCAGCAGCGAGGCCAATACGTTGAACGTTTTCAGTATGTTTTTCCCAATCAGTACCACTAGATGTGCTATTGGACCACCATCCTGGATCCTCTGTAAGGATACAGGAAGTTCGGTATGCAGCATAACCAAGCTTTTCCTCTCCTGCAGAACCGGAGATAAAAATACCTGGAACAAATTGCACTGTAAAACCTATAGCAATGAGTACCAATGAAACTCCCAGCAGGAAGTCCATGGCAATCTGACCTCTATCATCCATTGGTTTTATTATGTAACTCTTTTTATAAAAATATTGTGACTTAAATACTTGTGAACACTAACAAGACATACAAACAATTGCATTAATATATGCTAATAAGAGTGTCCAAAAAAAGATGATAGAAATCCTTAAATCAATCACATCCTTTAAGCACTTGAAATAAGGTGGGATAATGAAGAAAGCTATTATTGAGACCGAGAAAGGTAACATTGTTCTGGAATTGTTCGAAAAGGATGCACCTAAAACTGTAGCAAACTTTGAAAAACTCATTAAACAGGGATTTTATGATGGACTGACATTTCACAGAGTCCTCCCTAACTTTGTCATCCAGGGAGGATGTCCAAAGGGAAATGGTACAGGGGGACCGGGATACACTATTAAGTGTGAAACAAAAGGCAATCCACGCAAACATGGAAAGGGAGCACTATCTATGGCGCATGCTGGCAAGGACACGGGCGGCAGCCAGTTCTTTATCACCCATTCACCCCAGCCCCATCTAGATGGAGTCCATACAGTTTTTGGCCAGGTAATTGAGGGTATGGAAGTTGTCAATAAAATAAAACCAAAAGATGTGATGAAAAAGGTTACTATTATTGAAGAATGAGATTATACCTCATTCTTATTCTTCTCTTTTTTATATCATAGAGACTCTGTATGACTACAGTTGTTTTCAGTAAATATTGACAAAAACATCTTCTATCAAAACCTTTATCTATTTCTCGTCTCAAATATGAGTTTCGTCTCTAAAGTGAGATGGAACTAATATAATGTATGCTGCAGAACCTTTAAAAAAATTGGCGTTACTTGGTGCTATTGGAAATCTTATAAAGATATCTTCTGCTGAGTTTGCGCAGTATACCACAACCAGTTCCAAAACAGCAGCAAGGTTACTCAAACAACTTGAGGATGACAAATACATAGAACGCCAACTAGTTCCAGGTGGACAGAAAATAATACTTACTTGTGATGGCATAAATCTGTTGCGTAAGGAATATACCGAATACCAGCTCATTTTCTGTCGGGATGAAGCTAACATTGAACTGCATGGCAAGGTCATAGCAGGCCTGGGAGAAGGACAGTACTATATCGCACAGAATGGATATATGTCACAGTTCTCTGAAAAACTGGGTTTTCAACCTTTTCCAGGAACTCTGAATATAAAACTAAATGAAGATAGTATTGCAATGCGCCAGCGAATGGATTGCAAACTGCCAGTATGTATACAGGGTTTCAATGATGGCAAGCGTACTTTCGGTTCCGGGAAGTGCTATATAATAAGAATTAATGGAATAAAGAGTGCAATAATTATCCCGGAAAGAACACATTATCCAACCAATCTGCTGGAGATCATAGCTCCTTTAAACCTGCGGGAAACACTTCATTTAAAAGATGGAGATGAAGTGAACATAGTAGTGGAGAAAACAGGCAAATGCGAGGGATTAAATGATAGGTGAACAAAGATACACCAATAATATAGTAAAGGCCATAGATGCCATAAGGCAGGGTAAAATGTTTCTACTTTTTGATGCCGAAGGCAGAGAAGCTGAAACAGACCTTACTATCCTTGCTCAGGCTGTGACGCCTGAAGATGTAAAAATCATGCGCAAGGATGGTGGCGGGCTTATATGTGTGGCTCTAGATCCTGTAGCCTGCGAATACATGGGTTTACCTTTTATGGCAGACGTAGTCCGTTCCGCTCACGAGTGCAGCAGTACCCTTGGAACCACTGTAGAAAAGGGAGGAGACCTCCGATATGATTCGCGTTCTTCTTTCTCGATCTGGGTAAATCATAGAAATACTCGCACCGGAATCCCGGACAATGACCGGGCCATTACCATAAAAAAGCTTGGAGATGTTGTGGAAAAAGTGCTTGCTGGAGAAAATGTGAACTTCGGTTCTGAATTCCGTACTCCTGGCCATGTTGCAACTCTTAGAGCAGCGAAAGGATTGGTAAACGAGAGGCTGGGTCAGACCGAACTCTCTATTGCACTTGCCAAAATAGCCGATGTCACTCCGGCCATGGTGGTATGCGAGATGCTGGACGACAACACGGGAAGGGCGTTGTCCAAAGAAGATGCAAAAGTCTATGCTGAGAAACACGGAATGATATTTATAGAGGGCTCAGAGGTTATAGAAGCATACAAGATATGGGCCTCGGCCATATCAATCCCATCGGAAAAAGAGATATACTACAATGTACATTAGGGTATGCTCGTCCCTTATGGGGCCGTAGGGTAGCCTGGACCATCCTACTAGACTGGGGGTCTAGTGACTGGAGTTCAAATCTCCACGGCCCCATATATTAGATTTCATTTTAGATTATATTTGCTGATTGCTTATTTTGTCTGACACATCAGAAACAAAAGACAGACTTTTTTAGAAGCGACCTGCGACTTGAAGCTAATGACATGACACAAAAAAGAATTAAATTCATCCCGTTGATCTTCTTCAAGGAATCAAGATGTCACTTATAGCATGGATAACACCATTGCTGCATTCGATATCTGGCTCTATTATGCTGGCAGTGTCTACTACAATACCACCATTGCGTTTTATTTTCAGATCTTTACCGCTTATGGTCTTTAGAGAATCAATTTTCTGAAGGTCTTGCAGCATATATTTGCCTTCAACTATATGATAATTTATGATTCCCATTAAGTAGGGAGAATCAGCAAATGCCTCCTCTATGACCTCTTCAGGTATAACATCAAATGCAGATTCCATCGGTGCAAAAATGGTGAAGGGACCAGTATTACTATATGTATCAATTAATCCCAATACCTTTGCGGCTTTGAGAAGGGTCTGAAAAGACCTTTTTGCTTCTGCTGTCATTATTAGATTCTGTAGCTGTGCCATAGATAGCCCTATAATTAAGGAGGAAAGCTTCTGACATAAAGTTTTCGTAATTCACTATCCCATCGAAAAGCATAAGAAGCCATCTCCCACCTTATAACAAGGTGGTGAATATAAATCCGATAATCAAAGCAGAGGATCTTGTTAAAAGATACGGCGAACTCACAGCTGTCGATGGCGTAAGTTTTCATGTAAAAGAAGGAGAAATGTTCGGCTTCCTTGGCCCCAACGGTGCAGGAAAGACCACCACCATGAAAATGATTCAATGCGTTTCACCCAAGACGTCAGGTAAGCTTGAGGTTTTTGGCATGGACGTATCTGCTCATGAACGTGAAATAAAAAAGTATATGGGTGTTGTACCGCAGGAGAACAATCTTGATCCAGATTTCACTGTGTACGAGAACCTTCGAAACTATTCCAGGTATTTTGATATTCCCAGAGAAGACGCAGAGAAACGCATAGAAGAACTTCTCAATTTCGTGCAGCTACAAGATAAAAAGAATGTTATGACAGAATCACTTTCTGGTGGTATGAAACGCCGTCTTGTGCTTGCCAGGGCACTATTAAACAATCCACAGCTAATCGTACTTGATGAACCAACAGTAGGCCTTGATCCTCAGGCCAGACACCTGATATGGGATAAGCTGCGCTCCCTCAAAAAAAGAGGTGTTACCATTGTGCTCACGACCCATTACCTGGATGAAGCCGAGAAATTATGTGATAGGCTTGTGGTGATGGATTACGGAAAAATACTTGTGGACGGTAAACCCAGTCAGATTATAAAGGACCATATAGGCACTGGTGTGGTGGAAGTCGATAATCATCCCGGGATTGTAGAATGCTTGCGAAAGAGCGAAACCAGCTATGAGGTAATGGGAGAGATCATAGTGATATATACCAATGATGCAATGCATATTTCAGACCAGCTAAGTATTGAATGTGCCCTGGATAAAATGACCACGCGAAAAGCTACCCTTGAAGATGTATTCCTAAAACTCACCGGCAGAAAACTGAGGGAGTGAAAGATTGTCCTACTTGCAATACTTCCTAATTCCTGAGCTGGATAGAAGGCTCTTAAAGGTCTGGCTGAGGAACAAAGATGTTTTTATGAAGAATATTAAACTTAATTTCCTGCCGCCTTTCCTGGAACCTATATTGTACCTGCTGGCAATGGGATTCGGTCTTGGGACTTTCGTGGATGAGATCGGGGGCGTGTCCTATGCACAATTTATAGCCCCTGCTTTAATAGCAGTGTCTGTGATGTATGCTTCTTTCTTCGAATGTACCTATGGATCGTATGTGAGGATGTATTACCAAAAAACATTTGATGCAATTATAGCTACTCCCCTCATCATAGAGGATGTAATCGCAGGTGAATTGTTATGGGGAGCCACACGCAGTACCATAAATGCCTTGGTAATGGTACCGGTAATAGCTGCTTTTGGACTCATAGACCTGAAGTATTCCTTTTTAATAATTCCCTTTGCATTCTTGGGAGGATTGCTCTTCGCCTGTATAGGTATGTGTTTTACAGCAATGACACCAAATATTATGGCTCTGAACTACCCGGCCCTGTTATTCATTACCCCTATGTTCCTGTTCAGCGGAACATTTTTCCCCCTGGAAGTGCTGCCAGAACCCATACAATACCTTGCCCTGGCTTTCTTACCTCTCACTCATATCGTACGGGTTATAAGGACACTTGCTTATGGTTCTTTAGAATTGTCCCTGATTTCAGACCTATTGTGGATCCTAATAGCCTCGATGCTTTTTTTTATACTATCCATGAATCTCATGAAGAAAAAACTTATAGTCTGAGAATACTTGAAAGCGATATATTAAATTAATAATATGATATTTGGTATATGATGAATAGATCGATCTTGCTGATTGCCTGCTTCCTGGCAGTAGTTTCCCTATCAGGGTGCATAGATGACTTAGCGGATAAAACTCCAATAAAACCCAATTCTTCTATGTATGAATTTGATGTATTCCTTAATAAGGAAAGCCAACTTAATGGCAGTTTTGCAAGGACCAGTACTTTTTATCTGTCTACAAACTCCAGCATGAAAGCTGTGAACATAATTGATAATGAGTCACTACTGGATATTATGCCTTTAGAAGATCTCACAAAAATGGATGCTGACATATTATCAAACATAGTTGTCATAGCTGACTATGCCAATAATACTAGTTCTTCTATCGATCTTTTCGAGAATTATTCAACGGAGCAAAATGTATCATCTCTTAACTACACGACATCTGAAGAAGTAAAAAAAGGACAAAAACATATCTACCTCAATTTCACTGAGCCTATTAGAGGTTATGTAGCATATACAATGACTGTACCCACCGGACAGGAATTTATACACATCGCACAGACACCATCGGTAGTTCGTGTAGTACTTCCAGATGGCTACACTACAGGTAATTTGTTGATCGGCAGGGCAAGGCCTAAGCCAGATCAAACATATTATGATGATTACGGAAGGATGAATCTGGTATGGAACAATACCGATGCAGAGAAAAGTTCGTTAGCAAATATGTTTGAAACTACATTCAACACGGAAATTGAAGAACCTTCCAACACATTAAAACTAATAGGAGTAAAATTCTATAAAGAATCGGCACCCAGAGATCTTCTGGTTGCCGGAATAATATTAGGATCCCTAGCTTTGATAGTAATTGTAGATTCTCTCAAGAAGAGAAGGAAATTAAGAAAACTGAGAGAACAGATAGAAGCTAGAGCGAATGGGAAAAAGCCACGAATATGATTCAATTTTTGATGTATTTACCTATACATCAATTTTCATTCCATCGAATCCCAGAGGAAATTCTTTGGAGGCAATCTCATGTGGTGCAAAATAATGGCTAAGATGAGTAAAAACAACCTTTTTTGCACCAATCGACTTCGCCAGGTCTAGTGCCTCTTCGGAATTCATGTGCTTTTTAACTTCCACAGTTGGAGGTACTATTGCATCGGCGATTAACAGATCAGGGGAGCTGATAAGTTCAAGGCTCCTTGAACAAATATTACGCTGTGTATCCCCTGTAATGACTACTTTTTTATTACCTTCTTTAATCATTACCCCAACCGGCCTCTTAGCCGGAGGATGCACCACCTCGAAAAGCGTGAATTCCAAACCAATGAGCAAAAAAGGACTGTACATTTGTACTTCATGACGCTGAGGATGCATGAAATGCAGGTAGTCCAGGATGTAATCCAAAGTCTCTTTTATTCCAAATATGTCCACATTGTACTGTACCCTATGAAACTCAGCAAAACCTGCAAAATGATCATAATGTGTGTGGGTCCAGATAACCCCATCAACATGCCGGATATCGTTACCAAGTAGCTGGGTCCGCAAATCAGGCCCTGTATCCACAAGCACCTTTCCTTTTTCTGATTCCACGAGGATTGAAAACCTTGTCCTCATGCTGCGTCCGCCACTGTGGGCATCCATACAGGTTGGGCATGTACACCCTATAACAGGAGTACCGGGAGCATCACCTGTACCCAGAAGAGTGATCTTCATGTGTGTTAGACCTGGTCGGAATATTCATCTGTTTTCATAACTGCCCTTTCGTTGAATGAATCAACCGCATTAAGCATATCCTGCTGGGTTAGTTCAATCCTTTCCTCAATGAGAGCAGTAAGTACACTTTCCCTGATGACCATCCGTAAATCAGATCCACTATACCCTTCAGTGAGAGCCGCTATCTCAAAGTTATCAAATTTGCCAGGAATGGACTTTGTGATTATGTCAAGAATGCGCTTTCTCATTTCCTCATCTGGTAGCGGGAAGTTCATAATCTCATCAAATCTTCTCCAAGCTGCAGAATCCAACATCCTTGGATGGTTCGTAGCTGCCATGAGCAACACTCCGTCCCGTGTGAGACTTATGTCATCAATAGCCTTGAGCAGGGTATTGACAGCTCTCTTCAAAGCTGCATGCTCGTCGGATGTACGTGTTTTGGCAACAAAATCAAATTCATCTATAAACAGAATGCAAGGGTTCAGCCTTTTTGCAAGAGCGAAAACTCTGTCTATGTTCTTTGCTGTTTCTCCTAGATACTGATCAGTGATCATGGAGAGCTTAACCTCGACAAAAGGTATTGCAAGACGTTCAGACATTGCCCTTGCAACACTTGTCTTGCCAGTTCCCGGTGGGCCAACCATGAGAATTTTTCCAATGTCATACAGGCCTATTTTGTTGAGGTAATCCCTGTATTGAATGGCCTTTACGATCTTCTCTACCTCACCCTCCTGTTCTTTGGTGAGCACAAGATCTTTTAAAGGCTGGGAAATATCTTCAGGGGCCTTGATGTGGACAAGTTTAAGCATATCATCGCCCCCTTCCTCAGCAGCAATGGCATTTACCAAGGACTCAATCCACTCCCTGTCAACTTCCTTCGGCCTAATCTTGCTGCGGGCATCAGCATAATTTACACCTTCCAGCTTCTTCTTCTCATAGTAATATGCCAGACAGGGATTGTGTGCAATCTTTTCGAGTGCTCCGTCCCTTTTTTCAAACCAGTCGGCAGCTACTTCAAAGGCTGTGAGGCGGACACGGAAATCATGGTCATTTGCATCTATGAACGGCAGTGACCTTATCTCACCCTTAAGCTCCTTTATCTCAAAGAGTTTTTCGATATCCGAATTAGAAACAGAGAGAGGTCTGGGGACTGTTCTTTTTTCCCGGCTCCAGTAATTCTTCCTCACATTTTTTGGAAGATCATTTAGTTCTAGTTCCGGGTATTTGTTAAATATATGAGTGGTAAGCAAAAGCTCAACTATGTCAAGAGTTATGTCTGCCATGTTCTAACCGATCAAAAGTGTTCTGTATTTTCAGAAGTCCATCGCTTGGACATCTTACATAAGTGCTCTTTTTAAATAAGCTTTTGTATAATTATAACTGAAACTCGAAAATCAGACTTTCTTAACCCTTCCTTTTGCAGGAAAGTATATATCTCCGGCTTCCAGCAACCTGGCAATCACCTTCGCGACCACAACCTTATCAATATCCAATGATGCGCATTTCTCTTCCAATTCTTGCATACTCATTTCACCCTGAGAATTAATGTTCTCGAGTATGATTGTAGCAGGATCCCTACTACGGATTTTCCTGCTATTGCCAAGTTCAGTTAAACAAATGTCAGCGACAGAACTGTTGTTCTGAGAGATATTACACTGGAAACTCTGTGCATGGGTTGCATGTATAGGCCCATTTGCTCGTATCTTTGCCTGTATCAAAGTGCGGGCCCTGACCACATCCTCACGATCCTCAGAAGTGTTTAGCAATTGAAGCTTTCTTACCTGCAACCTGGCACCGCACATCTGGCATTGTACGGTCCTAGAAATGCCCACTTCTATTATCTGTGCATGCAGCCTGCATTTGGTACATACTATTACCCCGTACATCGTAAACACTTCGGATGCCAGCTATAAATAGTGTACTGCTCATAAAGACCGAAGATGCACCTTATACGCAAGGCACAAGAAGAAGACATATCAGGAATAGTTACCATAGAAGAACTATCATTTCCTGTACCTTGGCCGGACTTTCTCTTCAGGGCCGATCTGAATAATCCTGGTTTTATAGTATACGAAGAGCAAAAAAAGATATTGGGATATGCCATACTGGGAATATTTATGGATAATGCGCACTTGCTCAGCATTGCAGTGCATCCTGCACATCGAAGACATAAAATTGGATCATTATTGTTGGAGAAGTGCATGCATCTTGCCCTACATTATGGGTATGAAACCATGACCCTTGAAGTCAGAGAAAAGAACCTGGAAGAACAGAAATTTTACCGGGCACATGGATTCAAGGAAAAAGAAATAATAGCCGGATATTATCTTGATGACAATGCTGTGAGAATGCAGCGCAAAATATGATTATTTTCCATATCTTCTCTGTCTTTTGCGAAAATCCCGAAGAACTCTTAACAGATCGATTTTTCTGAAGCCTCCCCAGTTAACATCTGTAAAGAAAAGTTCTGAATATACAGATTGCCATATCATGAAATCTGAGAGATGCTTACCTCCGGCTCTTATAACCATGTCAGGTTCATGTTTCAACATAAGGTGAGATTCGATGGTCTTTTCTTCAATTCTTTCTGGACTAATTTTTTTCGTTTTCACATCTTCAAGTATGTTTCTTACAGCCTTTGTAATCTCACTGCGCCCACCAAAATCAATCACCATATAAACCATAAGCTTTGAGCCATTTCTTGTTTTGACAGTATCCCCTGTGGCGTTATATATCTCAAAACCAATTTCTTTGGGGAGCTGGTCCATTAGCAAGCTAAGAGGATCTATCAGGCTGGCCATCATTGCTGAACGGAGATCCTCTTCGGTGTCCAGCACATCCACATATATACTTATAACTTTGATGTTCAGTTCCAAACACCAGAGAATATATGTTCTTACTTTATCCATCCCGTTCTCATAAAGCAGGTCACTCTCTGATATTACCAGAGTAAGATTTCCAGGAATGGAGTCTGGAGTACGAGATAGCTCTCTTAAGAGGTACTTTTCGTATACTGAACTGAATATACCTATATATTTCATGGATACAGCTTTTGTTATTCATTTTGTTACTTTGCCGTGGAGACAATCTTTACTACTGAACCATTTGCAAGCTCATGTTTTTCTCCCAATCTCATCTTAGTCTTTGCATCCACTGCATATAAGAAACCATCACCAATATCAGAATGGACCTTGTACGCAAGCTGATGGGCACTGGAACCTCGTTTCATGAGAAATGCATCGGGGAGCATTTTTCCATGTTTATCTGTCCATTTACCTTCATCTTCCACAGGATAGACTACTATCAGATCAAGCAATTCAAATACTGCTTTATTAATGCAGTCCTGAATGCCCGTATTGTGCATTTTGTGCAGGAAGCTGCGAATACTCTCGAGTGCCTTTTGCTGCACAGGACTTAGATTTTGGGCAATTATGGAAAAATCGCTGTCACCGAGGTCATACTTGATCGCGCCGGATTTGGAAGCGGATCTTAGGACCAGCTCTGCAGCGGCACTTGTGGGTACAACAATTCCACCAATCGCTTTTAATTTATCTAAGTTTTGAATTGGTGCAATATCGGCTTTATTGGCTGCAATGATCATAGGCTTGCTGATCAGTCGTATCTTATCGCACAAATGTATTATTTCTTCATCACTCCATTTGGTAATGATAGGATCAAGCTTTGTCATCAGAAGGGCTTCAATTACCTGTGATTCCTCAACCCCTGCACCTGCTAGCTGCTCTGCCAATACTCTTTCAATTTTCAGGTTTTCTCCTTGGATCTTACGGGATATTTTCTGCCAATTGCGTTTGAGTATACCCACCATCCACATGGTGATCTCATGATTGAGGAAGTTTACATCTTCCAGTGGGTCATGAGATCCGACCTCAATAGGATTTCCCTCTATATCAGTAGACCCTGCCGCATCTATTACGTGGATGATGGCCTGAGCCTGCCTGAGATCATCAAGAAAAGTGTTTCCAAGACCTTTACCCATATGCGCATCAGGTACAAGGCCCGCAACATCTATGAGTTCTATAGGGACATAACGTACCCCTTCTATACAGTTACCACATCTGTGATCTCTTTCTGTGCATGGACATTTAGTCCTTACATAGGTGACTCCTTTGTTAGGATGAATGGTAGTAAACGGGTAATTCGCTATTTCTACATCTGCGAGAGTGGAAGCTTTAAAGAATGTGGATTTACCAGAATTGGGTTTTCCTGCAAGTCCTATGGTCATCGACATAATCCATTAAATCCGCTTGTCAGGATTTAACTTTTTTTGATCACAAAGGATTAGTAGTCGTGAATTGAACTTGATCCACCAACAAACTTTTATCCCAATAGTACATTAGACATGAAACCAGTTGTCCCGATAGGGTAGTGGATATCCTTGAGGCCTGCGGAGCCTTAGACTCGAGTTCAAGTCTCGGTCGGGACGTTAACACTTCACTTCACCATGTTTGATAAAAATTAGAAATGGTGGAGTGACTCTTTTTGTTTTGTATTATAGATTAGTTACTAGAATTTGATCAATTTACGCATTATCATATACTATTAAGACGTGTGGCGAAAATTACAAAAAAGATGGGGTGTGAATAGTTGCCATAATATTTGTATCGGGGAATTCAGCACTTATTTTTAGAATTTACTTCAAAATATCCTCAATACATTATTAACCTGCTCAATAGCAGAGATGAAATCTTCAATATGTTCTTTTCCAAGTTTCCCTTGCTCATGCAAATCGGCAAGTTCCAAGATAGTAGTTTCAAGACTGCCAAATGCTGAGCGTACATCAAGGTCATTGTCCATGTGACTATTGAATGTGGGAACTATTTCCTTTATTAATTCTGAGGCTTGATGATTTTCTAAACCCTTTTCTAAAGGGGCAAGTTTCAGTTTTTCAATTATTCCGAGAATATACCGTAAACGTTGAGTCCTTTGTTCCATGAACTTTGGGGTGAAGTTTAAACGCTTGCGGTAATGACCGTATATAAGGAAAAAGCGAATCTCTTTTCCAGAATAACCATTGGCAAGTAAATTATCGGGATATATGACATTGCCTCTGCTCTTAGACATTTTCTTTCCTTCAACTAGCAGATGAGCACCGTGGAGCCAGAAATCAGAAAGTGATTTTCCAGTTGCAGACTCCATTACTGCGATATTATAATCGTGATGCCTTACAAGATTGTCTTCACCTCCACACCAGATATCTACTGTGGGACCTAGGGTATCGCATAACATAGCTGGATCCTGGATGTTCCATGAGGGCCTGCCCCTTCCTAAAGATGACTCCCAGGAAAGCCCCTCTTCATTCCGATGCCCATGCCAAAGAACAAAATCACCGATGTTCCAGTTACTACCTGGATATGTATCCTTGTGGAAGCGTCTTATCTTTGCAGGCCAGTCAGATTTATTCAGATGCCCTAGCTTTCCAAAATTTTTAAAAGAACGAATGTCGAAGTATACATTCCCTTTGTACCAGTAGGCATGACCATTGTGAAGTAGCTTTTCGATAATTTTCACAGCAATGGCTACGGAAGTGGAAGACCTGGGGTTGTAGGTGGGCGTTTTAATTTCAAGAAAATCAATGTCAGCAAAAAATTTTGCAGCACAACTGTTAGTAAGACTGAAGATATCTGTCAAGTTCTTCTTTGCTTCACTTATGGTTTTATCCTCAATATCAGTAAAATTGAGAGTTCTTTCCACATGATGCCCGAAATATTCCAAATAGCGTACAAGAATGTCCTCGAAAAGAAATGTGCGATAATTTCCAAGGTGTGCAGGCTGGTAGATAGAAGGTCCACATGTGAACATCTTTACTTTTCCCTTTTCTTTGGGTTCAAATACCTCAAGGTCTAGTGTCATACTATTGTATAATCTAAACAAAGGTGATCACCTGCATATTCTTTATTTTGACATGAACTTATAAAGAATTATGCAGGGCATGAACAGCAAAATAATATTAAGCAAAGAAGATATTACGCTGAGACTGTTGGCAATAAGCGATAGTAAAACATATATATTTGACTGTGGTAGTCATTCATTTTTGTTTACTCACTCTATTATTATAATGATACTCATATCATTTACTATGCATATATTTATATAGCTTCCCATTGAGAAGAACATCTCTCCTTTTAAGAGAGGAGCATTAAAAACTAACTAAGTGGTATTTATCATGCAAAAACAGAGACCTATTCCTGTTGTACTTCCGGTCGCATTGATCTTTTCTGAAAGCGATCTTATGTACCATCTTCCCAAGGGTGAAAAAGGTTCACCAATGTCCGGAGTGAATTTTGGTAGTAGTTCACTACTATCCACAAACACAAGTGATTCATATTATGCAAAATTGGCTAAGATCGTTAACATGATAACCGGAACTGGAGATGAAATTGCTGGTGAAACCACTGAGACTGAGGTACGTAAATGCAACTCAAGTTAAGTGGACCAATTTATTTTGGACTTGCGTTATTTTGTATGATAATAATCGCAGGAATGGGTTCAGCTGAAGAACTTAATGTAAATTTTGCTGGCCAATTTGATGAAAATACTTATGATGCTGCTAGTATTACCAACGCTTTGGTAACAGATGGACAGGATTTCACCAGCCACTTCGGTGGGAGTATTTCCAATGTTGTGGTAGTAGGAAATTATGCATATGTGGCACAAGGACAAGATATACTTGTGATTGATGTCACGAAAACTTCTAATCCATCAGAAGTTGGGAAATTAACTACCCTTTCGCTTGTTAACAGTATTGTAGTAGAGGGAAATTATGCATACATAGCCAACGGAGATAATGGACTACAGGTAGTAGACATTACAAATCCAACTGCACCAACGATTGTAGGGACCTACACACATAATTCCGGAGCTGCATACGGTGTTACCGTAGCAAGTAACTATGCATACATAGCCAATGGTAACAGTGGACTAGTAATTGTCGATATCACTAATCCGACTGCACCAACATTTAAGGGTAGGTACGATACCCCCGGTTATGCATATGG
>DAKU01000089.1 GCA_002508425.1 Methanosarcinaceae archaeon UBA470
TCTATTACATGTATAGAGATATGTATAGGAATGAAAAAGAACATGAAGCTATAAAGTCTCAGCATCTCAGATACGATATCACAATTATTCCTCCCCAAATGCTTGGAAAAGAATACGTAAAGACAGCTGGTCATTACCATCCAAATGTACCGGGAGCCCCTACATCCTATTCAGAACTATATCAGGTACTGGAAGGTGAAGCTGATTACCTCTTCCAGAAAATGAATGGAGAAACTTTAGAGGATGTAGTATGTATTAAAGCAATTGCAGGAGACATAGTTATAGTTCCTCCGGGATATGGCCACGTTACTATAAATTCCTCCAACAAGACCCTTAAGATGGCAAACTGGGTATGCAATGATTTTTCATCTATGTACCAGCCAATCAAGGAACATGCGGGAGCTGCATATTATCTTCTCAAGAATGGATATGTCCCTAACTCTAAATATACTAAGATACCGGCAATTCGTTATCTTAAACCTACTGATGCTTCAATTCTGGGACTTGCTAAAGGCGAGGATATGTACAATCTCATAAATGATCTCAGTAAACTGGATTTTCTGAAAAATCCACATTTGTACGACACAATGTACTAAAAATTACTTGCAAAGTAATGAATGAAATTTCGTACCCACATCGATAGCCTATAATATAAGAAGGGCAAATAACCTTTCCGAGGTCTGTAGGTTGCAGAAAGACTACTGTATCCAGTTTACATCAGCAAAGATAGAAGATCTGATGTTTAGAACAACTTTTGATCCGGTTACACGGGAAGGCATGGTAATAGTTAATTTATCTATTATAGACAAGAAAGATTTTGATGATGTGATGGGCATATTCGAAATGGCTATCAACAGCGGCCTGTCAGTAAGTCCATATCTAAGAGTACTACATGAAGGAGAGAGCATTGGAGGAATGACAGTCGAGCCAGATAAAGTTGGTTTTGCTACAATGTGCAGCATCACCATAGATGGCATCTTGCTCAAGAAAGGCGTGCTCGTAAATCCACGGTTTGGTGGATTGGTAGAGATAAAGAATGGAACTCCTCTGAGGTTCACAAATGTGCTTACATATCACAGTACTACGATCGATCCTCTAGAAGTGCTCATGTCCCAGGAGATAACATCAGTTACGGAAATGCTCAAAACGGGCTCCGGAAAAATATTGGCTAACCTGAGGGAAGCCCCCATGGCTGCAAGGGACGATATTGACCGTATCCTCTCTGACATGATGGATGCTGGTATTACAGGTATCCTAGAAGTGGGAGAACCTAATACGCGTATTTTAGATGTGCCCGTTGAGAGGGACCACCTGGGAATAGTTGTGATAGGAGGCACCAATCCTATGGCTATCGTTCAGGAACATGGCATAGGCATCATAACAAATGCTATGTCCACAGTTGTTGATATCAAGGAGTTGCGCCACATCAATGAGTATGCATGAATACTCATTTTTTTGCTACCTGAAGACCAATAATTGCATCAAGCTTTCGAATAAACTCATCCTTGGATTTTTCAGGGATAGTTGCACCGGCCGCAATATCGTGCCCACCGCCAGCGCCTCCAACTTCTGCAGATACAACAGCTAATGCTTCTGAAAGGTTGAGGCCTTTTCGAACCAGATCCTGCGTACCTCTGGCAGAGACTTTCACTCCGCCTTCAGCATCTGCAAAAGCTATAATAGGATAATTTCGGTCTGCGGCGACTGATGTACTCATACCTGCAACAATGCCGATTATTGTTTCCTTTATGTTTGAACCCGCATCGAAATACTGTAAGTTACTAAGCTTCGTGACCCCTTTCTCCTTTACAAAAGTAAGACCATTAACGAGGTTAGATCGATGCTCAATAAGCAATTTACTTGCTTTCTGATAAGCATCTTCCCTATCCCCCATGCATACAGTCATCCCTACTTCAGCAAAATCATACCTTCCAGTTGCATTCAACAATGTCGAATACTCGGTGGCATCCCTCATTTCAGTACCTTCCCGCTCATTCAACAGTATGTAAACTTCTCCTATGAGCCTCTCAAGTTTATATGACTCTTGTCCTGAAGAAAGACCGTGTTGCATAAGGGCAGAAACTATCCTTTGTTTTTCCCCCTGTTCCAGGTCTATCCATCTTCTCCAGCGATCATCATCGCCAAAACGAAGCCCGATACGATGAAGGAAATCTATACATGCATCTTCATTTCCGGTAAGACCCGGGAGATATGGATCTGATGCATATTGCAGCAGTTTAAAAATAGGCCTTGTTTGTTTCCCAAAGAGCATGACATCTTTTTCAAATGATAATACCCTGTTAGAAACGCCTTCTTCAAGTATCTCCCGATTAATGTTAACAAGATGACCATTGCGTCTGTTCTGCATATCCCCTATGGCACCGACTATTGCCAGGTCTGCAAGATCACGGTTATCACCGAGCTCATTGGCCAGCATGTATGTTGTCCCTGAACCGCTTACGTCGGTAGAACCGTTAGCTCCGAAAAGATGAGGATTAATGTGATCCTTTACCAGGCCCTCTGGATCCCCCCGTGGGCGATGGTGATCAGATATAACTGCCTGCAACCCGGAAGAAAGGATATGTTCAAGCATTCCACTTCCCATATCAGTGAATATGACAAGCTCCGGGTTCTGATCTGCCAGTTTGTGTATAGTATTTTCATCCAATTGTTTTACGAAACTAACAGAGTTTTCAATACCAGCACGATTAAGAGCCTTGCAGATGATTGCTGCTGACGTGATACCATCTGCATCTATATGCGATATGACCTTTACTTCATGCTTCCCCTGTATCGTATCTGCACATTTTTTTGCACGAATTCTCATTTGATGTAGACAATCTGACATTCCAACCCTCATCCAAGTACCCTTCCGGCTTTCCATTTGGCCGGATCTATGCGATACCTGTTACCTTCTCTCTCTATCATGGAATATTCCCTTAGATCAGATATAGATAACTTTTTCTCCCCCTCAGTATTGAAAAGAGTATCCAGTTCTGTCCAGGGTACGATATATGCTTCCCGGGAATACCCCATTCCCATTCTCAGTTCCACTGCCAGGAAACCAGCACGTCCTGAAAGTCTTAAAAAATCAGAGATTCGTTCGATCTGGTGACTACCCTTTTTGTCCACTGTGAAGTGCTGGGAAAAATATAGAGCCTTTGCTCCTTTGTCCACTGAAATGCTTTTGCATTCTATACCCATATAATAATCCGGATCAAGAGAATCTACCAGCACATCAAGAAACTGGGGAGTAAACCTATGTTGCTTCACTCTATGAGCGATTCCTTTTACCCCATTCTCGGTAAAAAAAGAATTGAATGACTGTACAAGTACCCTCTCAAACTCTGTCATGAATTACCTGTCCGATATTTATCTGAGGCTTATGATAACAATGCGTTAAATTGATGTAGATTACAGACTTATTGAGCCATATGAATAAAAAGACCCTTGAGATCGTATCTTCCATCAGTTCAGTAATAATTTTGATAGTTTTGATCATTGCTTCCCATTTCGTCTTTGCTTCAGCCAACAATCCGTCAATAGAACGATATGGGTTCATCGCTTCTTTGGTGATTTTTATACTTCTTATTTCCGGGATAGGTATTAAGTTGATGGATGTGGAGTGAAAGTATTCTCAACTTGAAAAGTTTTTCACTTTTGAATTCTGCTTTTGCGAAATAAAAACGGTTTATACCTAAAATCCGTGCTCCCATATCTAAAAGATGTAATATCAGAAGGGGAGAAAAATAGAAAAAATACTGGTCACATAAGACCAGCATAGTAGAATTAGTTGCTCTTAATTAGGAACGAGATGAAATCCGGACTGAGCCTGGTTTCCCTGACCATTTTGTCAGTAATATCGTCTTCCTGCATTCCATCCAGACGGTACTGCTTTATGCGGTCGTACACGTTCTGAGAAACCTCGGAGTACTCATTGATATCTTTACGGTGTCCCCATACATCGCCCTCAAGAAGCTCTATTCCCTGCATTTTAAGATACATTTTTGCAGAGTTGGATATAGTTCTTTTGTAAGAGCTTGGAATATGGAGCGCCTTAACCTGTGGACACTTCATTATAAGTGAGAAAATATCTGTGTTAGATGGTCTGAACGCAAGATGCACTATCTCTTCATTTGGACTCAACGTATTGATCTCTTCTTTGGAACTGACAACTCTTATTTTCATATCTTGTACCTCTGTGGATCGCAAAATATTGTTTTTGCAAAATAAAATACTTTGAAACCCTAGTTTAGTGTATCTACAACTTAATATTTAAAGTTTATCAAACTACTATTATATGTATATTGTAATCGTTATGGTTCACTAAACTACTTTTATTTGACTCGAGTAGTCTGCAAACCAAGTTATGAAGTTAAAAATTAGGATATGCAGCTGCTGCCAACATATTCGAAAAAAGTATATAGTACAACATATATCAATTTTACCCTAACCTCTTAGACTAGTTATAAAGTATTTACAATAACGAATACAATTAAAAACTAGCATGAATATTCTTTTCGCATAGTTGATTTAAATAAAAAAGTTAGTCATTAAAGTGTATTACACATATACACATTGAACCAACTTCCTACAAACAGAAGAAATAAAAATAGTAGCAAGAACAGCATAAATAACTGAGAAAATGATAATAGATTTAGATATACAGTTAATTACAAGACTTAGAATTGAGAGGAGGGAAAAATCCCTCACTTAATTCTGCGTATAAGGAAGGAAAGAATATCAGGACTTAAACCAGTTTCGGTCCTCATCTGTATTACTATATCTTCATCAGACATGCCTTGCCCCTTATACTGACGTATCCGGTCATATACATGCTGTGAAATCTCAGAATACTCTTCTATTGCTTCCCTGTGTCCCCATACATCACCTTCCAGAATTTTTACTCCCTGCATTTCAAGGAACATAAGGGATGACTTGGAAAGCGTTTTCTTATATGAGGTTGGCATGTGGATAGCCTTAAGTTTAGGACATTTTGCAACCATTGAAAAGATATCTGTGTTTGATGGCCTGAAAGCAAGGTGTATCATTTCCTCACTCTGGTGCAGGGTCTCCATCTCTTCTTTTGAACTTACTACTCTTATTTTCAAGTTAACCTCCCGCTTTGTATAAAGCTTATAACTGTTATAAAAATTTTAACCAATCGCGCGAGTTCTATGTATATTATCATATATATAGTTAATCACAATTAGGTTTGTAAAACAATATACAATGACAGAACATATAAAAGACATGGCATAGATTTACTACCACAGAAGATAACTTAAATTAATGGTTGCATAAGAAAACATCGGAAGAATTATAACTACTTGAAAAATTGTAGCACCTATAGATTACTGTATTTATTTAATTGGCACAAGTATTAAATTAGAGGATATGAAACAAGCCGAAATTAACAAGGTTTAAATCATCTTTTCCCATAAGTTGCTTTGTGAAAAGACACTTCATGGCAATTATGCGTCCTTCAAAGGATATAATATTATTTTCTGTGTTACTTGGCATAATAGCCACATATTTTGCAAGCTGGCTGCCTGACATCACTGTAATAGGAATAGAAGGTTCCAGAATTAGCTCAGTAGTTTCTTTCAGTGCTTTGAACGGAATGATTTTCGGTCCGATCTTGGGGCCAATAGTATCATTTTCAGGCGTATTGTTACATGGACTCAGTAACCCAAAATTTTTTCAAAAAGATACATTTCACATTATATCTCCACTTTTTACTGTATTCTCCTCATTGATAGGAGCTCTGCTAATTTCAGGTAGAAAAAAATTAGCCTTAATACTTTATGCCATTCCCCTTGTGGCATGGTATGCATTTCCTACAGGAAGAGCCGTATTTTATTATCCATGGTACCATGTTTTAGTATTGACCATATTTTTCATATTTGAGAATAAATATGGCAGAAAAATAAATTCATCTAAAGTTATTCTGTTTCTATATCTATATTTAGTAGCTTCCATAGCTGTACTTGCAGACCACATTGCAGGTTCAACGGCAGCTCTTATTTATTATGACCTCACTCCTGCAATGTTCAATGAAGTTATCTTGGTATATCCCATTGAAAGATCTGTACTTGCACTTTTCTCCACATTTATTGTGTTTGTCCTTTTTTTGATGTTCCACGCCATCCTTCAAGATATAACCACATTTGAAGGTAAGGCCAGGGAAATAAAAGAGGATACTATTGAAGATTATATGCAAACTGAAATAAAGAAGATACTTGGGAAGTAAAGGAAACAGATTAGGTACTAATTAACTGTTCTTCTACTTTATGAGATATTTCTTTTAGATAAGCTGTAAATGTATGCCCAGGATCAGTTAAACTTAGTATAAGAGTATCATTTTTCTGAGGAACGTCACACATGCAGGGTATTGAGATAAGGACGGGCATCCCAAAAACTTCCTTTTTCCCAGATAAATATACAGAAGGATTATGGCTCATGTTCTCCACTAAATAATATTTCTTTTCAAGTCTCATATAAACACCTTTCACTAGTTGCTCTGTAGACTTGTAGCTTATCTTACCGGGTTTCATAAT
>DAKU01000120.1 GCA_002508425.1 Methanosarcinaceae archaeon UBA470
TTGTTATTGTTGCTTGGGGTGTACGCCCTAATATTAGGTCTATCCCACCCAGGAATTGGCGGAGAGATATTTGGTCTTATATCTATATCATTGGGGCTTGTAGGTACGGGTTTCGATGTTAATATTGCATCAATATTCCTTATACTGGTGGGTGTGGCGTTGATAATAGTAGAGTTCCAATCTCCTGGTTTTGGGCTTTTCGGGATTTCAGGGCTTGTGTGTATAGTTGCAGGAAGTATACTGCTTGCACCAACAGATTTTCCACGAAATTATACTCCAGCTGAATTCCAGCAGACTATCTTACTTTCGGTTGTAGCTCCGACCATCGCTATTGGTGTTTTTCTGTTGTTCGTTCTTTATAAGGTCGCAATTGTGCGTCACTCCAAGCCAAAATTTGGTGAGCTTTTAGGTGATATTGCTGTTGCCCAGGATTCTTTTGGACCAGGCGAGTTTGGATATGTGAGGCATAAAAGCGAAAACTGGAAAGCGCGTTCTGAGGACAGTATAGAAAAAGGAAATAAGGTGGAGATCCTGGAAAAAGATGGGACGGTTCTAATTGTAAAAAAGATAGATGAAAAATACAGTCTTTCAGAATAATGATCTGCTTTCTTACTCAAGCAGATCCTTTCTTTATCATTTCCACTACTCTGCGCTTTTTCTCAATTGAATTCTCTGCTGCCTTGTCAATTGCATTTTTCATTTCAATAAAATCCCGGGGCTCTTCTTCTCCTATCATTTTTTTGACAGGGGTGTATGCAGATTCCCTGAAGCGGGGGGTGAAATCTTTCATCTCTCCGTTTATTCTGATTTCGGAGCCAGCTCCTTTCTCCACGCGCCCTATGATGTCAATGGCAACACTTGCTTCTTTCACAATGCGCATGATTTCTTGAGCATACTCCTGCGGGGCTATGATGAGCAAGGCATCAAGTGAGACTCCCAGATAATCTATCTTTAGGGATTCGAGCATTTCAAGCACTACTGGATTGACCAGTGCTCTCATTTTCTCTTCTTCAAAGACCAGTTTTACACCAGCAGTCTTTGATATCTCTTTGGCGTCACCGCGGATACCACCGTTAGTGACATCCGTCATGGCATGGATATGTGGAAGCAGGCCAGAACCAATGAGGGCTTCACATGCTTCCAAGAACTTTACGTTCATGGTTTCGCTCACAACATGGTGCATGTTGTAATAAAGGGCTGTAGTGGAAACAGTGCCTCCCCCGGCACCCTCGGTCATGAGGATTACATCGCCTTCTCTTGTTTGATTGCGGGCTGTAAGGTCCGATGTTGTTCCCACGGCACCCACTCCGCCTGTCAAGCGTTCCCCGATAACCATATCTCCTCCTATACGGAGTGTGCTGCCAGTGATAAGGGGGATGCCAGTAAGCTCAGATACTGTGGTTATGCCTGCGATGTGGTCAAATATCTTCGCTACATCTCCATCATCCGCTACATGAATATCTGAAAGCAGAGCAACAGGTCGTGCTCCCATTACATACACGTCTCTAAGTGAGGCTCTTGCCACATGGAAACCGGCAAGGAATGGAAAATCGCTAAGTCTGGAGTGTATTCCATCTATGGTGACTATTATGTATTTATCTGTGCCATTGCCCAAGACCACGCCTGAATCATCAAGCTGCGCGCTGTCAACTATAGCACTGGTTTTTCCAATTACCTCTGCTATCTTCTCATGTGTATAAAAGTCACCTGTGCCCCTTGAACCTACGCCGAATTCACCCATTGTGACGCCAGATGTGGTCGGTTCCAGGATATCGCCTTTCACATTCAATGTGTTTTTTGCTTCCACGATTGTTGCCTGCGCAAGCTTGCGTGCATGCTGAGGCGTGGTCTTTTTTATTTCCAGTATCCTTGCTGTCAGTTTATCTTCGAGTTCAAGATCATTGGCACGTAGGCCCCTTTTTGCATATCCTTCGATATCCATGTTTTTACCTCAGCACATTTCTACAAAGTTGCGAAGCATCTTCAGACCGATATCCCCACTTTTTTCAGGGTGGAACTGTGTGCCCATCACATTCCCGGAATCGTTGACTATGGCGGCTGCAAAAGTTTTTCCATATTCACACGATGCAACTGTGTTCTTTTGTGCAGTATCCACATAGTAGGAATGTACAAAATAAACATAAGACCTGTTGGGAATACCTTCAAACAGAGGATGTTCTTGTGTGATATGTATGGAGTTCCATCCCATGTGAGGGACTTTGAGTTCAGAGTGAGGGAATCTGATGACATTTCCCTTTACAAGTCCCAAGCCATCAGTTAACCTTCCTTCTTCGGACCAATCCATAAGTATCTGCTCTCCCAGACAAATGCCAAGCATAGGCTTGCCGGAACTCACATATTCGGTAATAGTACCCTTGAGACCTTCTATGTTTTTCATGGCATCCATGAAAGCGCCCACTCCAGGGAGAATTACCCCATCTGCTGCGAGCATCTTTTCGGGATCGCTGGAGATGGAAACAGATGCACCTGCGTGTTCAAGTCCCTTGTATACACTGCGAAGGTTACCAAGTCCATAATCTATGATCACGATATTTTTCATCGGAAGTTAGAGCTTGTTACTTGTACATCAATTTAACGTATCTACAGATCTCCATTTTTTAACCCTTTAATAATATAGTATAACTTATATACTTTGTATTCTTTTTAACTATTAAACCAATCTGGTGATATGTATGAAAAACAGAAAGAATGCTACAATTTTATTCCACAGCGATGATGCTATGGAACTGCCAATTAATATTGTCGTTATGCTGGTTGTTGGGATGGTAGCACTTGCAGCCCTTGTCGCTATTATTCCACCACCTACTAAGAACATGTCTGTCTATATT
>DAKU01000077.1:0-531 GCA_002508425.1 Methanosarcinaceae archaeon UBA470
TTATATTATAACCAATAAACTAAACGATTAATGTATTAACTCCTAACTAGACTAAATATAGAGAATTGAGAAAATAGAAGATGATTCAATAACAAATGATGTACTAAACGTTCATTTTGAAGTAACAGATAGGAATTCTATGCATTTTGAAAAAACATGGTAGGAGGGATACTAAAAGAATGAGTAGCATAAATAAAAAGTGATGATATGGAACAAAATGAGCCATTAAAATTAAATTAGGGAATACCTGTAATTGATTCCTACAATTACTTACAAGCTAGAAAGTTCTCTAATCCTCAACATTTGCAACCTGCGGATTTCCTACCCCTACTTTCATGTACACGTAAATAAAGATCGCAAACCATGCAGGAAACAGGACATAACCGGCATAATCATGTACCTGCCACATGACAGCTGGTCCAAAATGATAATCAGCAGCTATTAACAGAACAAGGCGCAAAATATTCTGTACGGATGTACCCAATATCCCGAAAAGAAACAATGGCAATATGCGGTTTTTCCGGGGTTTTA
>DAKU01000077.1:692-5054 GCA_002508425.1 Methanosarcinaceae archaeon UBA470
CTGAAATTGAAAAACCATATACAAACAGCAAAAGCGATGGCATATAAGCCGCAGCTCCAAAAAATACCATGAACAAGCCTATACACATCAAAAAGATGGTGAAAATCGCAAATGCTGCATTGGCAGAGAGTGGCATCAGCAGGGACAGAGCTGTAATAAACACACCAGCTATCATGTATGAAGGCTCAGCAAGCATCCCTTCATTATGCATTTGACTTAATATCGTATCCTTCTTAAGCCATCCAAAGGCAATACATAACATGAGAATCACAAAGGGATGTGCAGTGAATGGCTCCTCGACTACAATATTGTGCTGTGAAAAAAGGATTTTAAAAACTGTAGCTGCTATGGAGACAGCAAACCAAATAAAGATTTTGTTTTTCATCTGTGGATTCATTGTTACTCGTTCTTAAACACAAACCTTGCTGTTTCAAAAGGTTCAGGCTGATTATCCATATATACCACAAACTTTGCAACCTTCAATGTAGAATTAATGGTTTCATTTTGTGATATGGGAATTCTATTAGGTAATACGTCTCTTTGATATTGAAATGTCTTACCACTGTCTACAGTAACATTAAAGCTACCCTGCAGCTCATCATCAAAAAATGTGTTGATTAAAAAATTGTGGCTCGCTGTATCATTATTGACAAGCATCACAGATACTTTGGAGTAATTTCCAAGAAATTCATCGAATAGATCCACCCTGTTTATTTCAGCCAGTGGCTCTGCGGAGGTTGTAGATAGCCCTGTAAACACATTTTGGGCAAATATTATAAGCAGACTTGCAAGGACTAAAAGAGATAAAATGTAGTACGTCCGCACTTTATCTCTTGTCATTTGAAAAACCTGCCATTTTTTTACGCATCCCCAGGTACCCTACACCTGTTACAAGCAGGAATAAAGATGATCCAACCGGAAACTCCGGAACACCACATGTTACCGGGAAAGTAGTTGTACCTGTTCCTACGATATTTCCAGTTCCCGCGCTTCCGGAGTATTCAGTAACCTCAACGGTCCATGTTCCTCCTGAATTTGGAGGAACAATGAATGATGCGCTTGTATATACCCCTCCAATCTTTTCTACGGTTTCACTATGGTGGATAGTACCATTTTGATCTTTCCATACTATTTGTAAAGACAGACCATATGAAGGTGTTGAAGATACCGTTAATTTAAGTGGACTGCCACATGTGGCAGTCTGGTTGAATATGTAGTTATACACCGGAGCTTGCAAAACATTCGTTGGCTGGTAGTAAATATTGTTGCTTGGGTCGGCATCCTTACACATAGCACAAATTAAGACTCTATTATAGATATCAAAAAATGTAGGAATAGAATATCCTCCAGTCTCTGAGTTCATGGTTGTATCATTATTTGTAGGAGCTGCAGAGTTTACATTTGTGACTATTGTGATGTTTTTCGTTTCACCGGGAGACAATGCTCCAGCGTTGAAAGTAATATTTCTTCCGTCAATTGTATATGAGGCTACAGATGCTGAAACAAAAGACAGCGACGGACTAAGCGTATCTGTCGCAATAACCATATTTGAAACATTGCTATCACCAATGTTTTTCAATGTAATATTGTATCTAAGCTGCTGTCCCTGCACTACAGGATCGGGAATGTCAGTTTTTGTAACTGCTAAATCATTAATTTCAGTGAAAAACTCGTTTACATCATCAATTCTCAGAAGAGGAACAGTCTGGGTACCAAAGTTTATTTTTGTACCATTGGCAGTTTGAGCACGAATTAAATTAGTCTGTACATTCCCGGTGGACCCGGATGGAATCTTAGACTTTAGAAAAACCCAGACCTCAACAACAATATTGTCACCATTGTCAAGACCCGATACCCGGAATGTACCATTGATATATTGATTAGTTCCAGTACCGTTTAGACCAGAAGTATAAGAATCAACTTTAGCATTATTTCCCGGATCTATTGTACCGGGATCAGATGTATCAACAAAGGCACAGTATACTTTATATGCTGGATCGAAACCAAAGTTAGAACCTGAAGTTGTATTAGTGTTGAAACTAGTAGAAAATGTGATTATTCCATTTTCAGGAGTTGTACCACCGGAAACAGAGATTTCCACTTCAAATGGAACAATTTGTCCAAGAGCTAGAGTACGCGGAGCCAATGAAGTCACAGCATCACGATCTGAAGATGTAGGTCCATATAAAACAGCGTTAGGCAGCACCGTGGAACCGCTGTACCTACCCGCACTTCCCGGACAGGAAATATAAGCTGGAGTATACTTTATATATGTAGGCAAATAAGGAGCTCGATTTACAGCCGGGTCAGCTGCATACCACTTTATATCGTATGATCCGGATGCAGCCTGCGCTTCAAAAGGCATTGCACTGAGCAAAATGCCGATGCCCAATATTAGTAAGATAACTGACCTATATCTCACGCCGCAGAGCAGCATATTTTTCGATTGGTTTGCAAATGGAGAGTGCATGTTCATCCCACCTTCCCGATGATCAAAGCCACCTGCGTGAACACCATTCCGATAAATATCACAAAAAGAATAGCTGATAATCTGCTGAGCCTGATCCTCAAATCGCCTATGAATTTGAAAGTCTTCCCTGAAAGCGATGCCTCTGTCAATTCAAGATAGATCAGCAATGCAATAAGAACAATCGAGAAGATTACGCTTACATTAAGAGTAGCAGCGTCGCCAAACTCCTGATCGTAGTATGACATTGTGGTCATATAACTCATGGCTGTCGTAGAGAAGGCAGCAAAACTCACAAAACTGCTCCATACCTGCGGCGGGTATGCGGGCAGCGACATATACTCATCATAGTTCTTTTCACCAACTTTTGACTTTACTACAAAAGTTACCTGTTCCCCCATCTCCAGAGGATTCACGTATGTATATTGGTATTTTTTATATGACAATGGAGCGATTTCTGCCGTACCATCCATTATCAGTTCCCCGTTGGCATATAGCTCATAATCAGCTAAATTAGTTTGAATTGACGGGTTATTCAGATTGAAAGTTACTAATACAGGCTCTCCTTCAACTGGCACTTCGGGAAAAACAGACACAGATACCGGAGCACCAGCATCGTGTAACCCAGTTATAAGACTTGCCATTACCAAAACAGCAAACCATATAACCAACATTTTTGAGAAGTATTGTTTGTCTGTAGAGTTTATATAACCACCCACCAAAAATTCATAGGGTAATATAATCTATGAATATTTATGAAATATTGTTTTGTTACCTATATTAACATACCTAATTATTTTAGTATTTCTATTATTGAAATAGATTAAAAGAAATAAGATAGATGTGTTTAGTATATTATTTTGTATAGTATAACTTCCTGGGTATGTAGTGGATAAATTCTAAAAACATGCATTGGAACATGTATTGAGATGAAAAGCACATAGAAGAAAATACAAGTTTTCAACTGGGAAAAGTTCCAAGATGATGAGACTTAACTAAAAAGATGTATATGCATTGACCAATACCATTTTATAGGGAAGTCTTTTAGTAAAATTTGTGAAACTTAAAAAGATTGAACTAAATGACTTTCAAGCCACTTGGTTTATTATAGATATTTTTCTGGCAATTGTAATTGCAGAATATATTTTCACTTATCTTAATGCAGGAGAAGGCATAATATTATGTCTTGGTATGACGGTCCTGATATATGTTATAATCTCCGGGATCGATATGAAGCAGGGATTCATTAATTCTGCAGAATCATTGGCTCTCATTCCTTTATATGTGCTTTTTACATCATCTCTTCCCTGGTTTTTTATAAATCAACAATTCCTAATGCCGGCAGTATACTCAATAATTCTGGCTCTTTGCTTCTGGCATATGCATGAAAAAAATATTCTCCCTGAAAACGTTGGTCTTAAGGGAAACAATTTGTTGAAATACGCTGCAATTGGCGTATTGATCGGACTGTGCACAGGACCCATAGAATACTGGGTGCTGAAGCCTGCAGCTTCTTTTCCTACATTTGAACTGAAATACCTGCTACGCGACCTTATATACATGATATTCTTTGTGGGTTTAGGGGAGGAACTATTGTTCAGAGGCTTGATACAAAATTATCTCATCAGTGCATTTGGGACAAAAATAGGAATTTTTGGACAGGCATTTTTGTTCGGAGTAATGCACATGACATGGAGATCCCCCATAGAATTACTATTTACATTCTTTGCAGGGTTATTGTTCGGCATCCTTTATCGCAAAACCGGAACTTTGACCGGACCTATAGTATTCCATGGCATTAACAACGTAATGCTTTCCCTGACATATGCAAAGAGGGGGAGGGAGCAAGGAATCCGCCCCTGCCGATCGCAGCCAGCCCGGATCGCCGGGATCGA
>DAKU01000086.1 GCA_002508425.1 Methanosarcinaceae archaeon UBA470
GCTCTATAAAATCCTGTTTTAGATCTTTCTCCTAATCATTTTATGAAAAACATCCCCTATATGATGATGAGCATGATAAGGATAATCGCTATCATCAAAGGGATTATATAGTCATTTGGAAATCTATAAAGTGCCTAGAGGGGCAAAATGAACCATCAGGCAAGCACAGAAAAATGCGTCAGCCCGTCAAACCCTGGCGGGCATCTCTCCTCTCTTTTTTAACATTTCAAACTTGAGAAGTCCATTGGTATATGAGTAATAATCGTCCTTTTTTCTTCTGTTTTTTGTTTTCCCTGTTTTTATATCTAATTAAGAATGGCATTTAATTTTATAAAAATCTTGAATCCATATCATACACCTCAAACAAAACGTTTTTATATTGAAAAGTCACTTGTAATGATGATGATGATGAGATAGATGGGCTTCATGCCTCAGATAGGATCTACCGGATGAAACAATGATAGCCAAACTCGTCCAGAGAAATAACCCCAACAAATCAATGGATTCACTTTATTCGGCTATTACAGGTATAGACCTGCGATTCTGGAAAAAATCCCGCCGCTCCTTTCCGCAATATGATCAATCGGTGCATGGCCCGCTCATCGAATATTCTGTTCCTGAAGGATATACTGAAATTGAGCGATATTGGGTTAATGAGCCCTACTCATTCATATCTATTTTAAAAAAGAAAGATGTGCACTATTTTCATGTCGTAGAGCCTGCACTAACAACCTATGAGAAAGAGCTTCTGGAGATGCTCTACGACGACCTCAAAGATTTACTTACGCTGGGAAAGATGATACAGAGAGAAAAAAAGCTGGAAGTTCTTACCAATAATGTACTACAGCTCTTCAAAAGATATCATGCAACCCTTGACATTCCCTCCATGCATCGAATTATGTATTACCTTGAGCGCAACTTTATGGGGGAGGGCAGGATAAATTCACTGCTTATGGACCCATTCATCGAGGACATTTCCTGTGACGGGCCAAATATACCGGTTTTTCTCTATCACGCAAAGTACCGTAATATAATGACAAATATAGTTTATGAGGAGCAGGAACTTAACTCCATGGTCATTAGGCTTTGCCAGAAAAGTGGCAAGCATATCTCCATAGGAGAACCACTGGTCGATGCAACCCTTCCCGATGGTTCTCGCCTTCAGGCAACCTTGGGTAAAGAGATTACTACAAGAGGAAGTTCATTTACCATCAGAAAGTTCCGTGGAGACCCGATCACACCCATAGACCTTATTGACTACAACACATGCACTGTGGAAATGATGGCGTATTTTTGGCTGGCTATGGAAAATGGGAACAGTGCATTATTTGCAGGCGGAACAGCATCAGGCAAGACCTCTATGCTCAATGCAGTTTCTCTTTTTATTCCACCCATGTCCAAAGTCGTTTCTATCGAAGATACAAGGGAACTAATGCTGCATCACGATAACTGGATAGCCGGAGTAACCAGAGAAGCAATTTCTTTTTCAGACAGGGGTGAGATCTCCATGTATGACCTGCTCAAGTCCGCCCTCAGGCAAAGACCTGAATATATACTAGTGGGTGAAGTTAGAGGAGCAGAAGCTCTCACTCTGTTTCAGGCAATATCTACAGGCCATGCAACATATTCTACCATCCACGCCGGTGATGTGCAAGCAGTTGTCAGCAGGCTTAGCAGTGAACCCCTAAATGTGCCACGTGTTATGTTACATTCTCTAGACATTATGACCATCCAGCTGCTAACTTTTGTGGATAATGAGAAGGTAAGACGGACAGAGACCGTTGTAGAACTTACTGATATGGATTCCATAACAGGGGAATTGCTTGTAAACGAGCTATACAAATGGGATCCTCTTGCTGATAAGTTTCATCGCTCCGGTGACTCCCATGCTCTGAAAATGGTAATGCTGGCACGTGGTTGGAACCAAGAGAAACTGGAAAAGGAAATGAACAATCGCGAACTCATTCTTGAGTACATGAGCAAAAAGCAGATGCGAGATTATGTTAGTGTATCCTTGGTTGTACAGGCATACTCAGCAAACCCGACAATGGTATTGGATGCCATAAAGAATGATATGCTTCAGGATATGATCTCCCAGAACATTTGAAGAGAGGATAAGATGCACAATATTCTGCAAGCAACGTGTGATCTCTTCAGACCATTCATATCTAGAGATAAAGACCGCTATATTCAACTCAGATTACAATTGCAGCGGGCTAGTATGAAGGTGCTTACTGATGAATATATTGTACGCGCCTATATATACGCTATTGTTTGTGGCATTCTAGCAGCATTTTTTATATACACAGTGTCTAAAGGAACTGTTCTTCTTGTTTTTGCTCTATTGTTGACATCAAATCCACTCATATACGAAAGTATGGCCCCTTCCTACTGGACTATAATAGAGACAGTATTCAGTTTTGTGGTAATGGCTTATATTACATTCACCACATCTCTTCTGATCCCAGGCATTAGAGCGGGGATAAGGATAGGCGTCATTGATCAATCTCTTTCTCATACCGTTGCTTTTCTATATGCGCTCAGTCATGGAGGCGCGATTACAATATTAGATATGTTCAGATCATTAAGTGAACATAGAGATATATATGGAGCTGCTGCCGCAGAGTTCACCAAAATTGTAAATGATGTAGAATATTTTGGAACTGATTTGCTGACAGCATTAAGTAATGCTACTCGCAGATCCCCTTCAGCAGAACTGCGGGATTTTTTAGAAGGTCTTTCTTCCGTGTTATCAAGTGGAGGGAACATTGGTGCTTACCTTGGCTCAAAGAGTAAATATTTCCATGACAATGCCATGAAGCAGCAAAGAATGTTCTTTGAAACACTGGGAGTTATGGCAGAGGTATATATCTCTACCTTTGTAGCAGGTCCTCTTTTCCTGATGACAATATTAGTCGTCCTTGGCCTTATAAATCCCAGCAGCACGAAGATACTTTATGTAATAATTTACCTGATAATACCTATTAGTACTATAACGTATTTGCTTCTTCTAAATTCACTAACAGGTCAAGGGGAAAAAAGAACAGAGATATACAAGCTGGACAAGTATCTTAAGGAATTTGATCATGTTCTTCTAAGAGAAGATACTGAAAATGAAAAGAAAAAAATAAAAACTATCAAATTTTACGAGAAAATCCATAAGATGACTGCCCGTTTACTTCATCCAATTAAATGGATGCAAGCAAATCCTACACATACTTTGTTAATTAGTGTACCCGCATGCGTCGTTTATCTTCACTATAATTTAAATAAACATATTGATTTCATTAATTTAACATCCATTTGGGATTTTAATACAGCAGCTCTTGCATCAATAGATAAACAATTATTCACTGCCATGCTCATAGTAGTGATTCCATATGTTCTCTTTTATGAACTATGGCATATGAGAATAACGAAAATAGATGAGCAGATTCCTGATTTTTTGAAGAATCTTGCGAGTATGAATGAATCGGGCATGCTTTTAACCGATGCTATTGCTTTTGCAACACATTTAAAGATCGGAATACTACACACTGAAGTGAGGAGAATGCATAATGAACTATCCTGGGGTGCCACTCTTTCAGAAGCTCTGAAGAAATTTGAGTATCGCATCAGGACTGAAATGACTACAAAAATAGTCTACATTATCATCAAAGCCACAGAAACCACCAGTAATATTATGAATGTACTTACAATTGCAGCTACGGATGCTGAAGTACAGAAGCAGTTGAAAAAAGAAAGAAAATCAGAGATGTTTGTGTATGTGTTCATCATTTATGTTGCCTATGGAGTGTTCCTTTTTATAGTCTACATTCTTGCGGCATTTTTTCTCCCATCCATGCCAATTGCAAGCACGAATACAAACATAGGAATGCCCCTGATCAAATTGGTGGACCTGGATGAATATAATGTACTTCTGTTTCATGCAGCCATGATCCAAGGATTGTGTTCGGGCCTTGTTGCAGGTAAAATGGAACGAGGGGAAGTTAGTGCTGGATTAAAGTATTCGCTATTCATGATGTTCACTGCTTACTTGGTATTCATTACGTTCTTTTAAGGAGTAACAGATGTATCCAAAAGAAAAAGGCTTGGTAGAAAACTGTGATGCAGTCTCCGAAATAATAGGAGAAATACTACTAACAGGTATAGCTGTGATTGCATTCTCAACCATAGCTGTTTTTCTGCTTTCACCACAAGGCACCATCGAAAAACCAATAATCGATGTTGATGGCTGGGTAGATAGTAACATTGATACTATATGGATCAGACATGTAGGGGGAGAAAGAGTCCAGGTTGACAACATCAAAATTTATGTGGATATCAATAATGATCGTTTTGAAATTAATCCACAACAACTTTTAGCTCTGCACACAAAACCTTTGTGGGAACTTGGCGACACTATAAGCTTGGATGCTTCGACTCTATGGGGAAAGGACATCATAGACACAGATCAGGTATATGTGGTAATGGTACATGTACCTTCTAACACTATCCTAAAAAGTGGTATGGTTCTCGGGAATATAATGGAACCTAGCAGTGTTAATCAAACCAATACCACGCCTGCAACACACATATATCCGATTTCAATATGGAATTTTGATGAAGGTAGCGGCAGCATACTACATGATACAAGAGGGAATAATGACGGAACTATCTACGGAGCTACGTGGAATACAGGTGTCAAGAATTATTCATTGAGTTTTAACGGTAACAGTAATTATGTAGCCATTCCACACAACTCTTCTCTTAACTTTACAGATGAAATGAGCATACTATTCTGGGTGAATTGCAGAAATGTCGCCGGTACGAATACAATCGTTGGAAAGGGAAGCAATGAAAAAGATAACTTTGATGTATTCGTGGTGCAAAGAGAACTTGTGTTTGAGTGGAATGATAGTAATAATAATTACGTGCGGACTTCAGGCATGAGCCTGTCTAACAATATATGGTATATGATCGGAATTACTTTTGATAAAGACGAGATACGGTTCTATAAAAATGGCCAGTTTATTGAAAGTAAACCAACTAATGGAGTGAAGTTGAAACCGAATACCAATAACTTATGGATTGGAAGACAGAATTCAGGAACATCAAATTTCTATTACAGAGGCAGGC
>DAKU01000014.1 GCA_002508425.1 Methanosarcinaceae archaeon UBA470
TCCGCGACCATGAAATATGATCTCTCATCGATGGCTCCCACAACTATCTTATCCGGGTGCATGAAATCGTATACAGCTTTGCCTTCCCGTAGGAATTCGGGATTCATAGCAACTCCAAAGTCTTTACCCGCCTTCTTATCGGAATAACTTTCCAGAATAGGCATGACGAACTTCTCCGTAGTCTCTGGCACTACCGTGCTCTTCACAACGGCCACATGGTAATGATCTTTCTTTGCCATGGCCTCTCCCAGGCTCACAGCAGCGGATTCCACTATGGACAGGTTGATATTACCCTTTTCGTCGGAAGGCGTGCCCACACAGATAAAAGATACATCTGACTCTTGGACCGCATAATCATAGTCCGATGTAGCTATAATGTGTTTTTCTGCATGCTTTGTCAGCAGCTCTTCAAGCCCATCCTCCCATATAGGGGCTTTACCGGCGTTTATCATGCTCACTTTCTTCTCATCTACATCAACACAGATCACTTCATGGCCTAGTTCCGCAAAACACGCAGCAGTAACTGAGCCAACATATCCAGTACCGATAACCGAAATTCTCATAATGAACTCTCCTACAGTAATAAATTGTTATAAAATATATATTAGTCTAGCGAGATGATAGATATTGTACTGTTTCTTTTGAATTTGTAGAGGTCAATACATTTCTAAACTAATATTTTAAAAACAAGCAGCTATATTCTTTTATTAACACTTACTAACGATACTACCACGGAAAGTTATCCACAAAAATGAGGATACTGGCTTATGTTCCAATCTTTTCTATTACCTTATTATACAATGTCTTTTTATACTCCAATTGCCTTCATGTGACAAGATCGAAAAGAGCAAATTCAGCAAAAGTATAATTATATTGTGTTATTATTGTAATGGCAGGTCCAGATGAGTATACAAGAGGAGATTTCCGAGGTCGAGGAAGAATTAAAGAATACGACCTATAACAAGGCCACATCCCATCACATAGGCAAGCTGAAGGCCAAGCTTGCACGCCTGAGGGACGAGGTGGCAAAGAAAGCTGCAAGCAAATCCTCGGGGGAAGGCTATTCCGTAAAGAAATCTGGTGATGCCACCGTAACTCTGGTGGGCTTCCCTTCGGTGGGCAAGTCCACGCTGCTCAACAAGCTCACAGATGCCAATTCCGAGGTAGGGGCATATGAGTTCACCACGCTGGACGTCATTCCCGGTGCCATGGATTATAAGAACGCCACTATTCAGATCCTGGACGTGCCCGGACTTGTGAAAGGTGCAGCAAGCGGCAGAGGCAGGGGAAAAGAGGTCATAGCGGTGGTAAGGAACACTAACCTGGTCCTGTTCATGCTGGATGTGTTCCAGCTTCAGCACTATGATGTCCTTAAGGAAGAGCTGTACCAGTCAGGTATAAGGCTCGACCAGAAAGCTCCTGATGTGGTGATCAAGAAGCAGGATCGCGGAGGTGTCATCGTCAGCTCTACAATGGAGCTGGAACTGGATGAGGACCTTATCAAGGCTATAATTAACGATTATAAGATCCACAATGCTCACGTGCTAATTAGGGAAAACATAAACGTTGACCAGCTCATCGATGTAGTCATGGGGAACAGGGTGTACATCCCGTCCATCATTGCAGTGAACAAGGTAGATCTGGCCGACCCTGCTTCCCTGGAAGCGGCAAAACGAAAATTCCCGGATGCAGCTTTCATCTCTGCCGATCGGGATGTTGATCTCCACGTTGTGCAAGACAACATTTACGATGCCCTGGATTTCATCAGGATCTATCTTAAACCGCAGGGAGGGCCTGCAGATCTCGAAGAGCCCATGATAGTGCAGAATGGTACGACCGTAGGGGATGTCTGTGACAAGCTGCACAGGGATTTCCGCAGGAAGTTCAGGTATTCTCAGATATGGGGAAGGTCTGCCAAGCACCCCGGGCAGAGAGCAGGTCTTGACCATGTGCTCAAAGATGAAGATTTGGTAACGCTTATTATCAATATGTGACAATCGATACCCATAAGAACCAGCAGGTCTATATCAGGACCTGCGTCAATTCGACCGTAATCTAACAATCAGCATAGTCCTGTAGGGTAGTGGTCAATCCTTTCGGCCTTTGGAGCCGAAGACGGTGGTTCGAATCCGCCCAGGACTATCAAAATATTTTTATCAGTCATCTACTCTACCCATCCAGTTGTCTTGTGGAAAGATCTTCTTTTACTTTTTCCAGAACTCTGGAGTGAACATTACCAGCACTGTAAATATTTCAAGCCTACCTATCCACATATTTGCTATCAATACCACTTTAACAAGTGCTGGCAGGGCGTTGAAACTTCCCATTGGTCCGATAAGATTGAATCCCGGACCTATGTTACCCAGAGTTGTGATGGATGCAGTTATTGAGCTAAGAATATCCACCCCCATCAATGAAATAATAAATGTACTTGTCATGAATATCAGAAAATACATCACCACAAATGATACCGTCTCATGTATCACATTTTCTGGAACAGTCTTTCCATTAAATTTGATAGGCTTTACTGCTTTTGGATGAATGGATTTAAATAGTTCCCATCTGGCGTACTTCAATAACAATAGTATTCTTATTGCTTTTGGACCACCCGCAGTTGATCCGGCACATCCTCCGATGAACATTACAAGTAACAGTACTATCCTTGAAGAGTCAGGCCATAAATTGAAATCTATACTAGCAAAACCCGTGGTTGTAATGAGAGATACTACCTGGAACACAGAATAGCGCAGACAGGTTAAGGGATCTGCACCTATTCCATATCTCAATGCGAGGATGAGCATAGCACTTGCCACTACAACTACAGCTGTGTAAAACTTGAATTCTTCATCCTTAAAGAGAATTTTATGATCAGTATAAAGAGTCCTGTAAAGCAGTGCAAAGTTTGCTCCTGCTATAAACATGAAAATTATGATTATAGCTTCTATTAAAGGACTGTCAAAAGCTGCAATGCCCTGGCCATAAGGGGAAAAACCGCCTGTAGCCATTGTGGTGAATGTATGAGTAACAGCATCATAGGTTGACATGCCAGCAAGGTGTAATGCAGCGATCTGCAAGGCCGATATCACCACATATACCATCCAGAGGATCTTGGCTGTATCCCTTATCCTGGGTTTTATCTTATCCTCTGTAGGGCCGGGAGCTTCAGCACGAAAAAGTAGTTTACCGGCGGTGGACAATTTTGGAAGAATAGCAACGAACAGCACAATGATGCCCATTCCCCCTATCCACTGGATCATACAACGCCAGAAAAGAATGCTTCGTGATTGGCTTTCTATTTCATCAAGGATAGTTGCACCGGTAGTGGTAAAGCCCGACATGGTTTCAAAAAAAGCATTTAGCGGAGACATACCTTCAACAATGAATGGAATGGATCCAAAAAACATAGCTACTAACCAACTGAGGGCTACAACAGCAAAAGCTTCCCTTAGCTTCCAGTCATCATCTGACTTGTAGCGTAACCACAGATATATACCTGCCATTTCTGTTAAGCCCATGCCTACAAGAAAAGGAACTGAGCTTTCATGATAATATAAAGCCAAAAGCAAGGGAAATATCATCATAAGTCCCAGGAAACGCAGGAGAGTTCCCAATACACTCAGTATGACTTTTGAGTTCATGAACCACCATTATTACTTGAAAAGTTTTTCCACTGCTTCCATGGATGATGGGAGAGTGAATACCACAACTCTGTCATTTTCCTCAACCACATGACTTCCACGGGGAACGATGGTCCTTCCATTGTGCACGATCATGCTTACAATGGCACCTGCAGGGAATTTCACTTCACGCAATGGTTTACCAACTATTTTTGATTTGCTTGAAGCAGTGTATTCAATGATTCTAGCTTTTTGTCCTTCGATGGTAGTGATCGTCCCAATGCTTGTTCCCATTGTCAATTTAAGTACCTCATTGACAGTTGCTCCTCTGGGACTTACTGCACTATCCACCCCTACCATTTCAAACAGAGAGATGTAATCAGACCTATCAGACCTGGCGATAACTTTCTTAGCGCCCAGTTTTTTAGCTATAAGAGAACACAAGAGATTCTTTTCATCACTATCTGTAACGGAAATGACCACATCCATTTCATTGATACCCTCGTCCTTTAGGAGGGTGATGTCTGTTCCATCGCCATTCAATACAAGAACCCCGGAAAGTTTGTCTGCGATATCTTCACATCGAGCCCTGCGCGATTCTATGATCTTAATATCTGTCTCGCTGTTAGCAATGAGTTTCGCAAGGTAAAAACCAACTATACCTCCACCTATGATCATGACCTTGCTACGTTTGCCAACTATCTCTCCCAGAAGTCCTCTTATTTCCTTCATTGCAGAAGGTTGACCTATTACTACTATGTGATCGTTCTCCTGCATAGAATCTTCTCCATGAGGGATGATCACGTCATCTTTACGAAAAATAGCACTTACTATACAAGAATCAGCAAGATAAAGGTCTTTCAACATCTTATTGGCAAAATAACTTCCTTTCGAAACCACCAGCTCCATCATTTCCACTTTACCTTCTGCAAATGATTCTGCATCAATGGCAGATGGTATTGCAAGTATCTGTGCGACTTCAGAAGCCATAGCAAGTTCAGGGCATATCATCACATCGATGCCTATACTAGCACGCTTGGCTACTGGCTTATTAATGTAATCCGGATTACTCACCCTTGCCATTGTCTTAAGTTTACCTTTATCGCCTACAATGAGCTTAGCAGCCATGCATGCTACGATGTTGACCTCATCGGAACCAGTGACAGCCATCAGGATGTCAGTCCCTTTAAGAACTTTGGACAATATCGATACATTCGCTCCATTGCCCTGAATGACCTGGACATCTAACTCATCAACCCGCTTACAAGTCTCTTGATCTTGTTCTATGATTATTACATCATTAGTAGCATAGAGTGCTTTTGCTATATGGTAGCCTACTGCCCCTGCACCTATTATGACCGCTTTCATGAAACACCTTCATATTAATATTGCACGTCAGAAATAAAACTATATGTGAATTTACCTCTTCATGCTATCAAATAACGTCTTTTTCTTTAACTCATCATAATGAGAATTACTATATCTACTAATGTGGATATTCTTATATACTGCTTTCAAGTAGGTATTTGCTAGATCAATAGCAAAGTGGTGAATACACTTCAAATCATGGGATTCTTAGAATCTCAATCATTGCTCCGACAATGATTGTAAATGATCAAAAAGGTGTGTTCACCACAGCAAATCTGCAAGAGGAGGGGAAAATCTATGGAATTTGTAACCGTAACCTGTCAAAACTGTGGTAATGAGATGTACGTCCTGAGCAAGTGCGTCCGCGATGTGATGTATTGTAGTATCCACTGCCTAGAGTCAGGTACCTCCTCAAAAGTCTGAGTGCTCAAAAAGAGCACTCACACCTCATTTTAGTGCTTCCATTTACTTTCACTTTGCTAGGTAGTTACTTTTTAAACATAACGGTGAAGTGAGAAAAGTGGCACTATACGATTATGATAGAAAATTAAAGGCAACAGAAGATCGAATAAGGTCTGCAAACTATTCTGAATCGCACAAGGAACTATTTTTTAAATTTGAGCGTTCTCTTTTCCTTGAAGGTTTGAAGAAACCAAGGGTTTTAAAATATTTGACTCAGCTTCATGTTATTGGTCAGTGGTGTGATTTTGACTTCAAATGTGCTACAAGAGAGAATGTAGAGCACATTATGGAGATGGTTGCAAAAGCAGAAATCAGTGACCTTACAAAACATGATTATGAAATCACGGTTAAACGGTTTTTCAGATGGCTGAATGATGGAGTAGATCCGGATATTACAAAATGGATTCGTCGCAGAGTCAAGAATCCCACTAAGCTTCCGGAGGAATTACTTACTGAGACAGATGTCTTCCAGATGATTGAAGCTGCAGATCATCCCCGAGACAAAGCTATAATAGCAATCTTCTGGGACGCCGGAGGCAGGACCGGGGAAATAGGCGAATTGAAAATAAAGCATGTGGTTTTTGATAAACATGGTGCTGTTGCAACGGTAGACGGTAAAACAGGTATGAGAAGAGTAAGACTTGTTTTCTGTGTACCATATCTTGCAGCCTGGCTGGATATTCACCCACACAAACGCAATCCTGATGCTTATTTATGGGTCGGGATTGGAATTAAAGGCAGGGGTAAACAGCTTGATTATCCATCTTTGAGGATGGTTATAAAAAGAATTTCTAAGAAAGCAGGTATCAGAAAGAGGGTTTACAACCACCTCTTCAGACACTCGCGGAGCACGGATCTCGCGCAATACCTGACTGAATCCCAGATGAAGGAACATTTGGGATGGGTGCAGGGTTCTAATATGCCTCAAACATATGTGCATCTTTCAGGTAAGCAGATCGATAATGCTATCCTGAAGATCCACGGGATTGTCAAGGAAGAGGATACAATGCCACAGCTTACAAGTACTCTGTGTCCCAGGTGCAGGCTGAACGGGCCGACTTCAACTTTTTGTTCCCGGTGTGGTATGGCTTTGAGGGTTGATGTTGTTGTGGATGTGGAGAAGGAACCGGAGATCGCGAAGATATTGAGGGAGAGTGTGTGAGGGATTTACTCCCTCTATTAGGATTCTAAATCAGTTATCCCTAACTTTTTTTTCCATTGATTGCTGTGCCGTTCAATTAAATCGATCTCTTTTTTTGCTTTAGTCAAATAAAGGTTTATTTGAGAATGCAATTCCTTTCCATTTAGTTTATCATTTTCAATTAAAAAGTGTAGGTCAGCCAGAGAATATACAGCACAATGATGACGATAAAGAAAATCATCAAACTCCGGATCTCTAGAGCGCGCAAAATTCCTACATTGAATTGAAAGATTATGTAATGCTTCTTGATTCTTTTTAATCAATTCAAGAAAATTAGTTGCAATATAATTCTCATTTGCTATCCTGAATTCTTGATAGATTCGGATAATGCAATTATATATTTTCTGATGAGATATAAATAGAGTTTTATCATCACCAAAGGCATTGTTTTCATACAAGTCATTTAAAGTGCTATAAGATGTGGGTTTTTCTAAATAATATCCGTCACTACAATCAATTTCAAAAGGTACTGGCGGCCTATATTTTTGATCCAACATTGGATTGATCCATTGTGCACTAAGAATCCAATTATACATAATATAATCTTCACCATTTTTAGCAATGTGGACCGTGATAACATCATATTGAGGTCGATATTGATCTATTAAGCCAAAAGCAGTTTCTATAATCTGTTCAATCGTTAGAGGAGGTTTCAAAGTAGTTAAAGGGGATTTCAAAGTAGCAAAAAATAATATTCTCCTAGCGCCTGCTATGGAAATGTCTTTTTTATTCATTAGAACGTATGTTTCATCAAGTGAAAAATTATCCTTATTATATTTGGTTCTAATATAATCTCCAACTGATGGCAGTTCAGGATATACCGTTAGATCATTAATACCTAGATTATCAAGCTCATCTTTAATTTGCTTTTTATATTCATAAGGAATACGAATGATCATTGATGGATTTATAGTATCAAGAGAATTCAAATCCTTTTTTATGTATCCATTCTCAATAACATTACTACATATAACAAAAGCTCCTTTTTGGTTATACAAACGACTGTTTGAAGCTTTTAATTCATCACAGTGCTTTACAAACACAGGTTTTTCAATCAATGATAGAAGTTCACGCGAATCTATAGTTACTTCAAACCGATGCCTGAATTCATTGCAAATGTGTTCTAAATCATAATTATGTACTGTAGCAAGAAGGGATAAGGCTTTTACCCGCTTATCTTCAAAATCACAGCCCTCTGAGAGATAAACATATACATTTCCAGGATGTTCACTTTTTATATCCACTACAGCAAAAAACAAAGCTATTAAAGGCTCAATTGTTACATCTACAAGTCTAGTAGGAATACCATAATGTTGCATTTTTGATAATATTTCAAGTGGTGAGGCGAATGCTTGAAATTCATCAGGCTTCATGTCAATTGATTCTTCATATATTCGCCCTTCATTTTCAAGATAACCTTCATTCCTTGCAATGCTCGGTTGCATGTTGGTGTATTTTTCAGATTGACCTCGATAATAGATTTCATCACATTGAACACAACATTTGTCTATTAATCTCAGGTATGTTTCCACAGTATTTGCTTGTTCCATACAATTGACCACCTCATTTAGTTGCAAAAATCAGAGTGTTCTACAATTTTAAATCATCGGTTTAGAATATTCTATTTGCATCCAACTCTATTTTATTATGGAGGACTTCGAAAAACCTCGGTATTTGAAAATTGCCTTATATATCATTTATATACAATCGGCTAAAAATGGAAGTTTATCGAAATCCTCTATGGTTAAGAGTTATATGTGGTAATTTACATCACTAGTACATGGAGAACTTTTGTATAAAGAATAGTCTTGTCATCATCTTTTCTATGATTATTCAGAGAGAAATGGAGAATCCTTACCTAAAATTGAACCATAATTTATTTCTTCAGTTCAATATACTTACCTGCCGCCGCCATCAGGCGGGCGGCCTTGGTCGCTTGCCATGATGTGCGGGACGGCGAAACGGTAAATCAGGTGAGGGGGTCGAGTTCTTCGGAGGTGTTATAGAGGTCCAGAACCTGCGAGACATCAAAGAAGTAGGATTGGGGCAGGAAATTATAGAAGCCCCATTTATCCTTGGTGATAGCCTGGACTTCGAGGACGAGGGGTTTGCTTGTTATGTCTTTAGGACATTTCTGTTTTTGTGTTGAACTTGGAAAGCTGGGCCCACCTGAAGAGTGTGCCGTCTTCTTTTTTATTTTCAGAGATCGATACTGAGATTCCAGGTAGCCGGATACGCTCGCCCACCTGCCTTATATTGTATTCATTGAAGTTTGACATACAGTGTTTAGTAGGTGGGCGGAGGGTAAATACATTTTAAATTATCTTAAAACCGAGGTTAAAATTAGGAATGGGTGGAGTTCTGCGGACTTCAGCCCTTTTTAATGAGGTTTTGTGATGCTGATAGGTACAATGGTATTAAATTAGTTTGTCACATAGAGCTAGTTTTAATTGAGATTTCTTTTTTAAAGAACCTGTTTCAAAACTTCTCTCACACCCTTTTAATCTTCTCCAAGCTGTAACTCAAGAATCTTATAAAGGTGGTAGATTTCGCCATCTGCAACTTGTTATTGGTTGTGGAGGCAAGAATGTTTCATAAAGTTCCATTATAGTATGAGTATACTCAAAAATTAGATCTTCATATATGAATTTATGGGAATCCATATATTCTTTTAACTCTTTCTTTTGAACGTTGTTGGAGACAAATATGAGAAACCGTTATAAAATAATGATTGGCTTTATATTGGTAATGATTGTTTCTGCTGGTCTGCTATCTTTATGGTGGCAAGCACAGAAACAGATGCTGTATGAAATGACCATTATGACCAGTTATCCTTATACTGTTTCAATTTCAACGGACCAAATACTGAACAACGTAACTTTATACGTACCAATACCGATACTGAACAATACGTCTTCAGTAGGCCAGGATATAATAGATCATAATTTCAATGGTGATGGTCCTTCCTGGAAATATGCAATTGTAGAAACAGAACACGGGCCTATGCTTTCTATGGAAACTGAAAAAATGACACGTCCGCCTATTCTGAATACTACAGATCTTAGTACAATAGTGTTCTCTAACCTAACTGCAGATACAATGAATCCCATGAATAATTCGATGGTCCTAATGCCAAAATATAATCTCACCTATGTAGGTCCCGGGGATAAGATATATGAAAAACATGCAAAAATTTACACTTACGACAGTCAGATATATGTTCATTATGAAACCCTCCCCAATGCTAATGTGCGTATTTCCATCAGTCTGGATGGAATGAATGAGTGGTGGGATTCAAGAAGTAGTTATAGGGAATATATGGAGATCCAGTTATTAGGTCTTCAGGATGGATGGAAGACACTGAAGGGTGAGCTTGTTACCGGGGAAGGAACGTATTTGGAAATGGAATAGAAAGAGCATGCGATCTACAGCTTTTGAAGTCTCCATATATACTATTTTCTTTTAGGTAATTGATTTTAATAGTTTTTCTACACAATAGTCCTTGAAATAGTGGAAGAAGGTGGATATACTGCACGCTGTCTGGAGCGCATCCGTGCCTAAATGGCAAGAGATCGATTTGACTGTTGTTATTCTAAGTAAAGGGATCTTTGCTTAGAGTTAAAGATACAATTTTAAATAAAGAAACCTTTACTTAAAATGCTAACTCGATTCTAAGTAAAGAAGGCTTTACTTAAAGTAGGAACATGAACTCTTAGTAAAGGATCGTTATCTTATGAATGAAAGAGCCGGGAAATTTGTTTTGACGCCTGAAGGTTACAGATCTTTCATACCCAGAGAGTTGCCACCAGAGCCTCCTATCGAATATGATGATGAACTACATTTGTTGCTTTCAAAAGCTGACAGGAATCTTGCAAGGCTGGATGGGATCACCTCGGTTTTACCAAACCCGGACCTTTTCATTGCAATGTACGTTAAGAAAGAGGCTCTTCTTAGTTCACAGATCGAAGGCACACAGGCATCCCTTGAAGGAGTTCTGGAATTTGAAGCGGACCTTGTACCAAAAGAAGATATCAGCGAAATAAAGGACGTTGTAAATTACATCAAAGCTCTGAACTATGGAATTGAAAGACTGGTCGAAACCTCAATGTCCCTGGACCTTATAAAAGAGATCCATAAGATCCTGCTGGAGGGAACAAGAGGGGATGGACTGAATTCCGGTAATTTCAAAGTTCTTCAGAATTACATCGGCACCCCAGGTGCTTCCATAAGGGAAGCTATCTTCGTACCTCCAACACCGGCTATAACCGTACCTGCAATGGAAGCATTGGAAAGGTTCCTGAACGAAAAGGACAACATACCGCCCCTTATCAAGATTGGATTGATACATGCCCAGTTCGAAACAATTCATCCCTTCCTTGATGGCAATGGCAGGATGGGACGACTTATCATCACCTTCTATCTTGTCTGGAAAGAAATACTGTCAAAGCCGCTTTTGTACCTGAGTTTTTACTTGAAGAACAATAGAAGCGAATATTATGATCTGCTTATGAAAGTACGCACGGAAGGCGCGTGGGAAGATTGGCTCAAGTTCTTCCTCAAAGGTGTTAGTGAAACCTCCCAGGAAGCGGTTAACACCGCAAGGGAAATTATAAAATTGAAAGACGATATGACAAATAAAGTCTATGAGAACTCTATCTCAAGCATCCATGCTATACGATTGATAAACCTGTTGTTTGACAGTCCCCTTATCAGCAATAAGGACATTGCTGATAGGTTAAATATATCGTCTGTCACCGCAAATAACCTTGTAAGTAGATTTGAAGAAATAGGTATTCTCAACGAAGTGACTGGTAAAAAAAGATATAAGATGTACCTTTTCAAGGAATACGTTGACATAATAAGCAGAGGTACGAATATCATTTAGAGTGGGTTGTAAAGGTCGAATCCAATTTATATTTCAGTCAGACGTTTTGCTCTTCTGCGCTTGCTCTGCTATGAAATGAATTTTAATATACAAGAACCGCTTATGAATAGTTATGCAGTACACAATAGTTCTTGAGGTTGCAGAAGAAGGTGGATACACTGCACGCTGCCTGGAACTTCCGGCAGCGATAAGTGAAGGAGATACCAAAGAGGAAGCTCTGGAAAATATCAAGGAAGCTATCGAGCTGGTGCTTGAAGTTACCGAGGAGCAGGCCAGGGTATTTGGCGAGATCGCAAAGGTTGATGTTGCAAGTGCCTGAACTGCAAGTTATCTCCGGCCAGAAGGCTATCAAGGCTCTGGTAAATATCCCGCTGGAAGAATTCTTGAAGAAACTGTAGGTTATGGCTTTCGATAGGATCTCAAACTCTCTTTTTTTGGTCTGCTGCCTTATTTGACGGGCTGCTCTTCTGCGCTACGCTTAGAACAACAGCCCTTCTAAGTCATATAGATTCATGATGTCGTACCTTCCTAGTTGTTCGCAATATTCTAATTCGGTACAGGATTATCCTATTTTACAGCAAAATGGGGGACACTACCGGGGAAAATAGGTTTCTCATTAAAAGAGATACATATTAATACGATATTAACACAATGTTAATACATGGTGCAAGCGATAATAAACATTGATGACCGTACAAACCGGATTTTGAATATTATAAAAGCAAAATACGATTTGAAAAACAAGAGCGAAGCTATTGATCTAATGGCAGCTGAGTACGAAGAAGAGATCTTGGAGCCTGCGTTAAAACCTGAGTATATTGAAAAACTAAAAAGAATAGAGAGCCAAAAAACTATCGAAGTGGGCACTGTTGAGAACTTCCGTAAACGATACAACCTTTGATTTTTATGTACAATTTGATAATCAAAGAAGAGCTCGATAGCAAATTTGAAAAGTTGGCTAAGAAGAACAAAAAGCAACTTGAGATTATTTCAACTAAGGTCTCTGAGATTTTAGAAAATCCATATCGATACAAGAATCTAAGGGCTCCTATGAATCATCTCAAAAGAGTACATATCGATAAACACTTCGTTCTGGTTTTTTCAATAGATGAAGACTCAAAAGCAGTGATCCTTGAAGATTACGATCATCACGACAACATCTATTGAAATTCCCTATTTGTCTTCTTTCGATCGATTCTGTTTGTTTCTTAATATTTTTTGGCATTTGCATCCTGGAAAGGATAAACAAGGAACTCAAAAGAAGAAGTAAAGTCGTTGGAGTATTTCCAAACGAAGAGTGGATCACTGGAAACAGATATTTGTCGATACAAAACTAAGAATATACCACAGGTACAGGTTAATGTCCCGCTGGAGGAATTCTTGAAGAGACTATAGAGAATTTTGTAAATCCATGACCACAGATGGAACTTATCTATCTTGTATTGCACAGCCTTAAATACACACAACTAAGAACACTTCTATTGCTTTACTGTCAGAGAAGGGTTATACTTTACAACATGAGGGGAACAACAATGGAAAGAAATGAAAGAGATGCAATTATCAAAATTATCACGGCAATAACTTTTCTGGTAATGGTTATCGTCAATGGTCTGGCCAACGCCCTCCCGATCAATGGAGTGAACACTGGCCAGATCTCAGATTCCTATCCCAATCTCTTTGCCCCTGCTGGACTGACCTTTGCTATCTGGGGACTCATATACCTGCTGCTTGCAGGATATACATTGTACCAGCTTGGCTTTTTCCGAGATCATACAAATGCCATGAGGTCCGAGCTGTTAAGTAGAATCGGAGTACTGTTCTCAGTTTCTTCGATTGCCAATACAGCCTGGATCTTCGCCTGGCATTATCACATAATCCCATTGTCCATGTTACTGATGATAGTGATCCTTGTTTGTCTGATACTGATAAATCAGACGATGAAGAACCAAGGATTTTCTCAAAGAGAATATATTTTCATTAGGCTCCCATTCAGTGTGTACTTTGGATGGATCACAGTGGCAACTATTGCTAATGCTACTGTTCTTCTTGTCAGTATTGGATGGAAGGGTTTTGGTCTGGCCGAAGAGACCTGGGCCATCATAATGATAAGTGCAGGGCTCATCATAGCGATCGCAACTATACTAAGGAACAGAGATATCGCTTACGGACTTGTTATTGTCTGGGCCTATGCAGGAATACTACTGAAACACACTTCATCCGAAGGTTTCGCTGGCCAGTATCCTGCAGTTATTACCACAACGACAGTTTGCATTTTTGTGTTACTCCTTGCAGAAGCATACATCCTGATGTCCGCAAGGAAAAGGACGGCCATTTAAAATGTGCTTTAATTTATTTTAGAGATACTGCTGTTTGCAGGGCTTTGTCGGCTCCCCTCTGACCGATATCGCTAATCACAGGGACAGGGGTGTGAGAAGAGAAATATTTCCCTGCGGGAAATGACGTATTGCTGGGCAATACGTCCCTTTGGCTTGGGGTGGGTTCGAAAAGGTGTATTTCCAGTGGAGTTTTTGAGTTTAGAAAATCAGGGTAAAAATGGGATGCATGCCAACTGTGGCACACACTCCTTAATCGTGTACCTAAGGGAACAGATGAAAAAAGCCACTGTCGCCGCGAAGCGGCGCAAACGCTGGGTAGGTGGGGGAATTGTTGGAGGCAGAGGGAAAAGGGGAAAACGAGTAGCCTGAAATTTAAAATAGATTAGTAGATAATTTAAATTATTATCACAAATGTAATTACTATGTGTTGGAAAGTAGATTGCTAATGTATACACTTAATATTACTAAAATTCCACCAATAATGACACCAATTAAATAATTGTAGTTTTCTTCGGAGGATACCAAGATATCTTTTGAATAATCTATCAAAGATTTTAATATTTCAAAATTATACATTTCACTTTCAAGTTCTATTTTAAATTTATCTGTATATGCATCTTAATACTCATTATCAGGGAATTTTTTCAAAATGTCGTTTTTCTGAATTTCATAGCTACAATATGATGAATAATAACTAGAATAACCGTGAAATAACTTTATAATTCCCTCTTTTATTTGCTTTTTCAAGTATCTTCGTCTTAAGTACTGAAAGAAATGTAAACACTGAAATTCATAACAAGTGTTTGTTAATTCCTGATACGCTTCATCCAACTTATATTTTTTAGAAACAATGTTTCTATTTTTTTCAAGCACGACGAAATATCCAAAAAAATCGCGGTATATCAATGAGTAAAGATGTCTAAAGAAATCATGCTCATCTTTTTCTTTAGCTAAATTTACAGATATTTTTTGTAAATGATCGGTACCCTTTTTTGATTTTATATGATATTTATCTACGTTGTCATCGTGGGAAAATGTAAAAACTAGGTCCTCTCTGAAAGGTGTTGGAGGGATTGATTTGGTGGTAAAAAAGTTAGAATTGTTAAAAGTATCTGTTAATATATTTCTGATAGTAGAAGCTTCAAAGAAGCTCTGTAAATTAATATCTTCCCATTCCCAGTATATCATATAGAAATAACCATCATATAAAACATTAAATTTAAAATCGGTATTTACAGGTTTCTCTAAAAAAAAGGATTCTGTTGACGCTCATAAATAAACTTTGAGTCAATTTCCAATTTGATTGGATTGGTCAATTTTACAATGGCTTTGAACAAATTCTTTGTTTTATTTTTATCCAATGTTACTCTAGTTATTACCCCAGAATCATTTAATATTTTTTCAATACAGGTGACAATATCAATCTCATTCTGTTTTCGAGTAGTTTCATCTAAAATTGTAGGTTGTATTTTAGGGAAAAACGATTTATTGATTTCATTTGAAGAATTATCTTCGTTTTTTACTTTTAATTGAAGTAATCCCCATTTTGCAACCCAGCATTTACTAGACATAATCATGAAATAGAATCTCTTCTTAGATTATAAACTATACTAGCGTTTAATACTATTTTGCATCAACTTCAACAGCCTGCGCTATGCCAATTCATCCGATCACACGGCTGGACCCGATTGTATTGCTGTTTGAAACTACAGCGATCTTGCGGGAGATGCCGAGTTCTTTTAGTTCTTTGGAGAGACGGTTGGCTTCCCGGTAGGTTTCGACTATGAGGGGAGTTTCGGTGGGGTATTGGTGTTGTCTGGTGGATATAGTGGAGTTGATGGGTTTCAGGTTCTTTTTACGTTCTCGGAAGGGGCGGATGATGCCGGAGTCCACGAAGTATTGGCCGAAGATCTTCTTGAAGCCGATCTTAAGGACGCTGCACAGGTCCGCAAGGGGCTTTCGGGCGGCTTCCCAGAGGGAGCGGGTCTTGAAAAAGACCTGGGTGCACTGGTGTCTTACGCTGTCCAGGATGCCTTCGGCTTTCCAGTGGTTGATGTACCGCCACAGGGACCGCTCCGGGATCTCGGTGCCTTCCTGGATGTCCCTGAAGTCTGCACAGCCTTCGGATTGCAGGGCTATGAATGCCAGGGCCTTGATGGCCTGCATGTTCTCCCCAAGGTCTATGTGTTGCACCCCGGATGTGGTGGTCTTGTAGTCCCACTCTGGAAGATCATAGCGGTATTCAAAGACCTTCTCGGCATCGAAATAAGAATCAGAGACGTATTCTATGGGACCTATGAAATTGATGAGTTTGATAAGCAGGTTATCCAGATCCTTCTTGAGGTTCAGGTACTGGTTGATGGAAGGATTCTGGTCAGAGTCCGACTTGAGGAACACCTCAAGCTTGGGGTGTCTTAAAGGATCCTCTGGTCTGCGGTCCAGGAAATTGGTTATCCGGTACGATTTAACCGAGTGATGGAACTCTGTTTTAATATTGCATACCGAGAAGTTAGGATTGTCGAGCTTGTACATATCGTACTTGCCGGAGCGCAGGGTCTTCACGAGCTTGGAATCCCCAAGCATGGAAGTCTCCTTTTCTATGGCCTGGAGCATGGTTACCATATCATGCTCGTGTTTTTCATGATACCTTATATGGCGGGCCATCTGGTAGATAGTGGACCTTGAACGGTCGATAGAGTGTTGAAACCTGTCAGCATCTATGTACCGCATGAACTCCCAGATGATCTGGAAATGTTCGTCCAGGTCGATGTAAGAGGACTGGATGTGAATATTTACACCCACGGACGGCAGGTTAAGCAGTTTGCCGGTCTTTGTTCGCGTACCTTTGCCAAACAAAGGTTTGATGGTGTAAGTGCATTTACTGGCACCTTCCTTATCGGTCCATTGCAGCATATACTCAAAGGCCAGTTTCTTGGTTTTCGGGTTGTACAATCCGCCCTGCTTGCTCCAGAACTTGAAGACCCGGTCCCCTAACTTGATGTGGTGATTGTAGCGGTCAGTGACATTGTCAGAGTAGTAACTGACCACCGCATAATAGAAGTCCAGGTCTGTTACATGGAAGTAACAGCCAAACTCATGAGTGACCGGCAGGGCGAACTTGTGCAGCATACGCAGGTAAATTAAGCTTGATAGTCTGCTTGGGATCAGTCCGCTGCTGGCCTGATGATACCATACGGTCCTTTATCATCATGGCCAAGTTCGAACCTGACACACTTTACCTTGAGATTCCCTTCCAGGTCCTTGATCCCCAGGGAGCAGGCCAGCTCTGATGGCAGGGTTACGTACATCCCGCTCCCGTTATTGTGCTTGATACGGTATTTTGCCCTGGCCATCACACCACCCCCGCGAGATGTTTGATAGTTCTTGCTACACGCTTGTTCCAGTCAGAGCCAAACTCAGCATCATTGTCAATGAGTTTTCTGTTATCATCGTAGATAAGTGAAGCTATATCGCGGGATCTTTCAGAAACGTCTTTCAGAGAGGCTTCACAGCCTCTGATAGACATAGTTGAAGCTACGTCTAATGAATTTTCAGTATTCGACATAATAGTTTGCTCCTTAGTTTACGTCATGTTGGCGCATGACAACGTAAAAATTGGTGGAATAATATATAAGAGTTACTATTGAAGTTTGGGAGATTGAAAGAACAGTTGATGCATCAAATCTGGAAAAATGTCTAGAGGACTTCGAAAAACCTCGGTATTTGAAAATTGCCTTATATATCATTTATATACAATCGGCTAAAAATGGAAGTTTATCGAAATCCTCTCTAATCAATTGCTTGTAGAGCATTTTGTTTGAATTGTACACATAAAAGTTATATCTCTTCATTTCTAGATTATTATCATAGTGCCATTGCTATTTCAGTTGTTGGGATATATTTCTGATCTGCAATTCTGAATATAGATTGATCATATGATATTTATGCACAGTTAGGAGGAAATACTGTAGTTTCTTTGGCACCTGGGGAGTTGGTATCAGTGAACACACAATCATCTAATCTTAAATTGGGTGCTAGTATCAAGATGGCCGCACCTTCTGTTGATGATAATTTTCCACAAGTTTTGATGGCTGCACCGTCCGTTGATGATAATATTGAGATAGCTGCGCCTTACGTGGATGATAATCATAAAGAAAAATTGTCACCAAAATGCACCAAAGATCCAAGTAAATGTCGATTTTTATTCTTGTTGCGAAACATGAGAGTTGAATTTCAGACAATTCGCACTTCCTTCTCTGATCTCATTGATCTGAATTCAAGCTCAGAGAAAGAGACGTGTAGTGTTGAGACATCAGAAATCCATAAAAATATTTATGATACATGCTCAGGCATAATAACCAAGAATTTAGAGATAATTGGTACGCTTTTTGAGGAAAATCCATGTATTTCAGAACATGGTGACACTGTCCAAGCGATTAAGGACAAATGGCATTTAATCAATAGCATCTTTGGGAATTATGCAAAAGACAATAAGAAAAACGTAGATATATTAAAAAAATGTGTGCAATACCTGGAAGATGAGATCTACTTATGCAATATAATAACCGTTCCTGATCGCGTGGCAGCAAACCTTAAAACCCTTAAATCCGGTTACTCCCTCGATTTCTATGAAGAATTCAAAGACGAGCTCTGTTCAAAAGAACAATCAAATGAGATGCTCAAATACCTTGCCCGGCATCCTGCATTTATAGACGATATCATAGATGAATCCCAGGGATTAATATTAAAAGTTGAACCAAAAAAAGAACGCTGGAAAGGCTATTTAAGAATCGTTGGAACTTTTTTGCTGGGTATTGGTGTCCTCTCATGGTTTTTTAACTCCTTTACAGGAGGAAAGTATACATTTAGTGACATTAATTTGTATTTAGTATTTTTTTCAGGAGCTTTGTTCCATATAGCTATAGACGCCATAAAATCAACAAAATCATCAACTGGTATTCAATTCAAGTCTGTTGATGATTGGAGTAGATGGATTAACATCAAAGAATTGTCCATAATTTTTGGAATCTTTTTGCTTGATCTTACTTTCATAGGTTTAGTTGTCACTACTGATATAAATGAACTTGACAGATTAACTTTAGTGGCAGCAGGTTATAGTTTCGATAGTATAGGGGAAATCTTTTCCAACAGATTTGAAAACATCTTGAGTAAGAAAGCAACAGCACTAAAGGATAAGATTTCAAGTACATAAATGAAATTTGAAAAATCTAATTTGAGCCAGATTATCGGTCTTATAACAAATTATTAATTTTGGTTCTTTTCAAACAAGAAATTAAATTAATAAGCATTAAATAAGACTATAGCATTTTTGCAATAGGGCATGGTGCTATTTGTTGGCGCAAATAGCTTCACCATGGTTACCTATTATCCAGGTCTCGACAATCTGGGTAGTTTGCTCCAATCACGGACATGCCCCCTCAATCTGTAAAACTCAAAGGTTTTATAGATTGTTTTAGTGGAGTGAAAGTAATAGCTAGGCATTGAATTGGGGTTAGGCCGCTCAAAAAGAGCACTCACACCTCATCTTTTCAATAAATATTTTTTTATTCGGTAAGAGTGATTCTTATTGAAGTTTTGATATTCTATGCTTTAGCTTAGTCAGCTTTAGGAAACTGCTGACTTTTTAGACAAACTCTTTTTTTATAGAATAAAGTTAAATCCTGTTATATGGTACTGATCACTCTAACCACCGATTTTGGTTCGATTTACCCCGCTGCAATGAAAGGAGTGATATTGAGCATTAATCCCCGGGCCACTATAGTGGATATAACTCACAATGTCCCCCATGCTGACATACGGGCCGGAGCCTTTGCGCTTTACTCTGTAACTCCTTATTTCCCGAAAGGAACCGTTCATATAGCGGTGGTAGATCCAGGGGTGGGTACAGCACGGAATTCAATAGTTATCTCTGCTGGAGGCCATTTTTTTGTGGGCCCAGATAATGGTCTCCTGGTTCCTGCAGCTTCCAGGCTGGGGTATATGCAGATTCGCAGGATAACAAACTTCGGTCTATTGGGTGATGTATCTGCCACTTTCCATGGAAGAGATGTGTTTGCCCGTATTGGTGCCTACCTCTCGGAAGGTATGTCTCTGGAAGATGTAGGTGAAACGACATTAGATTATGTTCACCTTGATTATGGAACAGTTGAAGTTGGGTATAACTTCATTTCAGGCCATATTATTTATATCGATGATTTTGGCAATGTCATTACCAATATAAAGGCTTCTGATGCGTTCAAGAAGTTTCGCATTGAAGAACATGTAAAAGTATTCGGTAATTCGATACCGTTTCTTGAAACCTATGGGTATGCAGGGAAAGGAGAACTACTAGCTCTGATTGGTAGCCATGATTTTCTCGAAATAGCTGTAAATGAGAGCAGCGCTGCAAAATTATTGAAAATTAAATGTGGGGATGAGGTAAGAATCGAAAAAAAGTGATCCTTTAATTATTTTACATCCACTTGTAATGTCTCATCACTTCAAGGTTGAGGTCATAGAGAAGGCTGTTCTCCACATATCCGAAGAAGAGACATTTATGACAATTCACAGGAATCTGTTTCCTTTTTTCCAGGCTGTTCTTCCACACTTTCTCCAGCCCATCTTTTACATTTCCTAGTGGTTCCCTCTCTACTCTGCAGTGTTCTATGGTGCCATCAGCTGTAACATTAAGTATCAGTTCGCTGGCATGGCATTTGAAATGAGTATCCATGTCCTTTACCATATTCAGATATGTATATGAATTGATAATAGGATAACCTTCTTTTTTCATTTCAATTATCCTGTTAACTGTCTTGCGATATTTTTCAGTATCTCTTACCCCTATGTTATTCCATATATCATCTTGTATTCCGAAGAATTCGTACATCGGTTCGAAAGCTATGGTCACTTCCAACTCGGCGGCCAGCTGGATAAGCTCTTCAATGTCATCGAGGTTCCGGCCACTAATCACACAGTTCATGAGCAATGGATTTCTCACCAATCCCTTTGCTTTGATTATGCCCGGAAGTATTCTCTTTTTAAAGTCTACTCCTCTTATCTCTTTATAACTGCTTATACCATCAACAGATACGGAAAGGTAATCCAGGTCTTTAAGGTCCTCAGCTCTTTTTTCTAGCAGCAAGCCATTGGTTATAAGAAAAGTTGTTATTCTCAGTTCTCTGGCATGTTTGAGTATCTGTGGAAGATCCTCTCTCAGCAAGGGCTCAGCGGTCCATGCATTATATATCATTATCCCGAAGTCCTTTGCTTCATCTAGCAGTCTAATTATCTCCTGCAATGTCATTTCAGGTCCATTCTGTTTCCAGTATTCACAGAAGTTGCATTTCATATTGCAGCGGGAGTTGATTGCATGGGAAAGTACAAGAGGGCGTTTTTTTACTCTGGTTTGCCAGAATGCTTTTACTGCCATAAGGGGTGATCTGGACATGATTCACTATCTACATTGGTTGCCAATTTAAATATTCTGTTATAGGATACAGCAAAAGCTGTACTGTAAAGTGTTGTTTAAAAAAGAAAATGTGCCCGTATAGTACGGGCATATAGATGTGTGTAAGTTGTTCGAAGTGTTTATCCAAAGAGTGCACCGAGGCCGGCCATTCCGCTCTCTTCTGCTTCTTCCTTGGATTCTTCTTCCTTTGCTGCCTCAGCGGCTGGAGCTGCTGCTGCGGCTGCCGGAGCTGCTGCAACAGGGGCTGCTGCAACTGCTGCAGTTGCCATTGCTTCTTCGATGTCCACGTCTTCAAGGGCTGCAATGAGTGCCTTTACACGTGATTCGTTGACTGCGGTACCAGCTGCCTGAAGAACGGCAGTTATTGCATCTTCTGTAATCTCTTTACCAGCTTTGTGCAGTAAAAGTGCTGCGTATATGTATTCCATGTGAAATCACCTTTTATCAATGTAAGTTCTATATGTTTGTCTTATCCAAAGAGTGCTCCAAGACCGGCCATTCCGTCTTCTTCAGAACTCTCTTCTTCCTTCTCTTCCTTTGCCTCAACGGCTTCATTGCCCTGTGTTTCGGTGGTTGTGCTTACTGCTGCTGCAGCTGCGGCACCAAGGGCTTGCTTAAGCTCGTCATCTACTGCTTCCTCATTTTTAGTTGAGGCTACAGCAGCTACGGCCAGCATCTGTGACTGAGCCTTGCCCATCAATGCGCCCATCAGTTCCGGTTCGAACACAGCGGCGTTGATACCGAGGTTCTTGGATTCTGTTGAAGCCTTTGCGATAAGCGTGGTTATGTTGTCTGCAGTTGGATATGCTGCGTATACTGACAGGTTGAATGCCTGCTTTGCGGCCAGAGCTATATCGTTGAAGTATTGTGTCTCATCCACAGCCAGTACATCTGGACGGAAAATGGATCCTTCTTCCAGAACTGCTCTCAAGTCCAGGCCTACTACTATTGGGTATATCTCAAGCCTGTTAAGCATGGCTGCGAGCAATTGTGGGACTTTTTCTCCCTCTTTCAGTACGGTCTTTGTTTCTTTTACAACGACCTTACCTCCATCAATTGCTGCTGGTATGCCTGCACGCTGCAGGTCACCCAGAATAGGTCCAGGTGGGAAACTTGTTGGCCTTGCTTCTACTACTATATCCTTGGGGGCTATAGCACCTGATCTAATTGGTGAAGGTGTCTTGCTCTTTTCGAGGAGTTTATATAACCTAAAAGGATTCTGATTAGAAAATATCAATGCTGTTTGGACATCAATATATTCTCCCATATCCTTTACGTCCTGACCTAAATCCTCAAGTGCCCTTCTTATAAGTGTGTTCCTGGCCACTTTGATATATGCAGTTCCCTGCAGATCTCTCCTCATTGTCTGGAGTTGCTTTGCAGGAATACCTTCAATGCCTGCTATACCAAATAGGTGGTAGGATTTGATGAGCTCTTTAATCTCCTCGACTTCCTTGGCCTTCCATTTTGGTATGTGTGATGAGTGATGGTCTATCTCCATTATTACATCACCTTCACTGACTTGCCCATTGTGGTCGTCAAATGGATCGACCTAATGTTCTGGCTACCTTTTTCAAGGGACTGTTCGAGTCTGGAGATCACCGTTTCTATATTATCGGCAAGTTTATCAACTTCCATATCCCTGCGCCCGACTGCTACGTGGAAAGTCAGTTTATCCTTTGATCTGATACGCACGGAATTCTTTGAGGAGTTGATCACATCGGCTACGTTCTTGCCAGGTTGGAGTGGTATTGGCATCTTTCCCCTGGGACCTAAAACTACACCGAGGCTCTTACCAATAAGTGGCATGTACTGCACTTCGGCTATGAAAAAGTCACATTCGTTGGCAATAGCCCTTGCGCGTGCCTTGTCCTCTTTCATTCCGTTAATATCTTCCTCAGTGAAGATGTATGTAGCACCGGCCTCTTTTGCCTGGAGACCAACCTCACCTTTTGCGAAAACAGCAACTTTCAAGTCCTTACCTAGGCCATGTGGAAGTATTATCTCTTCGTCAACACGGTTCTTAGGCTGACTCATATCGAGGTGTTTTAGGTTGATTGCCAGATCAACGCTTTCCATGAATTTGCGTTGCGGCGATTCCTCTAATAATTTATTAACAGCTTCTACTGTTGCTTTATTTACCATTCTGTTCCTCCCGTAGTGCTGAACTGCCGTCCTTCGGCCACTTCGGCCTACTACGGTTGATTAAAGGACCAAGGATAGCCTCAGTCCATTACTATAACATTGCCCCATCGTGGAGCATAGTTCTTATATCTATCGGTTATATCGCTTGGATCAAGCTTCTGCAGCAAGCACGTCATCGTACTTTCCATCGTCGATGGCTTTCTGACATTCTCTTGGATCCATTCCTTCTGCCGTAACACCCAGAGTTACGCATACTCCCAGCACTTCCTTTACTGCAGCTTTCATGGAATATGCCAGCATTACGTCTCTCTTCATGCGTGCTATCTTCATAGCCTGGTCGATCTTCAGGTCTCCAACTTTTGTAGTCTTTGGTTCGCCGGATCCCTTCTCTATACCCAGTTCTTTCTTGATCAACGCAGCAGTTGGTGGTGTACCAACTTCGATCTCAAAGCTCTTGTCATCGGCAACTATCACTTTGACAGGTACCTGCATGCCGTTATAATCTTTCGTCTTCTCGTTGATCTTGTCTATAACTGCCTTTATATTGATCCCGAGAGGTCCAAGGGCCGGGCCAAGAGGCGGTCCGGGATTGGCTTTTCCTCCAGAGACCAGTGCTTCTACAACATTTGCCATGTGAGTATCACCAGTTACATCTATTATATTTATAAATTTAATATGTTCAGGACTCTTCCTCTTTCCTGAGGACCCTAACAGTGTCACCACGTATAGTTATAGGTATCGGTACTACAGCATCGAACAGTTCAACTGTGATCTCCTCGTGCCCTTCATCAACCCGCTTAACACGTGCTCTTTCTCCTTTGAAGGGCCCGGATGTGATCTCTATTATTGCGCCTTCTGTTATGCCAGTTACTGTGGGTTTTGGTGTAAGGAAATGAGATATCTCTTCTATGCTGGATTGTCCCTTAATCACCGCACGTGCATGTGGAACTGTTTGGATTACCTGTTCTACTATGCCGGATGATGTGCTTTCCACCAGTACATATCCCTTCAGCTCGTCTGGGGCTAGGATGGCACGAATGTCTAAGTGCTCTTTCCTTGCTACCATTGCTATCATGTTTGCTACAGAACGTTCCTGGTTAGCAGTTGTTTTCACCACGAATACAACAGAAGCTTCAGCCATTAATTCACACCCACTTTGGTATTTCTACCATTGCTACATAAATCAGGAATCCCATCATGCCAATGGCAAGGATTCCAAGACCTGCTACTTTAGCAATAGTTATGAACTCTTCTCTTGAGGGCTTCTTTGTCAGTTTAAGAACCCTTAGGTGCGCTCTTAAAATAGAACCCACAGAGTCCACCGTGGCATTTAATTTGCTTGAATCTATATTATTCCCTGCCAATATCTTCACAACCGATTAAGCCTTATGTTCTCTTATCCAATGTCTGGACGCATTTATCAACTAATAAGTAGTCAGATTTTAATTATGCTATAAAATAGTACCGACTATCTATCACTTCTTCTCTAAAATACTTTTCGATTATTTCGGCAGGCAGATTCTAGCTGCCTGCTAAATTGCATTCATTTTACAAAATCAATTCCATACTTGCGTGTAACATTTCTGGCGCCGCCATGACCATAGATCTGAGGCGATTTTACACCAGTGACAACAAGCATTACCCTCACGGTATTTTCCAACTCTTCGTCTACCTGGGCACCCCAAATGATCCTTGCGTCGGGGTCTATACGGCTATATACCTCTTGGACCACGCTTTCAGCTTCTGCAATGGTCATGTCAGGTCCACCCACCACGTTCACAAGAGCTGATGTAGCGCCGGATATGTCAACGTCTAGCAGCGGGCTTCTCAATGCCTTTTGAACCGCTTCGACAGCTTTCATTTCTCCTTCTGCCTCGCCAAGGCCGATCATTGCAACGCCACCATTCTGCATAACTGTCCTTACATCGGCAAAGTCAAGGTTAACAAGTCCCGGTTTTGTGATCAGTTCGGTAATTCCCTTTACCGCTCTCATCAAAACTTCGTCAGATACTTTAAATGCAGCCTGCAGTGGAAGTCTGGGCACGACCTCCAGAAGTTTGTCATTTGGTACTACTATCACTGTGTCAGCAACTTCTCTAAGCCTCTCAAGGCCAGCTTCGGCGTTCATACGCCTTACATGCCCTTCAACTCCAAAAGGAAGCGTAACTACTGCAATTGTAAGTGCTCCTGCGTCCCTGGCAGCTTCTGCAACTACTGGGGCAGAACCAGTGCCAGTACCGCCTCCAAGACCTGCTGTGATGAACACCATATCGCTGCCATCTACAAAAGCCCTGATCTCATCAACACTTTCCATGGCTGCCTCTTCTCCAACCTGGGGAAGGCTACCGGCACCAAGACCTCTTGTCTTTTTCTTTCCTATCAATATCTTCTTATCTGCATTGACTCTAAGAAGGTGCTGAGCATCAGTGTTTATAGCAACTAATTCCGCTCCTTTTATTCCCTCATTGGCCATTCTCTGGGTACTGTTTGACCCTCCTCCGCCACAGCCTACTACCTTAATCACAGTTCTCAGATCTCGAAGCATCTCCTCAAGCTCTGCATTGATATCATTCGGTTCTGGCACACGTGTATGGAGGCGTCCTTCCTCTTCGGCCCTTGCAAGCGCCTCTTCTACTATGGATCTCATTCTTCTTCTCCCTTGAGTGAAAATCGTGGTATTTACTTAAGAGTAATGGTATTTCCCAATGTAATTCTTCTCGTAGTTTTTGTATAAACCATTAATGGTTCTACAATCCTGCCATTGGCAGTTACAGGGTTCCCATTTTTCAGCTCTGCGAACATAGGACCAGGAGGTACTCCCAGCTCCCGGGCAAGTTCTGGGTTGAACCTCTCCTCTGTAATATATAGCGTCATCTCTTCCGGGATGTATTTTATTTCATAATGCTCTTTTAGTATTTTAATGCATTCATCTATAAGCATATCAGCTGAAGCCTTTTCTTTGCCTTGTTTGCACATCATTATGCCAGGTAATGTCCCATTATCCCTTTCAAGGTACGCCACATCCAACATCCCAAGTAAATCAATCACTTTTTTCTTATCAACAGACACTGCTTCACTGAAGATGCCCTCATCCATCTCAAAGATCTGAATATCCTCTGTCTTTACATCTGTTGTATCGTTTATCATCTGTCTGAATGCATTCGTTATCCTCAGGCGGCTCCCAGGGCACAATCTGTCTGCCAGCCTAAGCATATGAGAATATATGTGCCAGGGCAATCCCTGCATATCTGTTATGTCACTTTCCCGAAGCAATTGAAGTCCAAGATCTTTGATTATACGAGTGATCTTTTCTTTATGTGCTGAAGACATTGCCCTGCGGTCGAAATATACAAAATCAGCATTTGATTTATCTATAGCCTGTCTAACAAGTTCCAGGTCCAGTTTATCAAGCTGATGATTCGGAAAATTGTGTCCAAATGTTATATTATTCTCAAGCAACAATTTAGACTGACGTTTTGCATAGTGGCCTCCCCCAAAGCCAACAGCTATTGGCAAGTTCTCCTCTTTAACATTCAATATTGCCTGGGCAGCGATCTCTCCTGCCACCGGGTCCTTCCATTGTTCCTCTGCACTGCCTGTCTCGGCATAGACCATCGGTAGAGACACATCCGTAGGGCCATGATGTGTGGATTCCATTGTAACCTCATAGCCAGTATCTTTCACCATATTTTGCATATTTATCAAAATGGACTTCAAGGCAAAAGGTGCAGGATGGGACAATTCCCTTGCGTGTCCCCCAAATTCTGCATTTCCGCTGTTACCTGTATAATGGGCGGTAAGAACCCTGTTTCCATCCTTGCTTTTATGTTTTGAGGCTACTATAATAAGCCGTGTCTTTAATCCACACGCTTCAAGTTTACGGTCTATACCATCCTGATATATGTGATGTGCATCTATTTCTACAAGCCAGAAGCCTTCGGATGAATAAGCACATACGAGTTCTTTCCAGTTGTAGCCAGTTACGTTCAAAGGAACCCATTCCCTCATTTTCAGTATATGTTCCTTGATGTTCTGGCTCGCGCTGTCAACTGTAGAGCAGAGAATAGTTATTCTTGCTTCTTTTTCATTGCTTTTCATCTGCCTTCATCCTCAGTTTGAACCTTCTTTTGTCATATCGAAAACCCATCTGCTCACACCAGGCGCCACGTTGCCACACCTGCGGCAGTTTAGAACCTTAAATCCCTTGCTCTCATAATCTGCAGTAAGA
>DAKU01000049.1 GCA_002508425.1 Methanosarcinaceae archaeon UBA470
TTTCTCTCATCACTAATTATATTGCCATCTTTGAAGGTAATCACCCTGCCAACATAATCAGTATGCCACGGTTCATGTGTTACCATTACAATTGTCTGACCGTATTTTTCATTCAGTTCTTTGAATACATCCAATACTTGTTTTGAATTGTTAGTATCCAGGTTGGCACACGGCTCATCAGCAAACAAAATGTCCGGTTTTTTTGCTATGGCTCTTGCAATTGCTACTCTTTGCTTTTCTCCGCCTGATAATTCATCAGGAACTCGGTCATGTTTTCCTTTAAGGCCGACCTTATCTAATGCTTCAAGAGCAATAATGTATGATTCCTTCTTTGATTTTCCTTCCATCATAGAAAGCACATAAACATTTTCTGCAGCAGTCATCTCATTAATAAGTGCATAATCCTGAAAGATATAACCAACCTGTGTTAACCTGTAATAACTTCTTTCTGCTTCAGGCAGGCTTGAAACCTCTAATCCCCGAATGGTATATTCCCCATCTGTTGCATCGTCCAATAATGCCAGTATCCTTAACAGGGTTGTTTTTCCACTTCCGGATGCACCCATTATGGCTACAAATTCTCCCTTATCTATTTCAAATGAAACGCCTTTGAGAGCCTTGACAGCCATGCTACCTGTGCCATAATACCTCTTGAGATCCTTTACTACAATCATTTTTTATCGTCCCCATATGGCTTTGAGTATGCTCTCTTTTGATACACTCCAGGCAGGTAGTATCCCCGCTATCACTGACAGCGTAAGCATGGTAGCTATGCTTTGGATAAGCAGCATAGGATCAATAGTGGGACTAATTTGCATGGTTTCATAGAACGTTACCGGATTCACCTGGAAGTAGAACATAAGTGNNGACAACACAATGGATCTTGGAGTAATACCCACTGCTTTTAGAATTCCTATCTCTTTTTTTCTATTCAGCACATTGATATAGATTATAATGAGGACCAATGCTGCACCTACGATCAAACTCACAATCTTAGACATAATGTCTATAGCACCCATGCTTTGCATTGCCTGCCTTATGAGAGACTCCGACTTATCAGCCCATGTAAATATCTCCTCATTCACTCCAGCTTCCCTTATTTTGTCCTGTATCTGTGATTCTGTTCCTTGCTTGGAAACTCTCACAACTACGCTGGTAGCTTCTTTTCCTTCCAGACCATATACATCTTCGATCTCTTTGTAATGGACCAGAGCATTAAGATCGACAACCTCAAAAGAACCTACCATAATTCCTTTGACCTTATAGGTTCTCTTTACACCATTACTATATGTTACATCAACATGGGCTCCTGGCCTTACTTCACCCAGGTTATCATATATTTCTGATCCAAAACCAGTGCCTGCGATCATAGCGCCAATAATGATCTCGTCTCTGGAAAGCTCACCTAAAAAATCTCCTTCACTGATGATGTACGGATATTGTGAAATATCATACTCTTCTGTGGGAAGCATTCCGGTTATCGTTACACCTACAACTTTCTGCTTATGATTGATAGATGCTCCCACGTCCAGTCGTTTTGTTGCAGCCCTTACACCTTCTACAGCCCGGACTTTCTGCAATACAAGATCAGCATTGTTAATGTAGGTGTTATCGCCCGTTGGTTCAATGACAATATCTCCGTATGGATAGTCTCGCATAAATCCGGTAAATAGACCTGAAAGTCCTCCTATCATTGATGGAAGAAATACTAAGTTCAAGAAAATGAGGGAGAGGACAAAAACTATGAATGTTAGCGTTTTTTTGTTTCCTCTCTTGATACTGCAGTAGGCAATGAGAGCTCCTACCCGGATGTCATTGATCATATTTTACCCTCATTGTTTCTTATTGTTAGCAGAGTTACCTCCGCCTTCCATCAACTGCCTGATCACCGCATCTTTTGACTTTGTTGTTCTGTAATTATAATAGATAAGGCCGCCAATGACTGCCAGAATTGCCAATATAAGTATAGCTGTTCCTACTCCACTATCCTTTTTCATGACAATCAGATTGATGTTCGTTTTGATCTGTTCTTCTCCAAAATCGTCACTATACGTTATGGTTACCGGTAGCTCGTATTCTCCTGCCTGGTCCGCTATAAAAGTAATTACGGCAGGTCCGTCCTCATTCGGGTCAAGAGTTCCTATATAAGACTCTTTTAATCCTTTGAACGGGTGATCATAATAAACTCTTATTGAGCTTATTGTATTCTCCCCGGTATTTTCGATCCTCATTGTCAATTCAACAGTGTCTCCCTTTTGAGGAATAACAGGATCAATTTTTACAGATGCAACATTCAGACTTCCTTTTCTGTCAAGAACAGTTATTTTAATGCCATACTCATCCTTTTGCTTACCATAATCGTCTTCATATTCTATAATAACAGGAATATCAAATGTTCCTGATCTGTTTGCCTTGAATTTGAATAATGCAGTTTGACTACCATTTAAACCAAGAGTTCCAATTGTAGTGTTTTTTATTCCTTTAAACTCATGACCTAAACCAATGTCTACAGATTTTCCTATTGCTTTACCAAAGTTTTCTATACCTAACCTTAAATCAACTGTATCTCCCTCATAGATATATTCAGGATTAGTTCTTACAGAAGATATCCTTGGTTCTGCATGCTCACCTATCACTGTTACTTCAACTTCATAATAGGTTGTCCTTATTACATCCTCATTTCCATATGTTAATTTCATTTTTATAATATGAGGACCAGGTTTTGCATCGGGAGTTGTTCTCACATGGTATGTCAACTGCCTTTCACTACTACTGTAAATAAATTTAGGAAAATGGGCAACCAGATTTTCTGTAACTATGAAATCTGGAGGGATGCTGATTATTTCAAAAGTGATATTTTCAGGAACTGTGTTACCGCAATTCTCCAGACTTATTCCTACAGTGAATTCTTCATCAATTCCTACTGAACTTGGACTTATGTCCTCTACCACTGCTCTTAAACATTCATCACCAGAACCTGCTTCACCAGTAGAGATTCCAATCAAGAGAACTGCAAAAACTAATAAGAAAAGATATGTTGTTTTTGTATTCTGATCCATTCCTCATTCACCACACTTCTGATCTTTTCTGTATATTCAATAAATTTAAAAAATTAAGTCTTATATAACCATTTGTTGATAAAAATGATATTACATATTTTTGTTGTTTTATCGTATTTTTAACTTGTTATTTTAATGTCGCTTACACTATTACTTTTTCCTTGTTGCATTCATCTCCCGAGATTATTCATCGTCTCCCTGAATACCCTCCCGAATTTATTAGATAAGCAATAAAAAAGACAACGAAACTCAATTAAAATTAACCGTTTGGGACAAGTTTGTCCCACATTTTTAACATATCCTTTACATGCTTATTGAGCAGGAAACCTGGTTTGCTGTAAAATTATCTGTAAATTGAAAATATCTCCCTTAATAAAATATCAAAGACGGGAGAGCTATTTACTAGCAACTTTTAAATATATTAAATTAATATATAGTAATAGTTAAAAAAATGCAGCGACTACATATCAAGACAAAAAAAAGGTATTACACAACGAAGTTATGAATTATCTGACAAAAAGATTCATAAAAATAAAAAACAGAGACTGGGATTATTTAGATTTTAGCAAATACATATACATGAATTTATTAGTTCATGCTCTTCTTGGATCATCACAAGATTGACAGTGTTCAAAAAGAGGATTTATGAAAATTGGAAATAAAACACTGGCAATCATTGGGATTACATCAATTCTTCTATTCATTATTATCAGCCTTATTGTTACCCAGATAGTTCAGAGTAGTTTTAACGAGATTGAAGAAACTGAAGCAACCAAAAGCTTGGATAGGGCAAATAAACTGCTTTTTTTAGAAGTTTACCAACTGGATATGCTTGCAAGCGACTGGGGAGAATGGGATGACACTTATAATTTCGTCAAAGGGAACTATCCCAGCTATCCTGAAGTTAATCTTGGTGCAGAATCACTTGAAAACCTGCATGTAAATATGATGCTGTTTTTCAATTCATCCAATCAGCTATTCTATGCTGAGGCAGTCGACCTCAAAACAGGTGAGCCTGCAGAAATATCTGCAAATCTAATAGATTACATAGATTCACAGAATGAACTTATATCCTACTCTGGTCCTGATGAAAGAGTATCAGGAATTGTAAACTCTCCCGAAGGCCTCTTGCTGGTCAGCTTTCAGCCAATTACAAAAAATACCTATGATGGAAATATAGCTGGAACATTGATCCTGGTGAGGTATTTGGATCCCGCACTAATTAACTATTTACAATATATAGCAGATTTATCGATTACCATTAGCTCTTTTGATAAATCAAGTAGTTCAAATACAAGCTCTGTTTCAATAAACGCATTAAATGATGATTATTTGAGAGGGTCCACTTTTGTGGATGACATTAACAGAAATTCAGTTCTATCTTTAGACGGAAAGATACCAGGTAGTTTAAATATAAGCCCTATTTCAATAAACGCATTAGATGAAGATTCTTTGATTGCATCCACTTTTGTGGATGACATAAACGGAAATCCAGTTCTATCTTTGGCCGTCGAGATGCCAAGAGATCTCAAGCAGCAAGGAACGAACACTGCCAAATATCTGTATTTTATCATACTCCTTATTGCAGTGACTTACAGTATAGTGCTAGTAACAGCCATTGAAAGATCAGTAATATCACGTCTATCCAAACTCGACAATGGCATTAATTCTATTGCATTGAAGGGGGATCATTCTTCTCGTATTCAGATAGATGGCAATGATGAGATATCTAATCTTGGCAATAATATAAATGAGATGATAAAATCCCTTGAAGACAAAGAAAATTTATTTGAAGCAACAATCGAGTCAAATGGTGATGGAATCATTGTAGTTGATAACAATAAAAAAGTTATTGTTATTAATTCAAAATTTGCTGAGATGCTAAGCTTACCACCAAATATGAGATCAGAGAAGGATATCACCATAATATTGGACTATATCCTCTCCAGAGCAACTAACGCAGATGAACTGAACTTGAAATTAAAGTCCATATTTTATACTTCTGAGTTCAATAGAGACGTTTTGCATTTCAAAAATACATACTACTATGAATGGTATTCAAATCCATTCATCAAAAATGGAACAATTAGTGGAAGGGTTTTTTGTTTACATGATATAACTGAGCTCAAAACTATAGAACAATCACTACGTGAGGTCAATGTTATTGCTGAAACCTCTAATCGGACAAAAAGTGAGTTCCTTGCTAATATGAGCCATGAACTAAGAACACCTCTTAACTCGATTATAGGCTTTTCAGATGTGCTGCTTGAAGGAAACGGTGGCAATCTGAATGAGAAGCAGACGCGGTACCTAAAGAATATTTCAAAAAGCGGGAAGCATCTGTTAACTATAATCAATGATATCCTGGACATATCTAAAATTGAATCTGGAAAGATACAACTGCATAAGGAGATTATATCTGTCAAATCCCTCCTGGAAGACATGTTAGCCAGCATGCAATCTCTTGCAGCTAAAAAAGAAATAGTGATAAAGATTTCTTTTGATTCTGATCTTGGCTACATGCTGGCTGATAAAGGAAAAATCAAACAGGTATTATACAATCTGATTGGAAATGCAATCAAGTTCACCGATCATGGAGGTTTTGTGACCATAAGCGCAAAAGTGAATGGGGACATGACATACATATCTATAAAAGATAGTGGTATCGGCATTTCCAAAAAGGATCAGGACAAGCTATTCAAGCCTTTCACTCAAATCGATTCATCAATCTCCAGAAGATACGAAGGTACAGGTCTTGGACTTGCACTTGCTAAGGAACTAGTAGTCCTTCATGGAGGACAAATATGGGTAGAAAGTGAACTGGAAAAAGGAAGCATTTTCACCTTTACAATCCCTTTAAATAAATCTCATCCTGTAAGAGATTCTATTTAGATTTTTGAATCCTTGTCTGTCATCTAAAAGTAATAAATAGGAACAGTTATGTGTTCCTATCTTTCCCTTTTTACGGATAATTTATTGAACCAGAGACTGGGATTTCATCCCATGGGATTGTATAAGAAACATCGTTCACAGTGAAAGTGAAAGTTGCAGTATTACCCTTGAGCACCTCAACTTCATCCGAATAGAAAGTTACCTTACCACTAGCGTCTGTAACACCTGAATCTAAATCTTCAGTTTTACCGCTCCACTCACCTGAAACTGTTGCTCCTTTAACATTGATCCCGTTGTCATCAACTATGGTCACAATAACTTTTGCAGTTACCAGCTTATTCTTTCCAGCTGGCTTTGTGCTATAGGTTACTCCCACATTATCGATAGATACCTGCTCAGCTGGCTCAGGAGATGAGTAGTAAGCAAGAGCTTTATATGCATCCACTATACCCCATCCATATCCAGAATCCCAGCCAGTAGCTCCCATGTCCTTTGCAGTTGACTGCATTGCTTGTCTAACATTTTCCGGTTCTGTGACACCATTTGCAATCAGTAAGGCTGCCACACCAGAGACATGTGGTGTTGCCATTGAAGTTCCCTGATAGAAATAATAATCAAAAGTTCCAGGGCTATAGGCTAATGTATTCTGGAGTATACCATCCGGTTGATCATCTCCGCTCTGATCTATGCTCATGTCTCCTCCTGGTGCCATTATGTCAAGAGCACTTCCGTAATTGGAGTAATAGGGACGGGTTCCATCGTATCTGGTGGCACCAACAGCTATGCATTTCTCATAGGCTGCCGGATAACATACAGTTGAAGTAGCATCATTGCCTGCAGCTGCTACTATGACAATACCTTGAGAGTATGCATAATCAAGGGCAGATAAAAGGGGACGCAGTTTATTTGCACTTACAGAAGGAGGAAATCCCAGGCTCATGCTTATTACATCTGCTTTATATTGGCTGTTTTTACCACTGGCATAATATATACCTTCTACAAGCTGACTCAGAGTCCCACTGCCACTTGCATCTAATACCTTCACAGGCATTATTGTACAACCATAAGCTACACCTGCAACTCCTATCCCATTATTTGTACTCTGGGCTATGGTACCGGCTACATGAGTTCCATGACCCTCGTCGTCTGCAGGATCAGTATCATAATTTACGAAATCATATCCCTGAACAAAATTAGTCTGTGAAAGATCCGGAGCATTAAATGCAACTCCCGTATCAATAACAGCAACAATCACACCCGTTCCAGTGGAAATATCCCATGCATCTGTGACATTTATGCCGTTTAGAGTTTTGAAGTTCCATTGGTATGGTTCATAAAGTGGGTCATTAGGCACCATGGTCGCATACATGACATAATTTGGCACAGCATACTCAACATTTGGATTCTTGCTATAAACCTCGACCATCTCTTCAACGGTCTTGCTCTTTGGAACTTTCAGCGTCTTGAAACCTGCATAGGGACTTGTATGCAAAACCAAAGCCTCATATTTAGCGTTTATATTATCCACTTCTTTATCTGAAAGCCCAGGCTTGAACTTAACAAGAATTTCACTTGGAACGTATTTTTCAGTTTTCTGAATACCTGCATCTTTCTCTAATATATTGCCAGAGTTTGCATCTTCTTGCGGTGTTGCAGATATTGGCACTATCAGCATTAATATTGAATAGATAGTTATCAACACAAGTATCTTATTTTTTAGATTTAATTTCATCTCAGCACACCCCATACTATATTAGACATTAAATAGTTTAAATACATAGTAAATAAAATTGGCGATGCAAACTCATGCGTGCGCACCGATTTATTTTGATTTTCGAGGCAAAAAAATCTACAATAAGATTTGCTGCTTTTTTCACATAACCTTATATTTTGGATCAAGCATATTTTTAAATGGTAAAGTGGGAGGTTAATGATGGCTAAAATGGAAAATTACTTCTTAGGTCTTATTGGGATTGCTATACTTGCAATCCTAATAATGATCGTTTATATGATGAACTTGCAGACATCCGGATACAACACTGGATCAGGCTATGGCAGCATGATGGGACCTGGGTACGGAGGTATGATAGGTTCGGGTTACGGAAATGGAATGATGGGAGCCGATTATGGCCAGCAGGGTGGAATGATGGGAACTGGTTATATTTATCCCTACAATGTCGAAGGTATCAAGACCGAGTTCGAATCAAACGGTGAAACAATCTATTACACCGGATTCAATGAAACGGGCAAGAGAATCACTACATCCTACGGTACCCAATGGCTCTACATACACGGAGGCGGCTGTGTCAATTGCCACGGTGTAGACGGGAGAGGAGGAGTACCTGTGATGATGGGGTACACTGTACCGGCTGATATCACATATATTTCACTAACCACAGAAGAGGATCACCCATTTACTGATGAGGATATCAAGACAGCTATCAGGGATGGATTGGAACCTTCCGGAGAGTCTCTGTCGCCAACAATGCCAAGATGGCAAATGTCTGATAAAGACCTAAATGATACACTGGAATACATAAAGACACTCTGAATTAATTGCTGCAGATACAACCACAGTAAGAACAATCGCACCAAGTTTGGCTTGTGGTAATCTGATCGCTGAAAAGTATAATTGACAAGGAGAGTGGGACACATGGAAGATAATGAGATGGCAATGCATGAGCATATGCATCATGATATGGGACAGCAGGCAATCGAACAGCATCCATCTCACATGGAACATAACCATATGGAACATGGGGAACACATCCAGCATGGTAAACATGGTGCACAGGGCAAGCACAAAGACCATACTAACCATCATGAAGTGATGGTGGAAGATTTTAAAAGACGGTTTTTTATCTCCGTCATTATCACTATCCCTATACTTCTACTGTCTCCTATTATCCGCGAGTTCCTGTTCACAGTTTCTGGGATAATAGTTCCGGGTTTCAAAGGGGATATTTATGTGCTGTTCCTGCTGTCCACGATTATATTCTTCTATGGAGGCCTGCCTTTCCTTAAGGGAATAAAGGATGAACTAACCTCACATACCCCTGGCATGATGACCCTGATAGCTATAGCTATCACGGTTGCATATATATACAGCAGTCTAGTCGTGTTTGGCCTGATGGGAATGATCTTTTTTTGGGAGCTGGCAACACTTATCGACATCATGCTTCTGGGACACTGGTTGGAGATGCGTTCTATAATGGGAGCTTCCAAGGCACTGGAACAACTGGTCCGGTTATTGCCTCCTGATGCCCACATGATCGATGAGCAGGGGGATGTTAAAGATGTACCATTGAAAAATATTGTTGTAGGCGACCTGCTGCTTGTAAGACCCGGCGAGAAAATCCCCGCCGATGGTGTGGTTGTTGAAGGAAACAGCTCTGTCAATGAAGCCATGCTCACAGGTGAGTCGAAGCCCGTTGCAAAAGTGAAAGGTGATGAAGTGATCGGAGGCTCCATCAATGATGAGGGAGCCATAACCGTTAAAGTAAAGAAAACTGGAGCTGAATCTTTCCTTTCCCAGGTAGTGGAACTTGTAAGAGAAGCTCAGGAAAGTAAATCCCATACCCAGGATCTGGCTGACAGGGCGGCCAAGTGGCTCACGATCATTTCCCTCAGTGTAGGCACGATCACATTGTTAGTGTGGACCCAGCTAATCAAAGCAGATTTCGCGTTCTCTCTCGAAAGAGCCGTTACAGTAATGGTAATAACCTGTCCTCATGCTCTTGGTCTTGCAATTCCTCTGGTCGTTGCCATATCCTCTGCACTGGCAGCACGCAATGGACTGCTCATCAGGAACAGGATAGCCTTTGAGAACGCTCGCAACCTGAATGCCATTATCTTCGACAAGACTGGTACGCTGACACAGGGACGATTTGGAATAACTGACACAGTTATTTTCGACTGTACAATGAATGAAGAAGAACTGGTAAGGTATGCAGCCGCCGTGGAAGCTAATTCGGAGCATCCGATAGCTCGGGGTATAGCTGCATCTGTGAAACAGGCATATAAAGTGGAAAATTTCCTGTCCATTCCGGGAAAAGGAGCCCAAGGAATATTCGAGGGGAAAGAAGTAAAGGTCGTTAGCCCTGGCTATCTGAGAGAACAGGGCATTAACGTTGAAAACGAAGTTGTGAACAAACTCACATCACAGGGAAAAACGGTTGTTTACATGGTAATGGATGGAAAAGTGAAAGGCGCCATTGCCCTGGCCGATATCATAAGGCCTGAATCAAAACAGGCAATTTCCACACTACGGGAAATGGGAATCAAATGTATGATGCTTACCGGTGATAATGAACAAGTTGCAAGATGGGTTGCAGAAGAGATAGGATTGGATGAGTATTTTGCTGAGGTGTTGCCACAGGAAAAGGCTGCCAAGGTCAAAGAGGTACAGTCAAGGGGGCTTGTGGTTGCGATGACCGGAGATGGGGTGAACGATGCTCCCGCTCTTGCCCAGGCAGACATAGGAATTGCCATAGGAGCAGGTACCGATGTTGCAGTAGAAGCAGCGGATATAATACTGGTCAAAAATAATCCCAAAGATGTTGTTTACATAGTAGGTCTTTCCCGAGCTACTTACAAAAAGATGCTGCAGAACCTTTTCTGGGCTACTGGATATAACGTAATAGCAATACCACTTGCTGCCGGTATACTGTACAATCAAGGAATATTGCTATCTCCTGCAGTTGGAGCTGTCTTTATGTCCCTGAGCACGATCATCGTGGCCATTAATGCCAGATTTCTGTCAATGGACTGAAAAAGTCCCCTTTATACTGACAAGAACAAAAAATTAATGAATAAATTAACCCACCAAAGCTTTAGGGATATATTGCAAAGTAATACGTCATTTACCGCAGGGAAACATTCCTCCTCTCATTCCCCTCATCCCTGTAATTAACAATATTGGACCAAGAAGAGCCCGACAAGTGCCCAACTATTCTATCTTGAAATCTGAGAAGTAACAAAGAAGATTGCCATTGTCACCATGGCAGCAACATATATATATAGACAATATATAAAATATAATATTAAATTGGCCGTATCCTAATTATGCTTTCAAAAACCGAGAACTTTTCAATCCCTTTACCTGGGGAAAATTCAAGGGAAGATTGTGAAGATAGCATTGTTGTTCTATCTTCGGAAGGAATAATCACTTTTGCCTATGAAAATTGGGAAGAGTTAGTTGAAAATAATTGCCTCGACCCTAAGAGATATACTGAAGGGACCGATTACCTGAAAATCTGTGACGAAGCCACCAGTAAAGGGTCAGAAGAAGCTGCTGTTTTGGCGAAGGGGATAATGGATGTTATAAATGGAAAATTGAAGAGATTCAAATTTGAATTTCCCCCTCATGATCCTGATGAAAAACACTGGATTTCAATGAAAGTGCAGCCACTTTCTCAAGACTGTCCTGCAAGTGTGATATTACAATATGTAGATATCACCCAAAGGAAGGAAAAAGAAACGAAAATTGCAGAGGAGATAGCGATCTGGCGTATGCTTTTTGAGCAATCTATGGATGGATTAGTTCTTATTGACCAGAATGGAAAGGTTTGCATAGCAAGTCAAAAATTTGCTGAAATGCTTGGTTATTCACTTGAAGAGATTCTAACACTGCACATGTGGGATTGGGATGTAGTTTATTCACGCGAGCATTTGTTGGAAATGATCAGACGTGCTGATTATAAAAAGTCCATTAACGAGACTTGGCATCGCCGCAAAGATGGTAGTTTGATCAACGTTGAAATTCATGGAGTTGCAGTGATCTTTGAAGAAAAAAAATTAATTTTTTGTGTATGTCGTGATGTCACAGAGAGAAAACAGACTGAAGAAATACTACTACATGCTAAAATGATCGCTGAGAATGCGAGCCGGAGCAAGGGAGAGTTCCTATCAACCATGAGCCATGAACTGAGAACTCCGCTTAATTCGATCATAGGTTTTTCTGATATGCTGCTCGTTGGAACTGTTGGAAATCTGAATGAAAAACAGACAAAGTACATATATAACATTTCAAATAGTGGTCATCATCTGCTAAAAATAATCAATGATATTCTTGACCTTTCGAAAGTAGAAGCCAGTAAAATGGAACTTAACTTCGAATACTTCCCGATTTCGAATGCGATCGAGGAAGTAAAGACGCTAGTATCTCCTCTTGCATTCAAGAAGAAGATTGAGATTGATGTTAAGATCGAGCCAGAGCTTGGTACCATCAAAGCAGATAGAACCAAATTCAACCAGATACTCAATAACCTTGTAAGTAATGCGATTAAGTTCACACCGAATAAGGGTAATGTGGGCATAACTGCAAAACGTATTGGTCACGTGATTGAGATCAGTGTGAGAGATACTGGGATAGGCATTGCAATGAATGACCTGAGTAAATTGTTCCAACCATTTAAACAGTTGAACCCATATATGACACGTGAGCATGAAGGTACCGGACTTGGCCTGGTTCTTGTAAAAAAGTATGTTGAGATGCACGGTGGTAAGATTTGGGTCACAAGCGAAGTTGGAAAAGGTAGCAAATTTACTTTTACGATCCGATATTAACTACAAAATTTCGATTTTCTTGTCTTAATAGTTTAACTCATCATAGTACTTATGTGGTCATCAGAACGTATCGGTGTTCAAACCACGTAAAAGGGCTGGGCTGCCAAGGTGATTTAATGGCTTTCCATTGGCCGAAGTAAAGATTTTATGGGATCTGAAATGTACG
>DAKU01000168.1 GCA_002508425.1 Methanosarcinaceae archaeon UBA470
ACATAGCTCCTTAATTTTTGTTCACTTTCCTGCAAGGCCTTTTCGACTTGTTTGCGATTGGTTATATCATGAACTATCGAATGAAGTAACTCTTTGTTTTTCATCTTTATAGTGCTGCTGAATACTTCAACATCTCTTATTGACCCATCTGCAAGGCGATGTTTGAATTCAAAACAGATATTTTTCCGGCTCTTCGCCTTGTTCATCTCTTCCGTTATTTCTTCAGGAGATAGAGTATTAATTTGCTGGATACTCATTTGGCCGAGCTCTTCGCGGCTCCATCCATAGTAAGCTGCAGCTGCATGATTACTCTGAATGATTTTGCCAGTATGGGGATCAATAAGAAGTTTGATCGCGGAATGATCTTCAAACAATCTTCTATAATCTTCTTCACTTTGAAGTAGTTCTTCCTTTGCTTCAAAAAGGGAGACTTGTGATTTTCTAAGGGATTCAGTGCGCGGTTTAAGGTATAGGTACAATAGTGATCCTGTGATAAGGACGAAGCCCCATCCTTTGTATGTTTGGAGCCTGGTATAAAGAGCCATATTCGGAGCAAACCATTCTAAAACGGTATCAGAGGATATGATCCAGATACTCGCTACAAAGAGATACAAAAGCGTAACTCTCCAGATAATTTTTATATCCTGTTCAACATTGTTTTGCTCTTCCATATTATTACCTTATCTTCTGTAGACACTTCATTTAGACATATCAAATGATAAATTGATCAACTATACTAACATATTTTTATTTCTACCTCTAAATGAAATATGCATTTATTAATTTATATTGCTCAGCACTATTATACATCAAAAAGCATATTTTGAAAATCAATCTTTAATGAGATACTTTTTGATACTTTTATATGTTTTGAGCGCAGCCCGAAACAGATACGTATATATATCATCACTTCATGCTTGACTCCAAAAACATGCAAACGTTACTGCTTATTAAAAGCTACCCGAATACACAAAACAGGTAGTTTCCATGATACGAGGATAACATGAAAGTATCTGCTGATATTTCTAAAATTAATGGTGAGGTATTTGCACCTACATCAAAAAGTTATACGCACCGGGCTATCGCCATAGGGGCGCTTTCCAACGAATGCATTGTCAAAAAACCCTTACTGTCAGCAGACACTCTGGCAACTGTATCGGCCTGTGAAAAGTTAGGGGCTAAGATCGAAAAGATAAATGGTGATCTTCATATAATAGGCATGGAAGGAAAACCCGGAGTACCTGATGATATAATAGATGTGAAGAACTCCGGCACTACCTTGCGTCTCATGACTGCTATATCTTCTCTGGCAAACGGCTCCACAGTGCTTACTGGTGACCATTCCATAAGGGGAAGGCCCAATCAGCCACTTCTGGATGTGCTCAACAAAATGAACGTGGAAGTTTTTTCCACCAGGAACAATGGATGTGCTCCTATTGTAGTAAGAGGGGGGCTCAAAGGTTCAGCTGTAGAAATAGACGGTTCTATGAGTTCGCAATTCGTCTCTGCATTACTAATAGCCTGTCCGCTTGCTATGGAAGATACTGTCCTTTCCATAAGTGGAGAGATGAAGTCCAGGCCTTATGTGGATATAACCATTGAAATGTTAGCAGAAGCCGGTGTAAAGGTAATGGTGGATGAAACTAATGGCATTAAGTTCATCATTCCAGCAAACCAGAAGTACAATCTTAAAGAGTATACTGTGCCTGGAGATTTTTCTTCAGCTTCCTATCTGCTTGCAGCTGCAGCAATGCTTGGTTCATCTATCACTGTCCATAATCTTTTCCCTTCAAAACAGGGAGATTCCGAGATCATCAATGTGCTTAGGCAGATGGGGGCAGATGTGCATTGGGATACGCAAAAGGGTGTCGTGAATGTTAAAGGAAAAACTCTTAAAGCGATTACATTCGATGCCGGAGCTACGCCTGACCTTGTGCCTACAGTAGCAGTGCTGGCTGCTGTTGCCGATGGTGTGACAGTTATCTGCAACGCTAAACACGTACGCTACAAAGAAACGGACCGTCTGCATGCTATGGCAGTTGAGCTTTCAAAAATGGGGGTCATAGTACAAGAAGAACCGGACAGTCTCATCATCACCGGTGGCAAACTTACAGGAGCAGATGTGCATGGATGGCACGATCACAGGATAGTGATGTCATTGACTCTTGCTGGAATGGTGGCCGGAAACACCACAATAGATACTGCGGAATCCGTATCTATCTCCTATCCTAACTTCTTTGATGATATGGGGTTCCTCGGAGCAAAAATAGAAAAGCTTGATGAATGATCATTTTCCGGAGTATGATCCATCAAGTGCCTTGCTGAAACTATATGCTTTTTTACGCATATAGTCTGGAATGCAGTTCTTATCCATCACTATGCGTGAAGTTCCCACGCCCACTACGATGATCTTGGTTTCCATGGGCATTTCCCCTTCAGTTATTACCATGTCTTTTCTAGTAACATCGATCTCGACTTCGTTATTACAATAACCTGCCGCTGTCATGTAATCCATTACCATTTTTTTGCCGGCATCCGTTGCGAATGTTATGGCATCAATGTGGTCACTAAAGACCTTTCTTCCTTCCGGTACGAAGACAAAGTATTGCACAACTTCCTTTGCTTCTTTGAGCTCTTCGTCCGAGATTCCCTCGCCTGTGATAGGGGCGAAATGTTTCTTGATAAGGATCTCCACTCTTTTTATGCCTTTGCCTACCAGTGCACCTGCAGCATTACCCACATCGGCATTCTCAGGTACGATGAACTGTGCATCAATCAGTTTTTCCATCTCTTCCTTGAAAGCCCAGACAGGTCCACCTAAAAGGACAACAGGTGTTTCCACCTTAAATCTGGTAAAATTCTCTCCAGAAAGTATCCTCTGTACAATATCAGCAGGTATGCCTTCTATGAGATAGGATATCAGATCTATAGCCATGTTTCTTGCAACTTTTTGTTTCACTTGTCGGCAAAGTTCGATCTTATCGATCTGTAATATTTTTGCCAGCTTTTCTGCACCGACAACAGAGGCTTCTACATTCCATTTCTGCAATTCTCCAAGTACATGGAGCATGTCTGTCGGAGTGAAACCAATGGGCTGTATCAGACGCTTTTTTATGAGGTTATCTATGGCATAGGTACTTGGCTGTTTTTTCATTTTCTGGAAGAGATCAACATAAGATACGGGCATGTGCAGGATATAATCATATATCTCTTCCTCACCTTTTGTAAGGCCAATAGGTTTAAAGCCGGTACGCACAAAGAATTTTGTAGGTTGCACATTTTCATCAAGAAGTTTTTTTGAAGGACTCTTACTCTCCTGAAGCTGCTTAAGGAAACCCGGATACTGCTGTGCTGCACGGCACAGTGGAATGACTCTACGGGGTCCAACATGGAACTTGTGGTCACTGATCCATATATGACTATCTCCTCCTGTAGCTGAGGTTTCCATACGGACAGCTTTTACCATGGTTTTCCAGCCGCCTACAATAGCACCATGCTCACTAAGCTCAGGCACTCCGTTTTTGATCAAAGCAACATCGGTACTGGTACCACCTACATCTATCATGGCACAAGTGCCCAGTTTTGTAAGATAGGAAGCACCTACAAGACTTGCAGCAGGACCTGAGAAAATTGATTCAATGGGCCGCTCCAGAGCTTCTTCCATACCTATTACAGACCCATCACATTTGAGCATGAGCAGACTTGCATCAATGCCACGTCCACGAATATCTTTCAGAATAGATTGTATGAAATTGTGTGTAATGGGTAGTAGTTGAGCATTGAGGTATGCCGTAATTGCACGGTCATATGCTCCTACTTCCTGTGATAATTCATGACCACATACCACAGGTAATCCTGTAAGTTCTGTAATTATATGCTTTACTCTTAGTTCATGATCCGAATTGCGATTGCTGAAAAAAGCTGAAACTGCAAAAGCAGCTACTTTGTCCTTTACTTCCATGGCAAACTGCCTTACTTTTTCCTCATCCAGAGGAGCAGCTTCTTCACCATTGCTTGTATGGCCCCCGTTTACCATGATATAATTGTGAGTGGGAAAACCCTCTTGTGGAATTGCATAGTCCCCTACAAGAATCGCAGCCACAGGGAATCCTGTGTCCTCAAGGATCGTGTTGGTGGAAAGCGTAGTGGAAACAGATACCAATTTTACATTGCGGATATATTCCGGGTCCAGCTCATCGATAGCTTTGCTGATCCCTCCCAGGGGGTCCGGATATGTGGTGAGTACCTTTGTCTTCTGCACTATTACTCCATCAGTATCACGGATGAGGACAGCATCTGTGAAGGTTCCACCTGCATCTATTCCCAAACTGTATTGCATAGATTACTCTCCTTAAAAACAGGCACAATAAGCCTTAATCTACTAAGAAAAAGGGATCATATGATATATAACAGTTGGTCATAGCAATAAAAAATTGCTAGAATCTATATCAGAAAAAAAAGAAAGAAGTAGGCATAAAGCCTACCTGTATTTTACTTTTCAATTTACTTTGCTGGGATGATGAGTGATCTCTCACCGGCAGGCATGAACTCGCGCAGTGCGCCCCTACCGAATTCCTTCCTTGGAGAAGTGAAGTCAAAGGGTAGGAGTTTGTCTGCGAAACAGACCTTGATGAGTGGGTTCACTGCATATGCGTCGCCGCGGCCTGCGTGTGCTGCAGATGCTATTGCAGCGTATCCACCCTGATGACCTACGTTCATGGCGTAGTTGGGGTAGTTTGGTCCACGCAGCTCAACAGGCAGACCCTCGTCGGACTGGTAGGACAACACGTTGGTTGCACCGCACTGGTCCTGCAGGTCGAAACCGAAGAAACCGAGACGTCCCCATGCTTCCTTGTGCAAGTACATACAGAGGTACCAGCCGGACAGACCAGCGTTTCCGTTACCTGTTGCGATAGCTGTTGCGGCACCTGCTGCTGCGGAGAGCACAGTTGCCCTCTGGGAACCTCCGAAGTGGTCCTCAAGTGCAGTTGGGTATTTCTCGTAGTTCTCTATACCGTACAGAGTGGACTCTGTGGCGATGTCCTTAACAACTTCCAGAGTTGCCTTTACCTTGTTGTCTGTACCCTTCTTTGCTGCGCCGTTGTACTTGTCGTTGATGTAATCTACATCGTAGTACAGGTTGTCATCCAGGATGTTGTTGGTGTATGCAGCCGTTGCGTACTGTGTGAAACCGACACCACCGGACATGTATGATCCGAGCCATATCTGGTCGTAGAGCATACAGCCTGCACCTACTACCTCAAGGGCAACGTGTGCTGGGTCTTCTGAGTCTACACGGCTGGTCTGCACGATATCTGCGAGGTGACCGAAGGAGATTCCTCCTGGCTCGTTTGGACCACGTGCACGCCTTGCTGGGAGCATTTCACCCATGGATATTACACCAGCGTGCTTTGCTGCATATGAAAGGTCAGCGACTGCTGCCTCACCGGCNNCCCTGCTGACCACGGTTGGAATGTGAGCTGCCTGCCAGGTTGTCTTTCCGATGGCTGCCTTTAATTGTTCTGCCTGCTCTGCAGGGAATTCCTTGTTGATATCAATAAGGAACTGCTTGTCGATCTCAT
>DAKU01000174.1 GCA_002508425.1 Methanosarcinaceae archaeon UBA470
GGTGCGGAATAAGAGTGCCTGGAAGCATTCCCTGTACTGCGTATACCTTCTTTACCTGCGGTATAATTATCATAAAGGTAAGACTTAAAAATACCTTTCTCTACTACAGGAGTTGTTTGTGAAGGAACACCTTCATCGTCTGCCATTGCAGTCTCAAGACCAGCTTCAAGTAGCCCATCATCGATTATGGAAAGCTTCTCACTGGCGATCATTTCTCCTTTGCGACCAATAAGACTGGACCTGCCTTTTTGGACATTATCTGCATCAATGGCAGAGGAGAAAATTCCTGTAAGAAGATCAGAAACTGCAAAAGGATGCATGATCACTTCTGTACGGTGTGGTTCGATAGAAATACCCTGTCTGGACATGAATGCAAGCTTTGAGGCAGCCTTTCCCAAATTGAAGAAATCAATGTCCATATTCCTGGACATATCGTACTCATAAGCTGTAGTTGGCTCATCCTGACCAGTTATAACATCTACGAACCCACTTATTGCGGTTCCCCGATCCTCTACCTCTATACCGTTGCTATTTAAGATCAAACGACGGCTTGCAACACGGGAAAATGATCCTGCGGTTACAAGGACATCAGGTATGGATGATGCCCCCTCCAACATATTTGTGGAAAGCTCAATACATTCATCAAGTTCCATATCTTTGATTCGGGGATCAAATGTACCCTTTATCTCAGGGTACTTTCCATCTGTTGGGAAAGATTTCCAGGCTGGATCACTGCCTCTTATTCTAGCCGAAGAAACTGCAGTCCTGGCAGCATCTTCCATTCGAGTGTCTATATTGGTACTTGCGAACCCAACAGCACCATTAACGACTGCACGAATTCCCATCCCTTGGTTTATGTTTTCCTTAGAGCCTTCAATAACACCCTTGCGGATTTCTATACTGGTTACCTCGCTTTTAACTAAGTAAACTTCAGCTTCATCAGCACCGGCTCTCAAAGCAGCACTAAGGGCTTTCCTTGCAATATCATACATTCAGGCACCTCCGACAACAGCCTTTGAGATGCAAAGATGAGGTGAACCATCACTTACAGGCACCAATTGTCCGCCTTTTCCACATCTGCCAGAATTCATTTTCAGGTCATTGCCCACATGTGTAACATTGTTGAGAATCTCAAGTGTTTTTCCTGAAAGAGATACGTCCCTCATGAGCGTAGTTATCTCTCCCTTCTCTATGAGATATGCCTTTTCAGCATTGAACTGGAATATACCTTCACCTGTGTTGACCTGCCCGCCCCTGGAGCCAATAAGATACATGCCATCGCCTATTTCCTCGAGCATTTCTTCAAAAGTCGAATTGCCGTTATCAAGATACGTATTACTCATACGCACGATGGGCATGGAATAACCTTGGCATCTGCTATGTCCAGGTTCGCCTCCAAGTTTTGCAGAAGTTTCCCTGGAATGCAGGAAAGAACGCAGTACACCATCCTTTATTATTGTGGTCTTTTGGGATTGTGCTCCTTCATCGTCAAATGGGAAATAACCATATTCATGAAGTGTAGGATCATCCACTATGTTGATAAGGGGTGAAGCTACCTGTTTCCCAACCATGTTCTCAAGAATTGAACTTCCTTCAAGCACCAGATCGGCTTCTGAAGCATGCCCCACAGCTTCATGCACAAACACACCTGCCAATTCCTGGTCGAGTATCACCGGTATATTACCGCCTTTAGCTGGCTTGGCATGTATGAGTTTAAGTGCCTCATTAGCTGCATTTGCTGCAAGTTCAAGAGCATTGTTCTCATCGAATATTTCGTATCCTTTGACACCAAACTTACTTTCTCTTCCTGCTTGGTAAACCCCGTTCTCTGAGGCCACTGCACTAACGGCAAATCCAGATCTTATAAGCTCATACTCACAGTCCAGACCATCAATGTTTGTATAACATACTTTTACTTCTGATTCAGAGTAGACAGCACTTGTGCTGCTAATCCCCTCAAGCTTGGCCCGTTTGCTCATTTCCTTAAGCAGTTCAACTTTTTCTTCAATGGCTATGTCCCGAGGATCTATCTTTATACGGGGAAGACTTTTCAGTGTTGGTTTTCCTACTTGTTTGAGCTCCACTTTTTCCTTGGGATTTCGGGAATTCATGCTAATAGCAAGTTCAGAGGCGGCATTTAGTGCTTTCTTCTCATCGAAGTAGCCATCGGCTGAAGTAAAGCCCCACGAACCTCCGCACAGAGCACGTATACCCCCTCCCCGAGTATAGTTCACAGAAATCTCTTCAATATTTCCATTGTCAATAATTATAGACGTGGTAGTGGCATCCACCACTCTTACGTCGTAAAAGTCAACATTTTTCATGTGGGTCATATTAAAACCAATATCCTCATGTGGGAACCACTTCAGGAATATCGAGATTGAGCTTAAGGCTTGTCAGTTTCGTAAGCTTCTCCATTATTCTCTTTTTATCGACTCCCACAAGGCTGTGCTCCATAACTTCTATAATGTTCGTTACTGGCACTATCTCGATCTTACCTTTATAGGCTTCTTCTATAAGCACATCATCCTCATTGGATTTGGGGATGATTACTTTCTTTATGCCTGCTAAGGCTGCAGCCTCTATTTTATAGGTGGCGCCACCGATGGGCAATACATCCCCCCTGACAGAGAGAGAACCCGTCATTGCCACAGACTGGTCCACGGGTATGTTCTCCAGGGCGGAGATCACAGCAGTAGCTATCGATATGGATGCACTGTCCCCTTCCACACCTTCATAGGTCCCTATGAACTGTATGTGGATATCATGGTTTGCGGTATCCTTCCCGGTGATGTTCTTTATCACAGCAGATACGTTCTGGACAGCTTCCTTTGCTATGTCCTTGAGCATACCGGTGGCTATCACACGTCCTTCGGAACTTGATTGAGCTGGTGTCACCTCGGCCATGATGGGCAAGACGATTCCCGAATCTCCACCCATTACAGCAAGACCATTGACCCTGCCCACGGCTAAACCACCTTTCTGGAACAACTGGTAGTCTTTACGTCTTTCGAGATAACTATCGGCCAATTGCTGTTCAATGGAACGGGCTATCTTCTTTGCTGCAAGCACATGCTTATCGGTGGTCACTGGAGAGTCCTCAGCATGAGCAATATCTCCGGCTACCCTCACAAGGCCGCCTAGATCCCTTAACTTCAGAGTTAAGTGCCCTTTCCTTCCCGCCCTACGCCTGGCTTCCCTGATCACCTCATTAACAGCCGACCTGTCAAAAGGAGGTATATGTCCATCACGCATTACCTCCTGGGCTACGAAACGCACAAGATTCCTGCGGTTCTCGAGATTATCCTCCATGGAGTCACGCATGAATATCTCATAGCCATACCCCTTGATCCTTGATCTGAGGGCAGGATGCATTTTCTCCACTGCATCGAGGTTACCTGCAGCCACCATAATGAAATCACATGGCACCGGCTCTGTCTTTACAAGGGCACCGGAACTGCGTTCTGATTGCCCGGTGATAGCGTATTCTTTCTCCTGTAGCGCTGTCAGCATGCTTTGCTGAGATTCAAGGCTGAGGGTATTGATCTCGTCTATAAACAGAACACCCTTGTGTGATTTGTGTATATCTCCGCTCTCTACCCTATCATGTGCAGGTGTTTCAAGCCCTCCTGACTGGAATGGGTCGTGGCGTACATCACCAAGAAGTGCACCAGCATGCGTACCTGTTGCATCGATGTATGGAGCGTGCTCTTTGTTATAGTTATTTACAATGAGTTTTGGTATCATCATTTCTTCTTTTGGCAGCAACTGGCGTGTAAGCAGGAGTATCATAATAGCCGCTATGATTCCCCATAACAGTTGGTCAACGTAGAAGGAATATATGATTATACCAAAGACTAGTATCATCATCAACATATTGCGGGACTGGGCTTTTTTCTGTGCCTCCATTTTATGGGCCATAACAATTTCCCTGCCCTTACTTGCTGATACTGTTCTAATCTTGGGGTTATTCAGATCCTCGGGATTAGGGTAAGCAAGGATATCCTGTAGTTCTTCCTTGGGTAGAAGTTCTGCCATAGCCTTGGCTAGTAATGATTTTCCGGTACCGGGAGTACCAATCATCATCACATGCCGACGCTGGCTTGCCGCCTTCTTGACCACTTCCACAGCATGTTCCTGCCCGATGATCTGGTCGATCAACAACTTCGGGACTTCTATAGAGTCCGTGGTATTGAAATCGAGATCATAAAGTTCGTTATGATCAATAGTAGTCATCTCTGTATCCATGGTTTGCTCACAGTTATAATTTCTGCTGTCAACCTGACTAGTCCTTGTTTTTAATCCGCTTCTGCATATATAGATGCACATATAAAACAAATGTATTACTTTATATTGCAAAACTATATGAATATTAAGGCTGATATGCAGGAAGCGTTTAGAAAATGCGATCCATTATTCATATACTTATTGCTTTCCTGCTTGTAATGAGTTTTATTTCAGCACCTGTAACTGCTGAAACCGAAAATCCTCAATATATACATTACAAGCAGATGACAATGCGATTTAGTGAAACAAATGCCACTGCCACTATTTCCTTTAAGTTGGATACATTTGCGCAGGCTTACACACTACTGATGGGAAGTCACAATCTTGATGGCGAAATAAAGAATATGTTCAGTGACTTCGGAGATGTGGCTATTTCTGAAATTGGTAAAGACTACGCAATTCTTAGTATCAGCAATGTTTCACGCCTAAGCGACGGATATTATTTACATGATTCCAAAAAGTTGGGTTCAAGCGTTGACCTATTGATTTTGATTTATCCAA
>DAKU01000109.1 GCA_002508425.1 Methanosarcinaceae archaeon UBA470
ACCTTGAGATAATTGGTGAAGCCGCAGGCAAAATCCCTCCTGAAACCAGAAGTAAATGCTCCCATATCCCCTGGAAAAGGATAGTGGGATTGAGAAACATTCTTATACACGAATATTTTGGCATCGACATGGATATAGTATGGGATATAATCGAGAACTATCTCCCGGATTTAGAAGTAGAAACAAAGAGAATTCTGGAGGATGAGAAATCCAGTTAGTTAGCGGTTCTCAAGTACAAAATGTCTTACCGCTTGTGAAGTCTTCTATCTTCTCAATAGAGTCGATAATATGATTGAGGAAGACATCAGTTCCTTTCATAGTATCTTAATTTCTTCTTTTAGGATCTGTTCTTTGATAAGAGGATTTATAGAATCATAAGTGATGACTTCTATTTTTCTCTTCGATTCCCTTTCAAGTTCCATTTCTAGTCTGGCAAGGTCAAAAAGGCTTTTTCGGCTTTTGAACTTAACAGGAATATCGATGTCACTATCCACTTTAGCCTCGTTCCTCACAAGTGAAATTGCTGAATACAGTTAGACTTTAAAGGTCTTTTTGTATGCATAGATGAAAACAAAGCTCTATACCTTTCTTCAAGTCGTGAGAGTACTCTTACCCTATTAAAAATATACCTTACAGTAAGTTACTCTAGAGTAAGTTCTGATCGATGTTCGTGTCTACTCAATACTTCCCCCATATCTTCCAGGTCCAACACGAACACTCCTTCTTTCAGAAGGTCGTTTTTCCCATTTATCTGTCTTGCACATAAACCAAAATGGATTTCTGTTCCTTCCTTCAGGCCAAGATATCCGGCTTTCTCTTTCAGTACCTGAAATACTTTTTTTGCGTCCTTTATTCCAAGGTCACGCCATTTGCACTCCATCAGCAGCATCTTGCTCATATCCTCATTAAGTACAAGTATGTCTATCTCATAGGTGTTCTTGCCTTTCGGTGCACCTATTATAGTTCCCCACTGTCGTCCCATCCTATAAGGCTCAAAGGGAAGAATGCGCCTGTTTTCCGTAAGGAATTCTTTGATTATCCTTTCAAAGGAAAAGCCCACATAAGTATCAAAGCTTCTCAGGAACACGTTTAAAAGTTCATCCGTCCTGCCCTGTTCAAAGTAAGCATCATATCTTTTGATATAGCTGAACCAGAAATGCAGAAAAGGGTCTCTTATAGCGTATATTCCTCTTCTGGATTTCCCCGGGTCTTCCAGTATAGGCGTTTCCCTAACAACGACATTGTACTCCTTGCGCAAGATATCTAAATATCTTGCAGCCTTACCCGTTCTGCCTTCAAGGACAGAGTTTATTTCAGCTACTGTGTTTTTTCCGGATGCAATGGCTTCAAGTATTGAAAAATACGTTCTGTATTCCCCTGAGAACTCTGTCACAAGTACATTGCGGCCTTCATCCTTAAGCAAAGGCATATGCACATCAAAGAAGAATGACTGCGCAGTTTCTTCGAACGGCCTGATACCTGAAGCTTCTATGAGGTCATAATATTTCGGTACGCCACCAAAAACAGAATAGTATTTGATAAGCTCTCTGTGATCTTTCATACCAATATCTGTCATTATCTCAGCAACAGTTACCAAATCAAGAGGTCCGAGCTCCATCATTGCATCTGCCCTTCCGTAAAGAGGATGTGCATGGTCTACAAATATCCTGTTCATTAATGAATAGCTGGATCCACTTATGAAAACACAGCATTTCTTCTCCCTGTGCCTGAATTCATCGATAAGCTGCTGGATATCCGAGTAGATACTTTTATCCATATCATAAAAGTTCTGGAACTCGTCCACGAAGATATGATCCCGTGTCTCAAAGAGATATCGGAATAGGTCTGCAACCTTCTGGAACTCCGGGATCTTTCTCTCACTGGCGATATCCTGCAGGAATATCTCTTTTGTCTTGTGCATGGGCACAAATATATATTCAAAATTCTTCTGTCCAAGGAACTCAAGTACAAGGCGTGTCTTTCCTATCCTTCTTCTGCCGGTTATTACGACAACTCTAAATCCCTTTAAGTTGCAAACTCTTTGCAAGGCATCAAACTCTTTTTTTCTGTCGTAGAATTTCATAATGATACAACTCTTTTAACAAATAAGCTACATAGCATGTAAGTTACATTCCATGTAATATACATTTTATGTATCTTAAAGTTTACCCCCTGTTTCTAAGTGAACTACTAATCGGCTAAAGACCGATTGGCTTCCTGCTTCATTGATGAAAACTCTGATTAAGTTTGGGGAATTCATATGGAATTAAGAAACATCTCATACTGCTTTTTCCAATAGGGACCTTGTCCATACTGGTGAAGACACATGTATATGTTATTAACTATAGGTCATAATAAACTTCACGAGGTGCTAAAAAATGCTCATCGAATATATCCAGGCAGCCCTTGAAAAGGCCAGATACGAAATTATAGAAGATGAGGAAACCACTTATGGTGAAGTGCTGGAGCTAGAAGGTGTTTGGGCTACAGGCAATACCCTTGAAGAATGCAGGAGAAATCTTGAAGAGGTTATTGATGAATGGATAGTTTTTCGGTTAAGGAGAGGTCTTATGCTTCCACCGATAAGTAATCACGTAATAAAAGACTCCGGGGAAATTGCAGTTGCCTAAGTTAGTGCCAGTTACCTGGCGAAACCTTGTACAAGGCTAAGGGAATTAGGCTTTAAAGGTCCATTTTCTGGTGGAAAGCATTCTTTCATCCTGAAGAGATCTTTGATGAATGAATAGTTTTCAGATGAATAAATCTAGACAACCTATACATATGAAAAATAACATATAATTCAAAAGAAAATGCCACATAATGCAGATGTTGAAACTTACAGATGCAAGCTCTACGAAATGCTGCCGGAGTTGAAAAAAGAGTATAATATCAGCTACATCGGACTGTTCGGGTCCTATGTACGTGGGGAGAATACTCCTGAAAGCGACCTTGACGTACTTGTGGAATTCAGCAGGACACCCACCATCTTCAGGTTCGTCCATCTAGAAAACTATCTTTCCGATTCCCTGGGAGTCAAAGTGGACCTTGTCATGAAAAATGCATTGAAACCCAATATTGGGAAATACATATTAAAAGAAGTCGAAGCTGTTTGAGGGATCCGGATTCGAGATATAAATGACTATGTACAGGACATCTATGATGCCATGGAAGCAGCAGAGGACTTCGTCAGTGACTGTACATTTGAGGACTTTATCACGTTGGAGTAAGAAGACCACCGTTTTCAAACGGTGGATGAATTACGTCTATTCTACAAAAGAAGTTCTTCGCATAAATTAACACGAACTATAAATAGTGTTAAAACAATATACTGTTTGTATGTTAAAAGCCTACAAGTATAGAATATATCCTACAAAGGAGCAGGAAGAATCGTTCTTCCAACATTTCGGTGCATGTAGGTTTGTCTATAATTGGGCTTTAGAAAACAAAATCAAGTCATACGAGCAAAATGGTAAATCCGTATCAAGATTCACTTTGAATAAAATGATAACTGAATTGAAGGAGGAACATACATGGTTAAAGAATGTAAATTCACAATCATTACAAGGTGCTACTCTTAATCTTGAAACTGCGTTTACCAAGTTTTTTAGAGAAAAAAAGGGATTTCCTAATTTCAAATCTAAGAAAAATCCAGTACAATCTTTTTCAGTACCTCAATTCTACGAAGTGGATTTTGATAACAATAAAGTAAAGCTCCCTAAGATTGGATGGATAAAATCAAAACTACATCGTAAATTTAAAGGTATTGAAAAAACCGCTACATTATCCAGAACACTTATTGGAAAATACTACATTAGTATTCTTGTAGATGATGAACAGGAAACACCTGTTAAAAGTCTGTTCAATGAAAAGGTAACTGTTGGTATTGATATTGGAATCAAGGACTTTGCTATACTTTCCAATGGTGAAAAAATAGATAATCCGAAATACCTTAAAACCTCTATGCAACGTCTTAATGTCTTACAAAGAAGAATGAGTCGAAAGCAAAAAGGTTCAAAGAACAGGGCAAAGGCCAGAAATGCAGTATCCAAACTTCATGAAAAAATAAGCAACCAGAGAAATGATTTCCAACATAAATTATCCTCTAAGCTGATAGGCGAGAATCAAGCGTTAGCATTGGAAACTTTGAACGTTAGCGGTATGTTGAAAAATCATTGCCTTGCACTACACATAGCAGATGCTTCTTGGAGTTCTTTTGTAGCTAAACTTGAATATAAGGCAGAATGGTTTGGAAAAACAATTTTACGTATAGGACGGTTTGAACCGTCAACTAAAATCTGTAACGTGTGTGGATATTACAATAAGAACTTAACACTTACAGATAGAGAATGGCAATGTCCTGATTGTAAAACCAATCATGACAGGGATATTAATGCCGCTATTAATATCAAAAAGTTTGCTCTTCATAAGCAAAACCTAATTGGAATATAACACCGTAGGAACTACGGAAAGAGCCTATGGACTTACTGGCAATGGTCAGGGGTATGAAGTAGGAAGCCACCCTATTCATAGGGCGGTAGTTCACCGGAGATATCAAGACACAGTACGCAGTTATCCGAGCTCTGGAGATAATCGGCGAGGCCGCAAAGAATGTTCCTGAGGATATAAGGCAAAAGTATCCCTCTGTTCCGTGGAAAGACTTGGCAGGCATACGGGACAAATTAATACATGCATATTTTGGTGTTGACCTTGAAGTGGTCTGGCTCAGTGTAAAAGAAGGTATCCCTGAATCAAAGCATGTGATAGGGAGTTTATTGGCTGAGTTAGACCTATAGGACCTGCATCTCTCGAACATAAAGACAGTGCCGACAAACCACTGACCCTTCAATTCGTCTGCCCTTTAGTCCTGCAGTTAACAAACTTCTAAAGATTTACTGAATTTTTCCCTTCTTTGTTCTTTCCCAAACCTTAAAAGGAGGTCTTTGTGTTCCCTTTGGTGCTTTAGAGCAGTTTTTCACCTTTGCACTTCAGAGAACTAGCAACTCCGCTTTGAAGGGGTAGCTCAAGCCCCTTTACATCGATTTGAGATACTTACCTATTGAAAAGTAAAGTATTAGCAGAAACTTACCGATACAAAAGTAAAGTATATATAAAAGGGTCATCTCATTGACCTTATGGATAAAAAAGAGATAATGGAACTGCTTATAGACTGGAACTTCTGGACAAAAGAACAGTTCACCGGCACGCGAAGGGAAGAACTGCTGGAAGAGATCGAAAGAAAATCAGGGACCAAAGAGATAATGGTGATTACCGGTGCAAGAAGGACAGGCAAATCAACGATCATTCTCCAGTACCTGAAGGATAAAATAGATGCGGGGATTCCGAAGGAGAATATCCTCATAGTGAATTTTGAAGATCCCCGCTTCAGGGGTCTGAACCTTGAACTGCTGAACCGGATATATGAGATATATCGGACTGAAATAGAAACAACTTCCAGGGAACAGTACGTGGTCCTTGATGAAGTGCAGGTGATAGACGGCTGGGAGAAATTCGCACGATATCTGCAGGAGAACCGCCGGATAAATGTATTGGTGACAGGTTCGAGTTCAAAGCTGTTAAGTTCGGAGTATGCAACGGTGCTTGCGGGTCGCCATATGGATACGGAAGTTTTTCCCCTTGATTTTAAAGAATACCTGAAGTTCAGAGGACTGAATATAAAGACGTCCCTTGACATGATGGCAGAGCGCCACACAATAAAAAAGCAGCTAAGGGAATATATCGGCACCGGAGGCTTTCCGAAGATCGTACTCGAGGAAGAGGAAAGGAACAAAAAAGAACTTCTGTACACGTATTACAGAGACATCCTGATAAAGGACGTCACTGTCAGGTACAAAATAAAGGACATACAGAAACTTGAAGAGCTCGCAAAATACTATATGACGAACATATCCTCTCCAAATTCGTACAACCGGATCAAGAATATCCTTGGCACAAGCCTTGACACGGTGGAACGTTACTCTTCATACCTTGAAAGCACCTACATGTTATTTTTTATAAAAAAGTTCTCTTATTCTCTGAAAGAGCAGGTGCTCAATCCCAGGAAAGTATATGCTCTGGACACCGGCCTGAGAAATACGGTTTCCTTCGCTTTCTCAGAGGATAGTGGTAAGCTTGTTGAAAATGTGGTTTTCATGCATCTGAGAAGAGAATATCTGGGTATCTACTACTGGAAAAATGATGCCCAAAAAGAGGTCGATTTCATTATCAGTGAAAAGAACAGGGTGACCCGTGCAATACAGGTCTGCTGGGATATGAGCAGCGAAAGTACAAGAAAGAGAGAAGTCGATGGCCTTGTGGCAGCCATGGAAGCCTTTAGCCTGAAAGAAGGTCTTATACTCACCGATGATACCGAGGATGAAATAGAGGTGGGTGATAAAAAAATAGTTGTGAGGCCTGTCTGGATGTGGCTGCTGAGCTGAAGCTTTGTCGTTTGCCTTTCATCAGTATTTCAACAGGCAGTCGGAATACATCTGCAGCGGCGGGTAGAGGGAATGAGATAGCATGATGCAAAACGCATAACCAACACATATCAAAGGTATACTCCAGCTTCATCAAAACTCTCCCATGGGTATTACGACCAATATCAAAACAACGCACCGCCGCAGGTGGCACGTTTCATCTTTGCTACTGTCGCAAAGGTTGTTATTCTCCTCTTTGCACCTTAGCGCCCTTGCGTTGATAATAGTCACAAGGTGCAGTACGTAGAATTTATGTTTATGTAAATGTAATGAATGAACTAAGATGTCAGATACAGCTGCAGATGTCAATATAGGTGAATATCTTGCCCATAAGATAGATCTACGAGTAAAAGCAGGGTTGGCAAATTCCAGAGAAGAGCTTGTCAGAAAAGCTATAATACAGTATCTTGAAGATCTTGACCTAAGTAAACTGAGATCTGAATTATTCCATGAAAAAATCCAGACTAGAGAGATCATGTTCCATGCATGGAAAGCACCACTTCCAGCAGAGGATGCATTAGAGATCCTCACATCGCTAGATCATGGAAAAACAAACAAAGAAGTTGACTCCTCAATTGACACCAACTCTGAAGCCGTTGAAAGAAAGTATGGGAAAGCATACAAGGAACTCCAGGAGTTCAAATGATAGTTATTGACTCCTGTATAAGGATACATGGTTTTCTTAAAATTGTGAACTATTTATTTCAAAACTCAAATGTTCTGGATTAGTTCATTGTACTCTTCAATATAGGGTCCTTGTAGTATCCTCACTCAGCGAAGGCTTGTAAAGCCTTCTTTTCATTAATGCCAAGGTTTATGGTCATCCCCACTAAAAGTACAGCCAGAGAACAGTATTTTTGAACAGATCTCTTTGTATATCGGTGTAAATTCTCCATGGAGTAAGCTTTCTTCGCCAATTTGAATACATCCTCAATGATCGATCTTACCTTTCTGAAGTTTTTCCAGTCACTGATCAGTTCCTTGAATTTGGCAATTATTTTCTTGTAGATTGCTATTTCGGTCTCTGTATCTCTTTTTGAATCAAATATCTTCAGAGGGTAAGTAATCATATTGAAGAGCTTACTGAAATTACAGTTCTTACGAGGGAATATCAACGGAATAATTTTGAACTCTCTTATTGATCTTGCATAATTTTCATATGAGTAATATCCCCTATCAGCAAACAATATGTCTCCTGCTTTTGTTATTCTTCTTTTTTTCAGTTCTTCAAGGATCATTGGATATATCTTAGCTTCCGGTACATTTGCTTCATTGAGAAGAAATGCTAATGGTTTCAATGTTGCATATTCAAGAGCAAGAGTCAGTTTCATACCGATGAAGAATCCCCTGTGCGTTGAATGTCCCCACTTGTATTCTTTTTCCTCTAGACTCTTCTTGCTTATCTTTTTTGCATACCAGTTCAGGTTGAGGTTTATATCGGTACTATCAATTATAATGCCTCTCGAACCACTTTTTCTCTTTGGACACAGAGCATTCAAGATTTCAAGAACAAAAGAAATGAAACCTTCAGGGTTATATTGACTCAAAGTAGTGTAAATTTCGTTTTCTGCTGGCACTGAGCTTATTTTCAGGAATCTTCTTAGACCTTCTCTTTCTTCAGTTTCTTTGACAACATATGATATGTCGCTTGAGAAGAACATGCTCATGAGAACTATTTTTAAAGCAGGGACTGATTTAAGGAGGGGCAGAATGCCCCTCCTTGAAAGAATTTGCCTGGAAGCTCTAGAATCGAAAACATTTAGTATTCCAGACAGCAATTTCCATTTGTGATCTTCGTTTAGTGGTATAAGCGGAGGTTGCATAATTAATCGCCAGAGAAGGATAATACTTCCTCCACAATAAATTTTACGGTTTTATTATGCTTTAATTTTGATTTAAAAATCAAATATGCTGTACTTTTGTTAGGGAACGTAGCATATACCTATGATGTTCTAAAAAAGGAGGATTAGTACTGCAATAGAGAGTGAATCTCAGAGGACCCTATCTTCAATAGTAATGTTAATCTCGTTCAGAATGACTCTGATAAGGGAAAGTGCAAGGTTTTTGCTTGAATGAAAAGGAATTGTAGTTCTCCTGCCATCAGCATGTCTGTAAAACGCATGGCTTCCTTTTTGCCTGACCTTTTCGAATCCAAGATGATACAATAATTATTCCATTGTTCTGGCATCGACCAATGGCAGCCTGCTCATAAAGAGACCTCTACCTGCTGCAGGCCGACAAATTCAGGAATTGTTTCTTTGTCTTCAGGAGTCATTTCTTCCAGGCACAGTTGTAGCACTTCTTTTAGCCTGATCTGCAATTCATCCAATGTATCAGCCTGTGTATGAGCTCCGGGAATCCCGGGGACGATAGCAACATAACATCCAATTTCCACATCTTTCTCTATATATGCAGTGAATTTGGTTATCATTGGTATCCCACTTTCTATTCGCCTTTTTACTATATATCATCATACTTTATGCACATGATGCTCCAGAAAGATGCAAAGCGCATAACTCACACAGATCACCGGAATATGTCAGACACATCTGTGACTGCTACGGCTGATCTCTTATCACTCTTCTTTAGCTTATCGATGACCTCTTGTCTTATAGGCAGCTCGTCAACTGGATGCCAATCATACCCCTATCATCTTTTCCACATCCTCCAGGTCAAATGCAAAACAGTCCAAGTTCTCTTTCCCCTCGATCTTTTTGGCTATTAGACAATAATTTCCATTCCACGTTCCATTGACTCTTTTTGATTTCTCTTTAAGGTCTGCGACTATAGCCACAGCCTCTTTTTCAGAGAGGAGTTTCCACTTCACCTCGCAGAACAAGGCATTACGACTGCTCTTATCAAAAGCAATAAAATCGATCTCAGTATCTTTTTTCCACCATTTACCAATGTCTGTGAACTTGAAAGGCAGTTTTTCCTGTTTGTTGAACGATATAAGCAGTTCTTTTGCCGTATCTTCAAAAGCATAGCTGAAATAAGTGTTTATATCTTTCTTAACTATATTTTCTGCCAAATCCGGGTCTATCTCAAAGGTCCCATAGTATTTGTAGATGAACTTGAACCAGAATCTAAAGAAATTATCATGCAGGAAATACCGGGAATTCCTGGACCCACCCTGTATCACAGGCTCTTCTTTTTTAATTATCTCATACTTGTGTACAAGTTCATTCAGGTACTTTGCAACAGTTCCCGGAGGCATTCCCGTATAATCTGCAATATGCGCAGGGATCACTTTACCTGAAGCAATGGCTTCGAGAATCGAAAAATACCCTTTGTGCTCCGACCCGAATTCTAGGACAAGTATATTTTTTGCTTCTTCCATAAGCATTTGAGTATCCACAAAGAGCTTTTTAAATACCTGCATTGCATGTGGTTCACTGAACTGCCCTGCAAGTAACAGGTATTTTGGTACCCCGCCAAGCATAAAATAAGTTTTCATTGCCTCTTCTAACTGGAAATTCTTGATACCATTCAGGAATGCATAGCTATCTGCAAAAGTGAACGGCTTTATATTGAATAGATACGTGGCTCTTCCGAACAACGGTTCTTTGCTCTCCTCAAATATTTTCTTCATCATACCTACAAAAGAGCCTATCACTATGATCATGTGCTTGCTCTCACGATGATGGGCATCCCAATGCTTCTGGAATTTTGAAAAGAACTGGGCATTGACTCTGGCAAAATTCTGGAACTCATCGAGCACTACCACTAACTTATCCTTAATGTTAAAAAGAAGAGTAAAAAAATCATCAAAGCTATCCAGACGAGGTCTGATACCTGTTATAGTTTCAAGTTCCACTTCAAGATCGCGCAATAGCAACTCTTCATTTTTGATCTCAACAAAAAGATACAGACTTTTCTTATTCCTGAAAAACTCCTTACTTAGCTCAGTTTTGCCCACGCGTCTTCTTCCATAGAACACAACCAGGGACGAAGAAGGAGCACTGTACATTTCTTCAAGTTGTTCAAGCTCTCTTACGCGATCAAAGAACAGTACCATACAGTAAGTTACTGTACAGTACGTATTTAGGACTTGCGGTTATAGGATGGATCAATGTAAAGCGCATAACTCACACAGATCACCGGAATATGTCAGACACATCTGTGACTGCTACGGCTGATCTCTTATCGCTCTTCTTTAACTTATCGATGACCTCTTGTCTTATAGGCAGCTCGTCAACAGGATGCCAGTCGATAGTTTCACAAAAAGCTGCATCATCTTCTGAAATGCTTTTTTCTCTGATGTAAGTCTCAAGTATTCTCCGTTTTCTTATTCCATCCTGTACGACTTTAGACCACCTGACCCATGAAAAATTCTGAACCTTATCATAGAGTTCATCATCAATGGGAATTGTCAGAGTAAACATTAATTTTCACGGCTCCTTTCAAAGCGCTCAAACTGTTCCAGCATGCGTACTTTTTTTTCAATACTTTCCTTTGCGACCTGTGCCCAGTTAATATCAGGGAAAGCATCAATTTCCAATTTAAGGTCATCAGGGAGAGAGATAGTAAATCTTTTCATTACATCACCAGTTGCATAGAATTATGCATTTGCATATATTTCTAGAGGGTGATTTGGTACCAGTTCTTTGTCGCTTCGCCGATAATTTCAAGCTGCCTGACAGCTCCATCCTGTATCAGCTGTGTTTCGAGGAATTCATCATACGCTATATTTGTATATTCATATATCAGGATCGCCAATAATCAAAGTACGTTTATGTAAAGAGGGATTACACATCAGAAAATTCCAAGCCCCGTACCTAGTAATGGTATCAGACCAAACAAAAATATGTTCACAAACCCGTGAGTAATGGCTATCAAAGGCAAACTCCTGGTCCTCTGAAACATGTACCCAATTAATAGACCTGCAAAACCTGTCATCAAGAGTTCATATGCTTCCCCATATCCAGAGTGCATCATGCCGAAAAGAAGACCCGAGATCAAAAGACCCTTTACCATACCAAAAGACGCCTCTAGCCTTGTTTGTAATAATGACCTGAAGATAAGTTCCTCCACAAGACCCACAAAGAAGAGCATAACAAAGGATATTTTTAGCATGCTTAATGCTGAAGTATCCGGTATAAGACTACCTGGGTGGATAATACTGAATTCTCCAAGACCAATCATATATCCTACTACCAGGGCAATAGGGATATACAAATATAGATTGTCCAGCGTGACACCAATTTCTTTCAAAGCAATTCTCTGATGACGCATAATAAAAAAGACCGGGATTATCAAAGGTGCATATATGAAAATGTACAAGTACAGCCTCGTAGGCAGGAACACAGGCATGGAAATATTGACAAGCCTAAGTACTGGAAGTAGTGCCAGCGCCTCCAGACAGAAAGTCACATTAGATTCACGCATCCACATGGTAGATATGGCAAGACCCAGTGGAATCATCACATGTAACAATATGCCAGCTTCCTGTTTGCCCATGTAAAGCAACAGCTCTGCCACGGTGATAGCAAGTATTGGGATGGCCACAATTTCCCAGTCTTTCATGGGATGTTTGAACAATGAGAAATTAACCGAGGATTGAATATTTGAATCTTCCATACTATCATCAACAGAAGTGTCTTCTTTTTCTTCTAATATCTCTGGCATTTTATATATTCACCGTTATGAAAAATATATTCAACAAATAGTGTATCCCACTACAACCTATAGAAATATACAAACAACGTATATTAGCACAGTAATTTTTTAAAGTATATAAGTATTATGAAACGCATTTTATTACCAACACATAACCCCTTACAAAATGATGCGCTAATGCAGTCTTTTCAGTAAATGTGCAAAGGCTTATAGAGCCAGAAAAAGCTCATTTGCTTTGGGGATCAAATAATATAATCCATAACCCCTCTTTCTTCCTTGATCTTTCTCACAAAACTAGTAACTTTGACGTGTTGTGGATGTTTTTGGTAGATTTCCAGTGCTTTCTGATTCTTGAACTCGGAATACAACACCCATCAAAAGCAGCTTCCGAAGCTATTACATTTATTCCAACAAAATGAAAAATTGTAAAGTTAGCCAGAAAGTAGAGAATTCTAAAACAGGGCCATATATCAAAAGAAGAGTGATTTAGTTAATGGAAGGAGAACTACCCATTCCCTAAAAGGAATGGGATTTCTGGCTTTCTTTAATCATACTTACTTTATACATCAAAAAAGACCAAGCCTTGGACCAAGTAACGGTATCAATCCAAACAGGAACACATTCACAAACCCGTGAGTAATAGCTATAAAAGGCAAACTCCTGGTTCTCTGGAACATATACCCAATTAATAGACCTACAAAACATATAAGCAAGAGTTCATATGCTTCCCCATACCCAGAGTGCATCATGCCGAAAAGGATAACTGAGATCAAAAGACCTTTTTCCATACCAAAAAAATTCTCTAGCCTTGTTTGTAACAATGACCTGAAGATAAGTTCCTCCACAAGACCCACAAAGAAGAGCATAACAAAGGATATTTTTAGCATGCTTAATGCTGA
>DAKU01000064.1:0-7391 GCA_002508425.1 Methanosarcinaceae archaeon UBA470
ATAGAAAGTATCATTGATGCAGGTATTCATGCACCTACAGGTCTTGGAATGCAGCCATGGAGGTTTGTGGTGATAAAGGACAAGGCCATTATGAAACAAATGTCCAATCATTGTAAGCCCAAGCTGCTGAAGCAGCTTGAGGGAGTGAACATCGATGCAGCTGTACAGTTCAAGAATATGCTGAAAACAGAAAAGTTCGATATCTTTTACAATGCTCCGGTATTGATCATAGTGCTTGGGAACAAAAATGCTCCTACAGCAGACTTTGATTGTTCCATGTGCGCACAGAACATGATGCTGGCAGCCCATTCCATGGGTCTTGGCAGCTGTTGGATAGGTACTGCATGTCTTGTCCAAGACAACCCTGAAATGCTGAATAAGCTCAAGATACCTGCAGACTTCAAAGTAGTGGCTCCGATTATCTTCGGATATGCAGGTAACGTTCCAGCGGCACCTCCGAGGAACGAGCCAGTCATCACATGGCTATAAAGTAGTGGCTATACTGTGTCTCTTTGATGGACCTTTGTTTAGCCACTTTCTCTTTTTTCAATGTAAGTGCGCATGTGCAGGCGTACAATCGCAGCAGCTTCCAGGAATATTGTTTTCCTTTTTCTGCAACCACTTCTCTTCAAGTTCTATATCCTTTGCTTCGAGTATGGTATTGGTAATTCTGTCTATCATACTCATTGTTCCACGATATCCCATCATGAGTATCCGCTGGGCACCCACTCTGTCATGAATAGGGAATCCGACTCTCATTAGGGGAATTCTCATTTGTTGGGAAATGTATTTCCCATTAGAATTCCCTATGAGCATCTCAGGATTAGCTTCCTTCACCGCATCGTTGAATGCATCAAAGTCCAGCCCTTCAAGCATCTTAACATCGCAATCCAGATTCATCCTATCGATCCTTTCCTGAGCGTGTTCCTTAAATGCAGGTGTCTTGCAGGAAGGTGAAACAAGCACTGGATACATTCCATTTTCAAGTGACAGTGACAGCAGGCCAAGCACCATTTCAGGATCCCCATATATAGCTACACGTGTACCATACAGGTACTTGTGTACATCCACCATGGCATCAATGAGCCTTCCCCTTTCCTTCTTATACATTTCCGGAACTTCGGTACCTGTGATCTCAGAAAGAGTAGCCAGAAACCTGTCGGAATATTCCAGTCCTATGGGCATGGGAACTCTCTTTGCAGGCACATTGTACTTACCTTCAAGATAATCTATTGCCTTGTTATCACTGGTTATTCCCAGACCAATGCTTGCAGCACAGTTCTTCATATCTGCGATCTCAGCTAGTGGTGTGCCTCCAGGAAATATCTTTTCAGCCTTTCCTGTCATTGGGGCATCGAAGGTCTCCGATGTATCAGGTGTGAAAATAAAAGATCTTGGACCAACATTGCTTGAAAGTATTCTCTTAATTTCTCTTATATCTTCAGGCGCAATGTTCTCTCCTAACACTACATTGAGCTTGTTGTTGAATATGTCCTTGCTAACTCCGGATTCGGTGAAATATCTTACTATAGCTTCCACTGCCCTGAGATATCCAGTTGCGTGGCTTTCTTCATAGCTGGGAGTAGATACGGAAATTATATGCACATCTTCTGCATCCTTTTCCTCTTCCCTGAATTCCTGTAGTATCCTTCCCACATCATCTCCTATGGTTTCTGCAAGGCATGTTGTAGTTACACCTATGACCTTCGGATGATATCTTGACATCACGTTCTTAAGTCCCTTCTTCAGGTTCTCGCTTCCTCCATACACTGCTCCTCTTTCGCTAAGAGATGTGGAAGCTATGTCTACAGGTTCCCGGAAATGATGGGCCAGATGCAGCCTCATATATGTGCTGCATCCCTGAGAACCGTGCATAAGCACCATGGAATTTTCAATACCCTTAAAGGCCATTACACTCCCCATGGGCTGGCACATCACACAGGGGTTAACTGTTGTATAATTTCTTTCGGTCATGCTTCCATCCCTCTGGTGATAGCTGCATCTTCATGTATGTTATCAATGCGTGTTACAGGAATGTTCTCAGACTTGCAGGCCTTACTGCTGATATTATTAGCGTTTATACTATCGCTAATATTGCTCTTAGTAGCCTTCCAGACAGGACTGTTGATGGATGAATCCATTTCTCTTGCAAAGTTGAGGAATCCTTCAAAACCTTCGAACTCCACTACTCTGTCGTGGTTGAAGTCACAGAATGCCACACCTACCTTGTAAGCAAGGAATCTTTCCTTAACTCCTGCAACCATCAGATCAGCGTTCTGCTTTACCAGCAGCTCTGCAAGTTCAAGGGGGTTAGCATCGTCCACAATGACTGTTCCATCCTTCACTTCATAGCTTATTTGTAGGTAATCATCCCTCTTTCCAGTCTGTGTGCCAATGATTACCACTTCCATTCCAAGTTCCCTGAATCCCTTGATGAGTGTCAGGGCCTTTGCAGCTCCTCCCATATAGATGGCTGCTCTCTTTCCTTCAAGCCGTGAGCGAATGCGCTGTATCTCAGGCATGATCTTGGCTGTTTCCCTGGCTATAATTTCCTCTGCCTTCTGCTTCATCTCTTCCGAATCGAAGAATGCAGCTGTTTCTCTTAAGGCAATGCTTAGATCTTCTATTCCAAAGTAACTAATCTTCTTGAAGGGAATACCATACTCTTCCTTCATCCACTTGGCTAAAGTTGTCATAGAGCCAGTACACTGCACCAGGTTAAGCTGGGCTATATGGCACTGGGATATACTTTCTGTTGTGGAATCTCCTGTCAGGGACGTAACAACCTGTATGCCCATCTCCTCAAAGAGAGGCTTCACCAGCCATACATCCCCTGCAACGTTGAATTCCCCTATCAGGTTGATACGGTAAGGAGACTTGATATCTCCTTCCTTTGTACCAATTAGTACCTTCAATGCTTCACATGCAGCCTTGTATCCATCAGACTTTGTTCCCTTGAATCCTTCAGACTTAACAGGTATTACGGGTATACCATTCCTTTCACTGGCATCCTTGCATACTGCTTCCAGATCATCACCTATTATTCCGACAATGCAGGTAGAATATACGAAAACCACAGGCGGCTTGTATAATTCCACAAGCTCGTCAATGGCCTTGGCAAGTTTCTTTTCACCGCCAAATACTACGTCTATCTCCTTCATGTCTGTAGAGAAGCTGGTACGGTAAGTTTCCTTTCCGCTGGACTTGCTTCCTCTTATGTCCCAGGTATAGCTTGCGCAACCTATGGGGCCATGGACAAGGTGTACAGCATCCGTAACAGGATTCAGGGCTACTCTGGCACCTGAATATACACAAGCTCTCTGGCTCATGGCTCCTGCTATGGATGTGTTGTCACAGGCAAGAAAAGTCTCGCCCTTGACCTTTTGCTTCAAGGCGATGTATGGCTTCCTTTCTTCCAGGGTGTTTACAACATTTGTGATTTCTGGCATGCCCTCACTCCTGTATTCTACTTACTGTACGACCTCAAGTTCTTCTTCAGGAACCGTCTTGTCCTTTATGTCCAGGAAAGTGTTTCCAATCCACTCGACCATGCGAGCTGCACCTGTATATCCCATGACAGGGAAGTGGTGGAGGTTTGCCCTGTCCATGATTGGGAATCCAACCCTGATCAGTGGGATATCCTCGGCAAGAGCTATATGCTTTCCATAGGTGTTACCGATCAGCATGTCTACAGGCTCGTTCTTTATGAGCTGGTGGAGTGTGAACAGGTCTGCTCCGGTCAGGATCTGTGACTTGGGGTACAGCGGGTGTACCATTCCTGAAACTGTTTCCTCAAACTTCATGCTTACAGAACCTGAAAGGATCACAGTTGGCTCCATTCCCATCTCAAGCACCAAGCTTGTCAGACCTTCAAGTATGTCCGGGTCACCGAATATGGCTACCTTCTTTCCGTAGAAGTGCGGGTGAGCATCTGTCATCATATCGACAACCCTTGCCCTTTCCTGTTCCAGTTCAGGTGGAATGGGGACGTTTGCAAGTTCTGCTGCCTTCATGATGAATCTATCAGTGTAGCGTACACCGATCGGTGCAGGTCCAATTTGTACTGGCATCTTGAACTTGTTATTGAATACAGTTGCTGCTGCGCCTCCTGCCATTGAGCACAATGCGATTGTTCCCATGGAGTTTGCGCTGTCCTCAACATCTCCTATTGGTGTACCGCCCTTTGCAAAGAGTCCTCCATCTCCGGTAAGTCCGGCATCGAAAACATCGGTCTGGTCGGGGAATACAATAGTTGGGATGTTCATGATGGAGAGTATTCTCTTCATCTCGCGTATGTCTCCAGGGTCTACAAAACCTGGGATCAGGTTAAGCTTACCATTTGGCTTTGTCTTTGTGGCAAAGGTTGTAACGAATGACTTTACCATGTTGTCATAGCCTGTTACGTGGGAACCCACATAACTGGGGGTTGATGCAGCACAGAGCTTGATCGAAGGGTCAATTAGCTCTTCCATCTGTACATCTTCAATGATCTGTTTTACATCATCACCAATTGTCTCTGAGAGGCATGTTGTGTGAATTGCAACAACTTCTGGAGTGTATACTGCATCAATGTTGGCGAGTGCCTTCTTGAGGTTGGCTGCACCACCGAAAACGGCGGTTCCTTCATAGAAACTACTGGTAGTTCCTACGGTTTGTTCTCTGTAGTGTCTTGTGAGACACATTCTCAGGTATGAGAGACATCCCTGTGACCCGTGGCTGTGGGGCATACAGTTGTGTATACCCATTGCTGCATATACTGCGCCAATAGGCTGGCATATCTTGGCAGGATTAATCACCAGTGCATCTCTCTTAACTTCTTCCTTAGGTGTATAATCTAACATTTTTTATCCTCCCTTACTCTGCCTTCCATGGGGTCTTTAAGAGCTTCCAACTTGGGTTGTTCACTGCCATATCGACATCCCTTGCAAAGTTAAGTACACCTGAGAAACCGGTGTAACGTCCGCTGTAGTCGTAGGAGTGGATCTGCCTGGATGGAACTCCCATCTTCTGTGCCATGTACTTGTCCTTGATACCTGAACAGAACAGGTCTGGCTTAAGTTCCTTGATGAGGAATTCAGTTTCGTAGTGATTGAGGTCATCCACAGCGATTGTACCATCATTCATTTCCGGCATCATTCCTTCATAGGTCATCAGGCCAAGCTTTTCCTTGAGTTCCTTTATACGCTCTTCACTTATGGCAGGTTCAAACCCTTCCTCCATTTCGTAGTGGAGATCTTCAAGGATTCCGCTAGATGCCTTTTCCTTCAGGCCGTCAAGAATTTGTCTTCCTTCATAGTCATCACGGTGAGCAAACTGGTATCCTGCTACAACAACCTTCATGCCAAGATCTTCAAAGAGATTCTGGTAGTGGTGTGACCTGGATCCACCGGAGTATATGAATGCTGTCTTGCCCTTGAGCTTGTTTCTGTACTTCTCAAGCTCAGGCTGGATCTTTGTCATTTCTTCTTCAATTACTTCCTCTGTCTTCTTTGTAAGTTCTGCATCATCGAAGAACTGAGCCATCTTTCTGAGTGACTTCTTTGTACCTTCAATTCCTACATAGTTGACCTTTAACCATGGGACTCCGTACTTTTCTTCCATCATACGGTTAGTGTAGTTAACTGACCTATGGCAGAGGAGGATACTGAGCTTTGCCTGGTGCGCTTTTGCAAGATTGTGGTATGAACCGTCTCCTGTAAAACTTGAAACTATACGATATCCGATCTTCTCAAAAAGTGGCTTGATCTCCCAGAGGTCCCCGCCAATGTTGTATTCACCAAAGATGTTGATGTCAAATGGTGTTGGGTTTTCCAGCTTTTCAGTACCGACAATATGCTGCATGAGTACATTACTTGCAATGTGATGTCCTGCTGACTGACTTACACCTCTGTAACCTTCGCAGCGTAGGGACATGACCTTTACACCATGTTCCCTCTCTGCTTCTAAAGCGACTGCTTCTATGTCATCACCGATAAGTCCTACAGGGCATGTTGCACAGATTGATATTGCCCCGGGCTTGAAGATTCTCACAGCATCGTCAATGGCTGCCTTGAGCTTCTTCTCACCACCGAATACAATGTCAGTCTCGCCCATGTCGGTTGAGAAACAGTATTGCAAGAAGTTGTCACCGCCATTTTCTGCCTTGCCCATGTTTCTCCTGGTTCCCCAGGTGTAATATCCACAGCCAATTGGTCCGTGTGTGATGTGAACCATATCCTTGATAGGTCCCATGACCACACCCTTACCACCGGCATAGGCACAACCACGGTTCGTCATTATGCCGGGTATTGTCTTGGCATTGGCCTCGATGTGATTTTCGGAACAGGAATCCTTGACAGTTAAGTGTTGCCTCCTGTCCTTTGCGACCTGCTTAGGATATATCTTCATCATCTCATCGATGATCTTCTGTGAGGATTCTATTTCAGAACTCATTCCTCATTCCTCCCTACAGTTGTCTCTCCTTCTTCTCCAGTCCTTATCCTGTAGGATTCTGGTATGTCTGTCACGAAGATTTTTCCGTCCCCGGCATGTCCTGTCTGGTTTACGCTGATAATGCGCTGGACTATCTTTTCTGCTGCCTGGTCGTCTACAACGATCGTGAACAGGCGCTTTGGAACAAAAGGTATGCAGTTCTTTGATGTGACGCCCTGCTGTTCTGGAAGGGGTGGCTCGAACTCATAGCATAGTCCCTTTTGCTTTCCTCTGCCCATCACCTTTTCTACGGTGAAGGAGGGATATCCGCAATCAGAAAGTGCATCAAGAGTCTTTTGCACCTTGTTCATGCGAATTATTGCCGTGATTTCCTTCATATGGATCCCCTTCTGTTTAAAGTCCGCATTCACCGGTACGTATGGTGTATGCACTCTCAACATGGTTCACGAAGATCTTTCCGTCTCCGTACTTACCTGTGTGAGCTGAACTCTTTATTATTTCTACGACCTTTGACTTGTTCTCATCCTCGACTACCAGCATGAGCATTGTCTTTGGAAGCTCGTCGAACTGTACCTCAGCTGTGTGAATACCTTTTTGCTTACCTCTTCCAAAGACATCTGTCTTGGTAAGGGAAACAAAACCTTCCTTCTCAAGAGCCTCAACGATATCAGTTATCTTGTTCGGCCTGACTATTGCACGGATCATTTGCATTTGTTTTCACCTCAGAGTTCAACAATTCCGAATTCTACCATCATTGCTTCCAAGTCCTCCATTTCCATTGGCTTTGGAACCACGAACAGGTCATTGTTCTCGATGTTGCTGGCAAGTGTAAGATATTCCTGTGCCTGGCCACAATCAGGATCGAAGTCGATAACTACCTTTCTGTTGATCTCAGCACGCTGTACAATATTATCTCTTGGTACGAAGTGGATGAGCTTGCTTCCAAGCCTCTGTGCAAA
>DAKU01000064.1:7401-13088 GCA_002508425.1 Methanosarcinaceae archaeon UBA470
ATGTTGTTTGCTGCATAGATGGCCATGAGTTCTCCGCTGGCAACTATGTATATCTCCTTTGCCTTTCCCTCACGGATTGGCATTGCGAAACCACCACATACTACATCACCAAGTACGTCATAGAAAACGTAATCAAGGTCTTCTTCATATGCACCAAGGTTTTCCAGCAGGTTTATTGATGTGATAATTCCTCTTCCTGCACAACCGACACCTGGTTCAGGTCCTCCTGATTCGACGCACTTTATTCCTCCAAATCCTGGTTGCAGGAGCTTGTCGAGTTCGATGGATTCGTCGCCTTCTGACCTTAATGTATCAAGTACTGTCTTCTGGTTAAGGCCTCCAAGGAGCATTCTTGTAGAGTCTGCCTTTGGATCACATCCTACTAACAGTATCTTCTTTCCCATTGTTGCAAGTGCTGCTGTGAGGTTCTGGGTAGTTGTTGACTTCCCGATTCCTCCCTTTCCATAAATTGCTACCTGACGCATTGATTTCACCTTGGTTTTTAGTATTCGTGTACTATATTTTTTCATGTTTTTTATGTTTTATAGTACATCGGAATCCTATGTACTAGGTAATACTATTTAAAACTATGCTATATGCACATTCAACATCTTATATTTATATCACAAATTTTTTGTTTTATTAACGCAATATCAAAATAAAATAGCTATAAAACGGTCTTTTTCCTTGGGTTTTTACTCTTCAAAGTGAAAGAAAAACCATAAATCAAGGAAAAATTTATATTTCACCATCTCGGAACGGATTATTTCTTTTTTAAAGGACAACTTTTATGTTATCTCCCCTAAAAGTTTTTTTATATTAGTATCCAGGCAACAGAAAATATATTATTCAAGTGTTATGCGAATGTCTCTTTATCATTTATAAACGGTTCGTTAATTGTAATATTATCTCAAGTCAAAGTTTACAATCAAAAAAGGTCTATTTTTCTCCAGTTGCCGCATGTTCCACAAGGTAAAAATAATATATTTTATGCGGTTGCCTCCCTGTCTTAAGGATGTAAAGCCCTTTTAGACTCAATTTCTTTCTTTTTCTATTATAAATTAGTTATAATTGGATGAAAACAAAATACATTTTTATATATGTTCAGATAAAAAACTATTAAGAAATATTAGTGAGGATAACCCGTGAAAAAAGTATTGGTTTTACAGAACTCTGTTAGTAAACCATCAGTCCTGCTTCACCAGCTTGAATGTAATGGTTATCTTCCTTTCAGTAGCCCCTTTCCTGATATAAATATACTAGAACAGATCAAAGCAAAACAGTACGATGTTGTGTTATTGAATATAACAGAAGGTGTAATTAGATATATTGGACAAAATGAAGCTCTCCGTTCCATATTAAATATTCTTCCTGTAATTCTAGTTACTCCTTTGATGGATGATAGTTTATTGAGATCTTTGGACAAAATATGTGTATACAGCTGCTTGGTGCCACCTTTCTCAGATGAACAATTGTGCTCAACAATTGAATTGGCCTGCCACAATCATAAGCTTTCAAAAAAATGTGGTTCAGACATTGGAAAGGCTCTGGTTGAGAGTAAAATAAGTTATGAGTTGCTCCTTTCTAACCTGCCGGGCATGGCATACAGGTGTGACAATGACCGAAACTGGACCATGCGATTTGTTTCAGAAGGCTGCTATAAATTAACAGGTTATGGCCCGGAAGCTATTCTTAACAATCGGGATCTCTCTTTTAATGACCTGATCACTCCGGAAAACAGGGAGGGAATATGGAAAAAATGGCAGGTAGCTCTTGCAGGAAAAGAAACCTTTCAGGATGAATACACTATCACAACTGCTAGTGGGGAAACTAAGTGGGTATGGGAACAGGGGATGGGTGTATATGATGAAGATGGACAAATAGCAGCCATTGAGGGCTTCATTACAGACATTACTAAGCAAAAGAAGGCAGAGGAAGCACTAAGGGAAAGTGAGTCACGTTATCGCAGCCTTTTTGAAAATAGTCACTCTCCTATGCTGCTCATAGATCCTGAAACAGGTTCTATTCTAGATACAAATCCTGCAGCAATATCTTTTTACGGCTGGACTCCTGAAGAATTCAGCTGTAAGAATATCGCAGAGATCAATACTTTGCCCATTTATGANNTCTATCATAAATGATATAACAGAACGTAACAGGGTTGAGCAGGAACTTCGCCTGAACCAGTTCTTTATTGATCAGGCGACGATTGGGATATTCCGTATTAATGAAGATGGAAATATAACCTATGTGAATAATTATGCATGTGAATCACTGGGTTATTCGCGTGAGGAACTGTGTGGAATGACTGTATTAGATATTGATCCCACTTTTACTTTTGATAAATGGCTTGAACACAGGAAAAAAATGCGTAAAACGAATTCGGGAACAATAGAAACTATTCATCGCAGAAAAGATGGCACTGAGTTTCCTGTAGAAGTCACTATAAACTATATGGAGTATGAAGGGAAACTGTTCTCTGTTTCTTTTGCAAGGAATATAACGAAACGCAAGCTTGCAGAAAAGGCTCTGAGGGAAAGTGAAGAACTCTTCAGGACTACATTGTATAGCATTGGTGACGGTGTGATCACTACTGATACTAACGGATGTTTACGGCAAATGAACCATGTTGCTGAAAAGCTGACCGGCTGGTCAGAAAAGGAAGCCATGGGAAAACCGCTTGAAGAAGTCTTCAACGTTATCAATGAAGACACGAGGCAGCAGGTTGAGATACCTGTTCGCAAAGTATTGAGGGAAGGACAGATTGTAGGTCTGGCAAATCATACACTACTGATCTCAAAGGAGAATAGAGAAATTCCCATTGCTGACAGTGGCTCACCTATCATAAATCCGAAAGGCGATATCACTGGAGTTGTATTAGTGTTTCGCGATCAGACTGAAGAAAGAGTTGCTCAAAAGGCTCTTATGGATAGTGAGGCACGTTTCAGAAAACTGGTTGTAACTGCACCGGAGGCCATTTTCGTACAGACAGGAGGTTGCTTTACTTATGTTAATCCTGCAGCATTACGTCTATTTGGAGCCGAATCTCAGGAACAATTGTTAGGAAAATCGATTCTGGAGCGCATTCACCCAGATTATCATGATATAGTCCGTGAAAGGCTGCATCTTGTTAATAATGAGCAACAAAGTGTACCCGCTATTGAGGAGGTTTATCTCAGGCTTAATGGTACATCTTTTACAGTCGAGCTATCAGTTATGCCTCTCAATTACGATGGCCTTAATGGGGCACTGGTCTTTTTCAGGGACATTACCGAGCGTAAGCAGGTGGAACAAGCTTTGCTCAAAGCAAAAATGCTTTCAGATGAGGCTAACCGCAGCAAAAGTGAATTTTTATCCAACACGAGCCATGAATTGAAAACACCTTTGAATTCAATTATTGGTTTTTCTGACCTGCTGCTGGGTGGGGAGTTGGGTGAAATCAGTGAGAAACAGAAAAAATACATTGGTATCATAAACGAAAGTGGCTATTTACTTTTGAATATCATTAACAGAATACTTGAGTTATCCAGTATCCATTATGGTCGGATAGATCTCAACTATACTAAATTCAATTTGCGTGATGCTATTCAAGACGCCTGTACAATGATGCAGGTACTGGCGAACAAAAAGTCTATTGAACTGCTAGTTGATGTTGATCCCCTGACAAATGAGGTCAATGCTGATGTCATTAAATTTAAAGAGATAGTTTATAATCTCGTGGATAATTCTGTAAAATTCACGCCTAATGGAGGGACTGTGGTCGTCAGTGCCATTCAGAATGAAAATAGTGTGGAGGTATCTGTTAATGATACTGGAATTGGCATCTCAGAGGAAAATATTGGCAAGATATTCGATCCGTTTTTCCAGGTAGATAGTTCTACAACACGCAGATATGGCGGTACTGGGCTGGGACTGGCTCTTATAAAACAGTTCATCGTAATGCATGGGGGTAATATATGGGTCAAAAGTGAACCTGGCAAAGGGACTACATTTTCTTTTACCATTCCAATACAAGGCCAGTCCAGCTACTCTATAGAGGATTTGAATGATTTTGATAGTTGAATACTATCCATCCATAAGCAATTGGTAGAATGCAGTGGAGTGGAAAACACCACATTTCATTACTTATTTCTAGTTTTTAGAGTATTTCGATAAACCACTGATTTCGCCCTCTTATTTTTATATGTGGGTGTATCCATATGATGGCTCTCGGGGTTTTCGAAATGCTCTATATTCGTGTGTCCCGTTTTCGAGGTAGACGACATGTCTCTTTCAACATGTTCTATCGGAATCCTATGTATGATCTTTTATTATTTAAATTTATCCAGTGGGTGCTCTTTTTTTGTCTGCCTCTATTCCACAAAGGTCTCAATACAAAACTATATATATTGTTACATAAGTAAATGCCTTCCGTGGTATTCTGCTAAAGACATAACTTAAAACATAAATTTAAGGAGGCTTATCGTGCAAAAACCAAAAAATCATATATTTATTTGCGCAAGCACAAGACTAAACGGAAAGGTGCAGGGCTCATGCAAGAATAAAGACTCACATAATCTGGTAGCGATGTTTACCGAAGCACTAATGGACAGAGATTTGGAAAATGAAGTAATGGTTACTTCTACAGGATGCGTAGGTCTTTGCGAGAAAGGACCGATAGTAATGATTTATCCTCAGCAGGTATGGTATGGCGAAGTAACTGAAGACGATATTGATGACATACTTGATGCATTGGAGAAAGGTGAAGTCGTAGACAAATTAAGCATATAAAGAGACTTAATCCGATATTATAAAGCGAGTTGTTCAATTATACTGAATAACTCGCTTTTTATTTGCTCATTAAATATTATTCTTGTAAATCTTTTACATCCATTTTCATTCGGAATTGTTGTTCCCGTTCACAATTCCCAGTACTTCCCTGAAGTTTTCAAGTGAAGCTTCTACATTCTCGATGATCTCATTGGCAAGTATGTCTGGATCAGGCAGATTGTCCAGGTCTGCAAGGCTTTTGTCCTTGAGCCAGAAGATATCCAGGTTGGTTTTGTCCCTTGCTGCTATTTCCTCGTAGGTGAATCTGCGAAACCGGCCTTCGGGATTTTCCTCAGTCCATGTTTCTTTGCGTTGGAAGCGGTTCTCAGGATTATAGCACCGGATGAAGTCTTCCAGGTCTGCGAACCTGAGAGGGTTCTTTTTCAGGGTGTGGTGTACGTTGGTGCGGTAGTCGTATATCCACACTTCCTTGGTCCAGGGTTCTTTTGATGCTGTTTTTGCTTCAAAGAAAAGCACATTGGCCTTTACTCCGTGGGCGTAGAATATGCCGGTGGGCAGGCGCAGGATGGTGTGCAGGTCGGTGGTCTCCAGGAGTTTTTTGCGTACTGTCTCACCTGCTCCGCCTTCAAAGAGGACATTGTCCGGTAAGACCACTGCTGCCTGTCCTCCGGCTTTGAGAATGGTGTGGATGTGCTGCACGAAATTTAGCTGCTTGTTGCTGGTGGTGACCCAGAAGTCCTGGCGGTTATAGGTAAGGTCTTCTTTCTCCTGCTCTCCTTCGTCATTGGTGAAGGTCATGCTGCTTTTCTTTCCGAAGGGCGGGTTGGTGAGCACGTAGTCGTACCTGATGTTGGGATCAGCTATGAGGGCATCGGAATTGGAGATCATGGGCTCTCCGTCTATTTCCCCTATGTTGT
>DAKU01000019.1 GCA_002508425.1 Methanosarcinaceae archaeon UBA470
CGAAGGTATCCTCAATCAACATTCGAGGACTTCAATAAGGAATCACTGGAAAAGTCCCTCCCCCTGAATAACATAATATATACCCATTGCGAAGGAGTAGGAGGGATGAGAGACTCCACATATATTGAGTATATGGGTACTGGAGAGTTCAGAAATAGTTTTGCACAGCTCCTTAATTACATAAACAAGGTCAATAATGAAGGTGGAAGAGTAGTGCTCATGTGTGCAGAAAAGAATCCAAAAGAATGCCACAGGCGTTATCTTGCACAGCACCTGGAACTAATGGGAATAAAAATGATACATCTGACCGAAAAAGGTCAGATGGACCTAGGTTCTTTCTCTTGATCGTTACATAGCCCGCAGACGAGCTATCCTCTCTTCTGTGACAGGGTGTGTCCTGAACAGATTACTGAAGCCGCCTCCCTTTAGAGGATTAACTATGAACATGTGCGCTGTGCTATCTGATGCCTGCACATCTCCTCTTCTTGGGCGGTACAGAGCACTACCATATTCCAATTTCTCTAAAGCATTTGCAAGAGCCCATGGCTTCTTACATATCCTTGCGCCTTCTTCATCAGCAGCAAATTCCCTTGATCTGGATATGGCAAGCTGTATGATTGTAGCTGACAGGGGAGCCACAATAGCCAATACAATTAGACCAATGATGTTATTGCCTCCGTCATCATCATTTCCACCAAAGCCACCGAAGATAGCTGCCCACTGCGCCCACGTGGCTATCATGGATATGACACCTGCAACAGTTGCTGCAATTGCACTTATAAGGGTGTCCCTGTTCTTCACATGAGCCATTTCATGAGCAAGCACACCTTCCAGCTCTTCAGTGGAAAGAATATCTAAGATACCTGTAGTGGCTGCTACAGCAGCGTGTTTTGGATCTCTTCCGGTTGCAAAGGCATTGGGCATGGAAGTATGCACGATGTAGACCTTAGGCATAGGCATATCGGCAAGAGTTGCAAGTTTCTTTACTATGCCATACAATTGCGGATATTCAGAAGCAGTAACTTCTTCTGCCCTGTACATGCGCAGTACTATCTTATCACTGTACCAATAGGTACCAAAGTTCAGAATTATAGCGAATATGAACGCTATAATCATTCCAGAAAGCCCTCCAATGAGCCTTCCAACTATGACCAGTAAACCGGTCAAGGATGCCAACAACAAAGTTGTTTTTAGCATGTTTCCCATATTATATTTCCTCAACAAACCTCATTATTTGAGTTCTCATAAATTTGCATAGATTAGATGTATGTTCATCTATAAAAGCGTGCCGATTCATACTAAATATAAAAATGACTTAGAAAAAGAAGATTAAATATCTTCAATGGTGATATTTTCCTCTTTTTCCATCTCGATAATAAGAGCTTCCAGTTCTTTCATTTCCTGATCCATATCCAATATTTCAGTATCAGTTATGCTTACATTGCCACTGGCAAGAATCGCATCTGCAGTCGCAGTATCATTTGCAGAAGATATCGTGGAGGATGGTAGTGAAGTATTATCCTTTTTATCTACACATCCAGAAAGTGCAAGGGCACAGACGACCATAACTAGGACACAAACAGTAGTATACTTCATTTTTTACTCCTCCTGTGAATCATCTTCTGCAGACACGCTATCAAATTGAGAAGCCCACTGTTTACTGTCTTCGTCGGTGCCTACGGTATATGTTCCCTCTCCCGAAAGTACAGCACTTCCAGTACCTTCTACTTCTAGATCAAGGTTATTTCCTCTGACCATGACAGTAAGCCTACTTCCTGAAATACTTACTTTACCTGTAAGATCAGAGTAGACAAGTGCCCGCTTAGGATCATTGGCCACAGAATTATCCAGTTCCAAGACAATTTCAGATTCAGTATTAGTGATCATTACTTTTGCATCACCTGCAAGGTCTTTGATCACAAGATGTGAAGCATTTATGTTCATCTCTGCTTCAATGTCGCCTGAAAATACAGCAGTACCGTTACCTCGGGCTATAAGTGTGTTGCCACCATTAAGAGAAACTACCCCTTGCCTGTAAGTTCTCAGAATTTGAGACATCTCAACAAGTACAGAGTTTGCATCTTTCAGGTTTTCGGCTGCAGCATTCCAATATTCCTTAGAGGCTGCTTCATCACCATTCTCATAAGATTCTTTTGCACTTTCTCTATTCTGTTGGGCTTGATCTAAGAGGTCATTATATTCTTGAAGGAGCTTCTCAAGTTCTGCAGTATCCTCACCCTGATTTTGGAGTACTTCTATTTCCTTGGAAAGACGTTCTGATAGGGACAAGGACTTATTAAGATAAATGCCTACTTTATCATCCACAAACCCTGCTCTTGTCTTGGAAGCATGCTTCACTGCATCTTTCCATATATTATGAATATTTCTTGCAGATCTGGCGAGCTCTTTGGTTGTAGTTGCATTCTCAACATTGATCTTTTCAGCATCGAGTTCTGATATATATCCTTCAATTTCAATGATGATCACATCGGCATCTTCTCTTTGAGATGCATCCACTTTTTTTTCCAGATCCTCTAGACTAGATATAGTATAATCAATGGTTTCAAGCAAGTATTCCTGCCTAACATCAAAGACCTCCTTTGAAGAAACATTGATTTTGCCACTGTTCATGTTGGCATTTAATTGCTGTAATTTTTCCTTTGCAGAAAAATACTCTCTTTTTGTTTCTCGTAATCTTAAAAAGGATCCGTTATTATCTGTATCATTGCTATCATTTACATAAACCCGGTTTTGTTCCCCGTCCTGATTCTTTGCCGCATTACCTTGGCTTCCCACCCCAGGATTGCCATTGCCTTGTCCTGATGCAGCAAGAACATCAGTTGAAAGAACGCTGAGTAGTACCAGCACAATAGATACATAAGTAATTAATTTCATGATTTTCGTTTTTATCTCCCCTCGTATATATATTTGTGTATTTAAAGACATACAATCGTGGCTCTGCAGGAACCTAAAGAGAAACATCAGGTCTACAGAGCCAACAGAGACTATGTAGTAAACAAATTACTTAGTTATTACCACCATAATTGTGGTGGTAGCTATTATCCTTAGGTTCACATACTCCTGTGTTTACGCATTGGCCATCATTTGGACAGTCACCATTATTGGGGCAAACCCCATCACAGATACAGTCGCCATTATTATTTAGCATCTTTCCATTTCCGCCTTCTCCTGCTTTTGCAGAAACTGCTCCGACCAGCAACATGCTGACGATCAGAAGCGCAACAGACGCGTATGCAATTTTTTGTATAGTTTTCATTTATATCTCTCCTTTTTTTGTATCAGACGTTTTTCGTCAAACACCATATTTGGAGATTCGAATAAATACATACTTTACTTTAGGGACACTTTTGCTTCATGTGGTGGAAATTATAAGGATTAATCTGCTTTATTTTGCTTGAATAAGCTTTAGATACGCTTAGATACCAGCTGATGGAAAAGATTTACATATATTGCCATTTAATATAAAATTGTGGCTTCCAAAAAAACTAGAACTAAAATACGTAACTTATTGATATTTGCATTCTTATGTTTATTCTTTATTCCAACAACATCAGCTGCAGAAGTAGCAACTGTACATGGAGCAATATACGAATGGGAAACATTTAAGCTTCTGGAGAATACAATTGTTGAAATCAACTCAACACCCCCTCAGTCACAGGTAGCAAAGTATGGCCTATACTCCTTTGATCTACCAATGGGAATTTACATGCTCAACGCAAGTTATTATGAGGACGGAGAATTGATATATTATGCAGAAGAGAAGCTCAATATTACAGATGAAGGAGACTATCTTCTCGACATGTTGCTTCTTCCAGCTTACCCTAAAGGCAATATAAATAATACTGACCTTACAGAAATTACGACACTGCTTGGAAATAAATCTCTCCTCCAGAATGAGAACGAATCTAAAGGCACAATTTACCTGATAGCGGCAGGCTTTATACTTATTGCTGGCATAATAGTCATTTTTACATTGAAAAAGAGGCAGTCATCACAAAAGAATGAACTGGAAACCAGCTCATATAACTTTGACTATACAGATCAGGACAATATAACTGATAATGGAACTTCACTGCCCCATGACCTTCAACAAGTAGTAGATATAATAAAAAATAACGGTGGACGTATCACTCAAAGAGAGCTTCGCACTAAAATCAGTTACTCGGAAGCAAAAGTAAGTCTAATGGTGTCCGATCTTGAGAATAGGGGTATTGTCGAAAAATTCAAGAAAGGCAGAGGTAATATTATAGTGCTCAAAGAAGACGATCACCAAAATTTATAATTGCTTTAAGTACCTATGCTTTTCAAGATTAAGTATCATTTAAAATAAAACGAGGCAACCCGATGCGAGTTTCTATGGATATAGAATTACAGGATGCTCCAGGGCAACTGGTGCAAGCATTAAAGCCAATATCTGAGTTCAGGGGTAACCTTGTCTCTGTGGTACATCATCATGAAAAAAGAACACCCCGTGGAACTATTCCTGTTCAGGTGGTATTTGAGACAGACGCTTTTAACGTATCTCCCCTTATAACAAAGCTGGAAAATCTTGGCGTAGGAGTAATTCGGGTAAATGAGGAGAAATTTCTCGAAAAGGGAACAGTGGTACTCATTGGCCATATAGTGCACACTGACCTGGAAGATACAATTGATACAATTGATAAAACAGGATATGCTGAAGTAGTTGAACTCCACCTTTCAATGCCCAGTATAAATAAATCATCTTCTGCCTCGTTCAGGATTGATGCAGTGGGAAAGAAAGAATTAAAGGATGCCATATCATTGCTCAGGTCAGTTGCTATTAAGAAAGACCTCGTGCTGATAGAGCCGATTGAAAGCGAAATACTGTGAGGTTTTAGACATGAAAACAATAAAGGCATCAATCATCGGTTTTGGTTCTGTTGGCCAGGGAGTCGCAAAAGTATTGCTCCGTAAAAAAGAAGAATTGAGATCAATGGGTCTTGATATTAAGGTTGTGGCAGTTGCCGATTCAAAAACCTCTGTAATCGATATGAATGGCTTGGACCTTGCTCATGTCCTTGAGCGTAAGGCATCTGAAGGAAATGTAGGCGATGCAAATATCACAGGTCACGATATTATCCGTGATGTAGACCATGATGTGGTCATAGAAACAACGCCTACAAACATTAATACAGGTGGTGTGGGTCTGCAAAACATGCTCATGGCCTTCAATAAAAAGAGGCATGTTGTAACATCCAATAAAGGTCCACTTGCATTAAAATACAAAGATCTCTCAGCGCTAGCTTCAAAATCAGGATGTGCTTTTAGGTTCGAAGCAACTGCCGGAGGTGCAATGCCTTTACTTAACCTTGTAAGGGATACTCTTTCCGGTAATGATGTTATAAGCATAGAAGGTATTTTCAATGGTACCTGTAATTACATTCTTACTCGCATGATGGAAGAGCATGCAACCTATGAACTCATGCTTGGAGAAGCACAGGAATTAGGCATAGCAGAAAAAGACCCTACATATGATGTAGAAGGCATAGATTCAGCATGCAAGCTTGTCATCCTTGCAAATGCTGTATTCGGGATGGATGTGGCATATGAAGATGTGCATGTCACCGGTATTTCCCGCATCACACCTGAGGCTTTAATGCTGGCTGAGACAAATGGATATGTGGTAAAACTCATTGGAGAGGTCAATAGGCAGAGGATCCAGGTAGCTCCACGACTGGTTCCTATAGGTCATCCACTTGCAGTTGGAGGAACTCTGAATGTGGCTTCACTGCAAACTGATCTTGCAGGACCTGTTATAGTTGTTGGCAGGGGTGCCGGGTCAATAGAGACAGCAAGCGCTATTTTGAGTGATATTATTTCCATTTACAAGGATTAAACAAGCTGATCGGATGACAAGCTTCAAGGAATTCTGCAGGGTATGTAAAGTTATAGAAGAGACTTCCGGATCTCTGGATATGACAGATCTTGTCTCTGAACTGTTCTCTCTTGTAACCACTGAAGAGTTGCCAGTGGTCACTCATTTTGTCATGGGGGAGGTTTTCCCTGCCTGGAGCGATGAAGAAGTCGGTTTGGGTACAGGGCTTCTTCTCAATGCACTTTCCAAATCATCAGGTCTATCAGTTAAGAAAATAGAGGATATAGTAAGAGATACAGGGGACATGGGCAAGACTGCACTTAAAGCCCTAAGTAAAGTATCTAAAGGGCAAGCTACTTTCTCTTCATTTATGGACTCACCGGTTGAACTGAGCATAATGGAAGTCTTCGAAAGGTTCAGAAACATAGCCAGTGCAACTGGCAAGGGATCCCAGACATCCCGGATAAAGCATTTACAATACCTCTTTAATTCGGCCTCTTCTGAGGAAGTTGGATATATAGCGAGGCTTGCGATTGAGGATATGAGGATAGGCGTAGGTGAAGGCATTGTGAGAGACGCTATTGCAAAGGCTTTTGCTGTTCCAGTGGCATCTGTAGAAAGAGGTTACATGCTCACCAATGACATGGGGCTTGTGGCTGTCACTGCAAAGGGAGGTGGCAATGACGCCCTTTTAAACCTTGGCTTGAAGGTAGGCAGACCGATAAAACTGATGCTTGCTCAGGTAACGCCTGATATAGAAACAGCCATCAAAGACCTGGGCATCGTTGCAGCAGAATGGAAATTCGATGGGGCAAGAGTGCAGATACATAAAAATGGTGATGAAATCACCCTCTATTCCCGCCGTCTTGAGAATATAACAGACTCACTCCCTGATATCGTATCTGCAGTGAAGAAAGCTGTAAAGGCCAATTCTGCGATACTTGATGGTGAAGCTGTTGCCATTGATGAAGATGGCAGACCTAAACCATTCCAGGAGATCCTCAAGCGCTTCAGAAGAAAATATGATGTGGAAAACAAAGTACGGCACATACCTTTAACTCTTAACCTCTTTGATATCATGTACCTTGAAGGTGAAAGCTTGATAGAGCTTCCACTACAAAAGAGACGCGAATTCCTTGTATCATCTGTAGAGAACAGTGATCTTGTGCGTGTGGATAACCAGTTGATAACATCAGACATCTCAGAGATCAACAGTATGTATGAGCAGGCACTGCAGGCAGGGCATGAGGGAATTATGCTAAAAAACCCTGACTCTCCGTATTCACCCGGAAAACGGGGAAAGAACTGGCTTAAGAAAAAGCCAGTTATGGAAACCCTGGACCTCGTGGTGGTAGGAGCTGAATGGGGTTATGGAAGAAGAACAAGTTTTCTTGGTTCATATGCACTGGCCTGCCATGATCCTGACACTGGAAGATTCCTGCCGGTGGGCAAAGTGGCTACCGGAATATCTGATGAACAATTATCAGAATTAACCGAACTTTTCAAGGAACACATTATTTCAGAATCCGGTACTGTTGTGGAGATCAGACCTCATGTTCTCTTTGAAGTGGCTTTTGAAGAGATACAAAAGAGCACAAACTATGAATCCGGATATGCATTGCGCTTTCCAAGGCTTGTGCGTGTAAGGGACGATAAGTCAATAGAAGAAGTTGATACGCTGGACCGTCTTGAGGATATGTACAGGACACAGCGTAAATGAGGAGCTGCAAAAAGTCAATAGCTACTTTTTGTTTCAAAAACTATTATACCTATCAGACCATAACCCAAAACATATGAGAAATAAATTATTCGTAGCTATTTTGCTGATAGCTGTTCTTGCATTTTCAGGATGTACGGATAAAGAGAATGGGGCGGCTACTAACGATAATGCATCTGCTGAAGATATAGAATACGTGGAAATCTATATTGACGATTATAACTTCCATCCACAAACACTGACCATTTCCAGAGGTGATACGGTGCGGTGGACCAACAATGATTCCGTGGCATATATTGTCAAAAGCAGTGCATTCCAGTCCCCTACTCTGACCAAGGGTATGACCTTTACCTACACTTTCTATGAGAGCAGAACATACAATTGCTATCTTGCAACGCATCCCTATACAAAAGGCGGTATAATAGTAGTGGAATAAGTTACAACAGAATGTCTTCAAGGCCAGAGGAGAGCACTATCTCCACAGCCTTTTCCATTTCCTGTCTGTTAAGATATCTGTTCATCTCTGGGTATTTGTAAGCAAGATAATGAGGAGCATACTGGAACATCAAATTAAACCGAATATGAGGAATATGCTCTGCCACCCACTTCACTGCAGGCCTTGTACAGCAATCAATATGTCCGGGCAAGACCAGATGGCGCAGGAGTATTTCTGCATCTGAGTAAGCACGCGTAAGATTTTCAGTGACCACCTGCATGTAATTTTTAACTTTTGAATATTTATCAGCACATTCGTCGTTACCATATCTTAGATCTGCAAGATAAACATCTACAACACCTTCCAGCAAGTCTGCTACTTCCTTGGAATGATACATGTTAGAGTTCCAGATAACAGGGATGTTAACGGACAAATTTCTGATAATTCTGAGCACTGTATGTGGGTGTGGAGTAGGAGTGACAAAGTTAACGTTCTTTGATCCTTGAATATGGCGCTTTTCTATCAATTTAACAAGTTCCAGCGGATCGGCGATCTTACCTGTTTCCGGATGAGTAGCTATATCCCAATTCTGGCAGTAGATACATGAAAAAACACATCCAGTGAAGAATATTGTATGAGATGGCACAAGTTCAGGCTCTTCGCCGGTGTGCAGTAATTCTGATGCATATCCTGAAACAGACCCGACACGACAGTAACCCTTATGGTTCTCTTTCCTGTTAACACCGCATCTGCGTTCGCAGAAACAGCAATTTTCAAGCATCTTTTGTATAATTGCAATCTTCAGGTCAAGAAGAGAAGATTTGTGATTACTAAGATGAGGGTCATACCCATTAGCATCTATCGATGCCAGAAGCTTCCGATAATCCTGCATCTTCATCTGATGAATATCCCATAGTTTCTCTATAGAAGAGGTTTTTTCGAATGATACAGGTACTAAACTGGTTATCCTGTACCTTGGAAGCAGTTCATTCTTCTCAACTTGCTGATACCTGCGCAGGAAAACAGGTTCATTCATATAACATAGTTGTGCAGGAAGAATTGAATAACTTGTGGTCCCATATGATCTGAGTATTATATGCAGAGGGCATTAGATGGTGGAAAATGATTCTGACAATGAGAAACTCGACCCTAAGCTTTACATCCTTTCCATTTCCAAATTCTTCAAGGACCTGGGTACAGGAATACTTGCTTTTCTTATACCACTCTACATAGTGCAAACACATAGCATCTTTGCCCCTGAAATTCCTGATGTGGTAAAAGCGGGAATTGTAACCACAGTATATGGTATTTTTAATGCATTTTCCCAACCCTTTTTAGGCAGGTTGTCTGACAGGCTGAATAAAAGAAAGCCCTTTGTAATTCTCGGTCTTGCGGGTTTTATGGCAGCTTCATTGCTTTACTCCCGTGCTCATGTGTTTGAACATGTTGTATTGTTAAGGGCGATACAGAGCATAACTGTAGGTGCAACAGTACCGGCTATCGTGGCAATGGTGACACACTTCTCAACATCCCGTAACAGAGGCAAAGCTATTGGCATATACTCAAGCATGAGGGGATTCGGGTATGGCATCGGTGCAATGGTTGGCGGAATTGTAGCCACTTACTATGGATATACTGCTGGTTTCTACCTATGTGCTCTCCTGGGTCTGATAAGTTTGCTCCTTGTGCAATTTTTCGTAGGCGAGACATATGACAGATATGAAAAACAAACTATATCGAATCGGGATGATGATGACCTAGCCCAGTTCTATGCTCTAGCCCTTGCCATGTTTATGATAATGGTCGGGATCATGATCATATTTGCCTTCCTTCCGGAATATCAGATCCGTCTGCAAGCTTCTGAACTGTCACTTAGCGTTGCAGTATCCGCCTATGTCATATCCAGAGTAATACTACAAACCCCCATGGGAGTGCTTTCGGATAGATATGGACGAAAAAAACTGATACTGTACGGCTTACTCCTGAATATACCAATAGTTCTTGGATTGGGATATGTCACCACGGTAGAAGAACTTATAGTGCTGCGTGCATTTCAGGGACTTTGCATGGCCTCGGTGGAAACTCCTGTCATGGCTCTTGCAGTCGACCTTGCAGGAGGGACATCCATAAGTTCGAGAGTCAGCTTCATTACCAGTGCACAGGCAGCAGGCACGGCTTTTGGGCCTCTGATAGGAGGGTTCCTTGGGGGATATGTGTCTTTCACGATGCCTTTTTATGTATGTGCTGCCATGATGGCTTTTTCACTGATCATAGTAATGAATAAGGTTTCTGAACCTAATTCTAAAGACAACATGATCTGAGGTTATTGAAAGTAATAGTGAAGCTGGTGCCTGAACTCCTGTCAAGCTCCAATTTCCCCCCTAGTTGCTCTACCAGGGTAGTGACCAGTTGCATACCCAGAGAATTCGTATTAAAGATATTGATACCTTCAGGTAGGCCTTTCCCATTATCGCTGATAGTTAGTACAAGTGAAGTACGTACATCCTTTAAAGATACTTTGACCACACCTTGTTCACCAACGTTAAAAGCATATTTAAGTGAGTTTGTAATGAATTCGTTTATTATAAGGCCCATGGGTATGATCTTATCTATATCCAGATAGATCTCATCAACATCCACCTCATGGCTCACTTTTCCTATACCTAATTTATAGGATTGTAGCAGATAGTTTGTTAGATTTCTTATGTAGTCTGCAGTGTCTATATTTTCCAGGTCTTTTGACATGTAAAGCTTCTCATGAGCTATGGCCATAGCACGCACACGGCTCTGACTTTCAGCAAAAGCATTCTTGATATATGTTTCGTGAAAGTTTCTTGATTGGAGGTTCAGCAGGCTGGCGATCACCTGGAGATTGTTCTTGACCCTATGATGTATTTCTTTTAGAAGCAGTTCCTTCTTCTGGGCTTCCTCTGCCATTTTCCTTTCAGTTATATCTCTTGCAACCGTCAGAATTACTTTTTGCCCATTATATTCAATTACCCTGCTGCTGACTTCCACTGGAATGCTCTTATCTGAACTGTCTACATAGATGGTTTCGTATATTGCATGTCCCTTATTCTTAAGTTCTTTCAACCTTTCTGGCAGTAATACAGCATATTCCGGTGCATTGAAATCCCTTGGAGACATGGCCAGCAATTCATTTCTACTGTATCCGAGCATCTCGGAAGTGATATCATTAACTTCCTTGATCTTGTCTCCCATGTCATCATAGATATAAATAGCATCGTTAGTACTCATGAAAAGAGTCTTGAATTTTTCTTCGCTTTCCATAAGTGCCCTTTCAGCTTCTTTGATATGAGAAAGGTCAAGGAAACTTTCCACTATAAGCTGCCTACCATCCAGTTCAATATAGGCTGCTTTCTTGAGAATGGGTAGTCTTTCGCCCTTTGCAGTAAGAAGCACACGTTCTAAAGAGTCTATTACCTGCTTCATATCTGTTATAGGACATTTTCCTTTTTCTGTGGGGCATATAAATTCATGACAAACCTTCCCTACCAGTTCCTCTTTTTTACTGCCCAAAAATTGTATTGCTACCGGATTTACATCGACTATAGTATGAGATTTTGCATCAATTATTATGACACCAGCCTGGACAGCTTCCAGTATTTTCTCCTGCCTTTCCTGACTTTTCCTCACCTTCGCTTCGATTTGCTGCCTATGGATCGCAGCTCCAATGGTATCGGCTGCTGCCCAAAGGGCATCCATTTCAACCATAGACCACTCTCTTTCACGCTTACAATCATCAAAGCCGATGAATCCCCACCACTCTTTTCCAACATATATAGGCACAGTTGCAAGCGAAAGTATTCCCTGCTCCCCCAGTGATTCAC
>DAKU01000017.1 GCA_002508425.1 Methanosarcinaceae archaeon UBA470
TTAGTTGTGACTTGGTGGTATGAGTGCAGACTAGATTTAGTGGATCAGTTTATGGTGCAATTATATTCCTAGTCCTTATGTACACAGGAGCAAATTATGTATTTTAAACACATACGCAATTACCAAACACCTTCTCCAGATGTTTGATTTGTATTAAAACCACTTACTACTAAAATTTATATTATTTTAATCTACATTTATTAACTAAGTTTATATAGTTGAATTGCCTATCACTATTTTGAGAATAGATCTCAGGATCCACTCTTATTACAGAGTGGGTGGTAGGAATGCAAATAAAATCAAACAAATTAATTTGTTTTGGACTTGTATTGTTTACGATCATGACAATGGGAATTGGTTCTGCTGATTCCCGGGATGTAGAGCTTGTTAATCAACTTGATGGAAATATCAAAGATGTTGTAATGTCTGGAAAATATGCATATATGTGCCAGGACCAAGATCTTGTTATTTATGATATTACCAATGTTTCTAGTCCATTAGAAGTAGGAAGAATAGGTACTTCATATGATGTGGATGAGGTAGCTATATCAGGAAATCTTGCCTACGTAACTGCTGGGAATAAGCTTATCATTGTGAATGTAACTGACCCTTCAACACCGATCATTGAAGGAAACTATGATCCTCTTGCTTTTCCTTATGTATGTGATATTGAAGTATCCGGGAACTATGCCTATGTAGTCTGCGTTAGTGGTGATTTTTTCATAGATGATATCAGTAAACCTTCTTCCCCAATATTAAAGGGAAGTATAGATGATCTTGGTCAGCTAAATAACGTTGTTATCGCAGGCAATTATGCCTATATCTCCACATATTCAGGTATTCGAGTTGTAGATATAAGCGATCCATCTTCACCAGTGGAAATTGGAGTATATGGTATCCCTGAGTATACACAAGATGTTTACATATCAGGAAACTATATCTATGCAATATTCGATGGTGATTCTGCCACGGATCTTGAAATAGTAGATGTCAGCAATCCTTCCTCACCAAGCTTTAAAGGCTTTTATCACTATAATGAATCCGCAGAACTTTATACTGATAATGATCTCGCTTTCTCTGGTAATTATGCTTATTTAGCTGTTTCCACGGGTCTTGAAATTGTGGATGTCAGTAGTCATTCCTCACCAAAACTCGCAGGAAGATATAATGTTGTTGGCGGTAAAAAAGAAGTTGCTGTAGTGGGTAATTATGTGTACTTAGCTACCGGCGATGGTCTTTCTATCCTTCGTATGGATACCACACCAGCAATTGACCAAAGCACTACTACCACCTCCTCTTACTCAGCAACTTACGATAACAGACTACGCGAGTCTTCTCCAAGCAGTGTTCTTTCTCCTACCGCTTATGTTGATGTAGGTAAGAGTACATCCCGTTGCAGAGATGTAATGATGTTTGATCTCGGTGACTATGAGACTACAGATACAATAGAGGAGGCAACTCTGTCACTTTACTGGTATTATCCAGTGGATAAGACACGTATTTCTGATACAGTAGTTGAATTATACAGGTCAGTTGAGTGGGATCCCAAGTATGTGAGCTGGAAAAACAGTGCTTCCAGTAAAGCCTGGACAAATGCAGGAGGAAGCTGGTATGATAAGAACGGTGTATCTCAGGGTACTACGCCTTATGAATCAGTAACCTTCTCTGCCGGACAAATTCCAGATAACAAATACTATGAATTTGATGTCACGGACCTTGTGCAGGAATACGTAAGTGGGGAATATGATAACACAGGTTTCTTCCTCAAAGCAAAAGATGAGGGTGACAATTACATTGCATTCTACAGTTCTGATTGGTCAAACTCTGAACAGAGGCCCAAGTTAACTATAACCTCAACTTCAGGTTATGTAGCTGGTACACCTGTAGATGAACCTGTAGATGAGTTACCTGTGGGGCACATGCAGGTGATGATATTACTGCAATCACAGGTTCTGCTGTAAGCTTTGATGCAAGTGCATCCACTGATGACAATGGTATAGATTCTTACTCCTGGGATTTTGATGTATCAGATGGCATAACTTCTGAAGCTACGGGTGTTACAGCTGAGAATACCTACGCAAGTCCAGGTACTTACACTGTAACTCTAACCGTTACAGATACAGCAGGACAGAAATCTACTGACACAATGCATGTAATTGTAAGCAGTAGCTCAAGTTCAGTAACATATTCCCCTCTTTATGATAACAGATTGCGTGAGTCAAGTCCAAGTACTGTGCTTTCCACTACAGGCTATATTGATGTCGGAAAGAGCTCGTCCATTAGCAGAGATGTAATGTTGTTCGACCTCAGTGAATATGAGACAACGGATAAGATCTCCAAGGCAAATCTATCACTTTATTGGTATTTCCCTGTAGATAAGACCCGTACTTCCGATACTGTTGTGGAAATCTACAGACCAGTAGAATTGAATCCAAAGTACGTGAACTGGAAATACTATGATTCCGGTAAATCCTGGACAACTGCAGGAGGAAGCTGGTACGATAAGAACGGTATAGAACAGGGTACTACTCCTTATGCTTCTGTAACCTTCTCCGGCAGCAAAGTGCCTGACAACAAGTACTATGAGTTTGATGTCACAGAACTTGTACGGGAATACATAAATGGTGAAAGTAAAAACACTGGTTTCTTCCTCAAGGCAAATACTGAGAACGGCAACTATATTGCATTCTATAGTTCCGATTGGACAAATGCTGAACAGAGACCGAAGTTAACCATAACAAGTTAACTTAAGAATAAGAAAATGACGTGAGCGAAATTATTTCGCTCCACATCTTTTTTTTGATCATTTCTGGAACATGAGCACACTCAAAAAAAGAGATGCTAAAAATCCTATTGTTCCTAGGATCATTGTATTAGTTTCTCCCAGGATTATCAGGTATGTCGAGATCAGGGCTATCACTACCAGGAACAGGTTTTTAGTCAGCCTGTCCAGAAGTTTGTATCTTTTCACCTTGTATGTGCTTTCCTGCAGTTTTTCAAATCTATATCCTCTAATGGTCTCAATGACATCATTGACACCTGCAGGGAAGTTCCTAAATATCTCCAGATACTTGTCACCTTCAAGCTGAATGGCTTCAAAAGCCTTTTTCGGGGCATACCTTGCCCATATAGCCTTTGAAATAACCGGTTTTGCTCCGTCAAGCAGATTGAATTGAGGATCAAGGTCAAAGCAAACAGACTCTATGAGCAGCAATGCTTTTTCCAGAGTGGAGAATTCACTTGGCAGTGACATGTTGTACTTAAGTGCTATCTTCGCATAATTGTCGCTCTGCCGCTCTCCCATGGAATATTTCTGCTCGGCAATGAGTTCATCCATATCCCTTCTGAACCTGCCGATATTCACATCCTCTTTACGCAGTTTTCCTATCTTTAGAAAGGCATCAGTAGCAATTTCAACATTTCCTGCATATACTCCATAGAACAGGTTGAGCATATCCCGCTTAAGTTCGTTGTCCAGTTTGCCTATAGCACCAAAGTCGATAAAGGCTATTTTTCCATCTTTTACGAGGATGTTGCCTCCGTGGGGGTCTGCATGATAGAAACCATCGATATATACCTGCTTCAGGTAACTGGCAGCAACGAGTCTTGCATAATTTGTACGAGTAGCCTGGTCCACATCTTTAAGATCCTTGATCTGAACTCCTTCTATGAAATCCATGACAAGGATACTCTCCCGGCTGTAATCGGTATATACTCTGGGAATTATGACATTCTCATCATTTTTGAAATTGTCATAGAATCTCATCATGTTCCTGGCTTCTATTCTGTAGTCTAGTTCGGCGGTAAGTACTTCTCTAAACTCTCTCAGGAAGGCATCCACGTCAAAATTACTGCCAATACCAACGATTTTCACAATGAGTGGTTTCATATCCTCGATGATATCAAGGTCAAGGTTTATGTTGTCAATAAGTCCGGGACGGGATATTTTCACCGCTACTTCCTTACCGTTTAATACACCTTTATATACCTGTCCTATAGAAGCGCTAGCTATGGGTTTAGTGTCAAACTCATCAAAAATATCAAGTATGTTCTGTGCCCCATAGTTTACTCCTGTGTTTTCATTCTTATTACCAAGAGCGTTGCATTCGCATCCCGTTTCAAAGGACAATTTCATCTCATTGAAATCGAGAGGTTTCACTTTGTCCTGCAGTTTTTCCAGTTCAATTACATATGAACGTGGTACAACGTCCGGGCGTCTGCTCAGCATTTGGCCAAGTTTTATGAAGCTGGGTCCCAGTTCCTCAAAAGCATCACGAAGTTTTGCAGCACCGCCACGATTTTCCAGGTCTAGGCTACACGTGCATTTACTGTCAGATATATAATTGCGCTTTATGTCTCTGTAAAGCAGGAAAAATAGATTGTATTTTATGAATACTCGAACAATTGTAATATATCTGCGCGTTTTTTTAAACATCTAAGGATTATAATGTTTTTTAGTAAATATATGTTCGCCATTCATACTTACTTCATTTCAAGCAAACTTCTTATCATTGTATAGAGTCCAATATCCTTTGGGGAAGTTTATGTTCTATATGGAGTTCATCTCAAGTAAGTATAATAATAGCAGGTGGCATCTATGAAAGGACGCTATCTGATAATTATTTGTATTCTTCTATTGATCATTCTATGGATAGGTTCTAGTCAATTTGGGTTGAAGCCTTCTGTAAGTGAAGAGAATCTTTCTTATATACAACTTCCTTCAGGATTTAAAATAGAAGTATTTGCAGATGGTCTGGTTGATAGCCTTCTTTCGTATCCGGGACTGGCTCCAGGTCCCCGCATGATGTTGATAAAAAATGGTACGCTTATGGTATCTATTCCGAACAAGGGACTAGTAGCAGTGTTGCCCGATAAGGATGGAGATCACAAGGCTGATAGTGTGAGCGTATTCATTGATGGATTGAATCACCCTCATGGTTTGGACTATTATAGTGGCTGGTTCTATATAGCTGAAGAACACCGGCTGATCCGGGTAAAAGATACTAATAATGATTTTGTTGCAGAAAAGGAAACTATTGAAGTATTGATGGATAATATTCCTACAGGCGGTCACTCTACCAGAACAGTAAAAGTGCATAATGGTAGTCTGTATATGAGCATGGGTTCTTCGTGCAATGTATGTTACGAGACGGATACCCGAAGAGCAGCCATTACTCGTTGTGATCTCGATGGTACTAATTCCACAGTGTTTGCTTCAGGGATGCGCAATGCAGTTGGAATGGCATTCCATCCTCTAACAGGTCAGTTATATGCCACAGAGAATGGCAGGGATTGGCTCGGTGATGACCTGCCACCTGATGAGGTCAATTTGGTGGAAGAAGGTGAAGATTGTGGCTGGCCAATCTGTTACGGCAAGAATATACATGATACGGATTTCGATAAGAACACATACATCCGTGATCCTTGTGAGGACAGCACTCCCAGTTTGGTGGACCTTCAGGCACATTCGGCTCCGCTGGGACTTAACTTCTACTACGGGAATTCTTTCCCGCAAGAGTATCAGGGAAACCTTTTCGTGTGTTTCCATGGTTCATGGAACAGACAGGAACCCACAGGGTACAAGGTCGTACGCATAAATATGACAGATCTCAGTGTTCATGATTTTGCAACCGGATGGCTCCGGAACAATAGCGTACTCGGAAGACCTGTAGATGTGGTAGTCAGTAATGATGGCTCGCTTTTTGTAAGTGATGATAACTCTGGTCGGATTTATCGAATATATTATGGGGATTAATATGTGGCTATTGTCAGGACAAAGCTATGGGGTTCACTTTAGAAGCCTATGCTTTTAACTAAAAAAAAGCAAGAGAATATATAAACCTTGATAAACCTGTAATGGTGGATAATGCGATCTCTGGAAATTCTAAAGCATATTCTTCCTGAAAACCATATAGCTCTATTTTACAAGACTACTTTTGAGTTACTGGATGTAGCCACAAGTTACCTTAAAGCTGGTATAGATCTTGGTGAATGTTGTATATTTTACGTATCCCGAAAACTCGTTGAAGAATCCATAGATGCTCTCACCGAAGAGGGCATGGATGTCTCAGTTCTTATGTTGAAGTCCCAGTTGCAGATCTTACCATACGAAAGTTTGTCTTCAGATGAAGGAAATGCCTCGGTAGGCACTGATGAACTTAAAAAAGCTTATGATCGGGCTATAGGCTTCGGATATGCAGGTCTTAGGATAGCTTTCTGTCCAGAATCGATGAGGAAGGAGGAAGGTTCAGACTTTCTTTCCTATGAAAGGACTGTCAGCTACATGCTAAGGGACACAAATACTATCATAATGCGTGCTTTTCCAGAGGGATCTGTTTCAGGTTCTCAAATGCTGGATGTGCTGGAGCTTTATGACAGGGTTATAATTAAAAGGCAAGAAAAGTGGTCATATTTGCACATCGGTCTGAAAGGTGCTACTTACAATGAAGACCTTAATCTCTATAGTAGGATACTGGACCACATCTGGACAGGTGTCTGGGCTATTGATAGGGCTGGCAGGGTGATTTTTTTCAATCCGGGTATGGAGGTCATTTCAGGGCTTTCAGGAGAACAGGTACTTGGTAATGATCTGCTCGATTACGTGCGGGAAATGGTTCCTGATGCCGGTGAGGTATTTCTCAATATTTCCAATAAAGTAAAGAGCACAAGAAAGCCTGAGCCCTATGATTTTTTGCCTTTTGTTAACCCTGAGAAAGGACTTTTATATCAAAGTGGTGTACTCTACCCTCTTTTAGGTAGTGCCGGTGAATATGATGGAATGGTGGGCACTGTAGAAGATATAACCGAGAGGAAAAAGGCCGAAGAAGCGTTGCATGTAGCTGAAGAGAAATATCGTCTGATATTTGAAAACTCTCCCCTTGGCATATTCCATTTCGATGAAAAGGGAACCATTACTCACTGTAATGATCGTTTTCTCAATATAGTGGGCACCACTAGGGACAAGCTCATTGGTTTTAGCATGGTCACATCTCTTGAAGATGAAAAGATGGCTGAAGCTGTCCGTCTGGTGCTCTCCAGGAAATTAGGGCACTATGAAGGGGAGTACAGATCAGTAATAAGTGGAAAAGTGACTCCTATAAAGGCTGATTATAGTCCTAACATTTCTTATGATGGTAGTCTTCTTGGTGGCATAGGAATATTCGAGGACATCACTGAGAGGAAAAAGGCAGAAGATGGCTTAAAGCTTGATGAATCCAGGCTACAGGCTCTGCTGGAATTGGATCAAATGTCTGATGCTTCTCTTAAGGAAATAGCTGACTTCACTCAGGAGGCGGCTGTGAAGCTCACCCAGAGCAAGCTGGGTTATCTGGCATTCATTAACGAGGAGCAGACGGTTTTTTCCATGTATTCCTGGTCAAAAAGCTCCTGGTCAAAAAGTGCTATGGAGGAATGCAAGCTTGCAGATCTGAAAATCGAGTATCCCTTGATATCTATTGGACTATGGGGGGAGGCTATCAGACAGCGCAAGCCCATCATAACTAATGATTACGCTGCTCCAAATCCGTGGAAGAAAGGTTACCCTAAAGAACACGTGAAAATAACGCGACACATGAATATCCCTGTTTTTGACGGAGATAAGATAGTGGCAGTGGCCGGGGTAGGTAACAAGGAAGAGAATTACGATGAATCCGATGTAAGGCAGCTTTCCCTTCTTATGGAAGGCATGTGGAGGCAAGTACAGCGTAAGAGGGCGGAGGATAGTCTCAAAAGATACGCTGAGGATTTGGCCCGGGCGAATGAGGAACTCTCAAAGGCTAATGAAGAACTGAAATCTCTGGATCGCATGAAAGATGAATTTCTTTCTAATGTGAGTCATGAGTTCAAAACGCCCCTTACTTCTATTAAGGGCTATAGTCAGCTTATCCTTGATGGAACTCTCGGCGATATCAACGGACAGCAAAAAAAGGCGATGGATACTGTTATTCGTAATTCTGATCGGTTAAGGCGTCTTGTGGACTCGTTGCTCTATCTTAGTAGAACCCAGGTAGGCAGAATGAGTTACTATTTTGAGAAGGTGCAACTTGCAGAAGTTATCACTAATTGTATCCATGACCAGCTTCCACAGGCAAAGAACAAGGGTGTTATCCTTCGAACAGAGATCGAAGATATTCCACCTGTCAGAGCAGATAAGGACAAACTGATCGATGTGCTGACCAATCTTATTGATAACGCTCTAAAGTTCACTTATAAGGATGGCCAGATCATTGTTGCTGCACGAAAAGTACCCTTTGGAGTCCACATAGAGGTCAAGGACACCGGTATTGGTATACCTGCTGATCATATACCTCATCTGTTCCAGAGGTTTTATCAGGTTGATTCCTCAGCCAGCAGAAGATATGGAGGCACAGGACTCGGCCTGTATATTTCCAAGACCATAGTGGAAGCTCATGAGGGTAAGATCTGGATAGAGAGTGAAGAAGGCAAAGGAACTACAGTCCATGTGGAATTGCCTTTGTGGTTGGAGTGAATTGCCATAAAACTTTTAAGGTGTTGTGTTCAGTAGTATTCGGTCTATTAGTACTCATATCTTATCACAGTTGGCAAACAGCCCTAACTGGTCAAAAGGTGTTCTGAATGAAAGTAATAATAATTGGTGGATTTCTTGGAAGTGGAAAAACAACGACACTGCTAAATCTCGGCAGGCATATGGTGGAAAAAGGTCATAGGGTTGCTATAATAGTGAATGAGATTGGAGAAGTGGGAGTTGATGGAGAGACTTTGTCAGGCTCCGGTCTTATTGCAAAGGAACTTACAAGTGGTTGTATCTGCTGCACATTGAGGATCAGTATGGAGTACACATTGCAGACACTGGAAGAGGAGTATGATCCGGATGTGTTGATTATCGAGCCCACAGGTATTGCTCTTCCCTTGCAGATCAAGGAGCATGTGGCTCTGATGGGATTGCCTGATCTTTCGTTTGCTCCAGTGGTCACTATTGTGGATGTAAGCAGGTTCAATATGGAACTTTCCCAGGTGCCCAAGTTCATTATGACACAGATAGAGGAAGCTGAGATTCTATGTGTGAACAAGATCGATCTTGTGGACAGAGAAACTCTGGCTAATGTAACGGGGAGGCTAATGGATCTTAATCCGGATGCATTAATTGTGGAATTCTCTGCAAAGAGGGCTGATGCACAGTTTATGAGGTTCATAGACCTGTTGGCAGGAGAGGGCACTGCCCGCCAGGCCGGTGAAAACAGGAACTCCATTGAGCTTTCTCAGGTATCCAGTTATTCGGGTAAATGTTCTATTGATACCCATGGCCTTGAAAGGGATGATATGGTGGCCATGATCCTTAAAGTGCTGGAAGAAGTAAAGGAAAAGATCGAATTAATTAATCCTGCATTTATAGGTCATGTAAAAATCTCCTTGAGTTTGGGGAAGGATCTGGTCAAGGGAAGCCTGACATCTTCCCAGGGACAGCCGTTAGTAGAGATACTTGAAAGTTCAAGTAAGGATCATGAGCAATTAAAGTTCCTTTCAGCGATTACTCAGATAAGTAAAGCAGATCTTATGCTTATTATTGACTCTGCCATTCGGAGCAATCTGGCAAGCGCAGGTATTATTTATGAACCTGCAAATCCTGTGACAAATCTTATTAACATAACAGGAACCAAGAATTGAACAACATCCTACTTTTTTATTCATTTTTCTACATTGATCCTTTAATCTAAACAAAATCGGAAAGCATTATAAGCCTACAGGTTCTATTATATACCTAAGTAAAAGTTGATTTTTTGCTTAGAAGGGATGGTATCTTGGCTGTAAAAATAGGTGACATAGTTGCAGTAGAATACGTTGGTACTCTTGATAACGGGGGAGTTTTCGATAGTTCTGAAAGTCAGGGTGGTCCTCTGGAATTTAAGGTTGGAGGTGGCCAGGTATTACAGGGTTTTGAAGATGCTGTATTGGGTATGGGCGTAGGGGAGAAGAAAACCATAAGGCTTGAGCCATCTCAGGGATATGGTGAATATAGCAAGAATTTAGTAGAAACTATTCCCAGATCCTCTATTCCCAATAATGAGAGGCTGACAGAGGATACTATGCTGCTTGTGAGCCTGCCCGATGGCTCCAAGATGCCAGCCTCTATAACAGCGATCACTGAGGAAACAGTGACATTGGACATGAACCATCCACTAGCGGGTGAAGTACTGCATTTTGAGATAAAGGTTGTGGGGATTAACTAACCTTTTGTTTTTTAATTTGACTTCACATAATATCATATTTTTCTGTCTCTTCAATGCGGTGCATTTATCTCAAATGAAGGTTTATGGCGTTTACTTGATGTCATCTAAAAGTACATATCTATGTATTTAAAATTAGTTCCAGGTGTTTATTTTCTCTACTGGTGGAGTATTTAAGAATGAATTTTGATGAAAAACTTTTATTAAAACTGCTCAATAGATATGATATACCTGTCCTTTTTTCTTTTTTTCTTCTTATTGCAATAAAAGCAATTTTAGTATTTCCATTTAAGACTCCGTGGATACTTGCAGATGAAGTTGTATACTCAGAGCTATCTCATAATATATTGGATTTTGTCTTCTTAATTGATATCAAAGATGCTCAAACGTATCCACCTGGCTATTCAGTTTTTTTATATGTTGCTAATCTCTTGTCACCAGACAAACAATCACTTTATCGTAATATGCTATTAATAAACAGCGTTCTTTCTTCATCAATAATTTTTCCTGCATATTTCCTATTAAAAAAATATACTTCTAAGTTTCAGGCTCTTGGGGGATCTCTTGTAATATCTTTACTTCCAAGTGTTGTGACATACACTTTCGTAGTGATGAGTGAGAACCTTTTTGTGCCTCTTGTACTATATTCTGTCTGGTTTCTCTATGAGTCCTTTGAGAATAATAAAATTCAATGGAATATTTTGGCAGGCCTATCTATCTTCTACCTTTATTTTACAAGAGAAACAGGTATTGTGTTCATTATTTCCTTATTTATTTCGCTCATCTATTTTGTTTGGAGCACAGAGCGGGAAGATAGGTTAAATTCTTTAAAAAATAAGATGGTTCTTGTTTTTTCCTTTGCAGTGCCAACTTTTGGTTGGGTATTATATAAAACAGCAGAACTTTCTAAAGGCTCACTATATGATACTACAGGTTATTCTTCTGCCTTGGTGGATAGTTTCTCAAAAACAGAGGCATTTGAGTTATTTGTTCTTCTGTTATTCAATGAGGTCGGATACATTATCATATCCACATACCTTGTCTTTTTTATACTGTGTGTCTTATTCATTTCAGACTCCATCTTTAAGTTAAGGTTGATTGGATTATCTGAATATCTTACAAAATTTGGCCCAAAAAATGCAATTGCCTTAAATTCAAGCATTGTATATTTTTTTAGTTTTGGTGCTGGGTTACTGCTAATTACAGTTGCACATATGAAAAGATATATTTGCAATCCTGATAATTTCATTTTTGGGCGCTATATAGACCCGATCATACCTGTTGTATTCTTATTTGCACTGATAGGGATAGTAGTTTTGCAGATAAAATCTAATGATGTCGGCACAAAGTGGAAATATAAAACACTAATTTTTTCCAGTATTCTAGTTCTTCCCTTCCTTTACTATTTGCCACACACTAATTATGCTTTCCCAAATATGTTTGGTATTTATTACGTTATTTATCTGCAAAAATATATGAGTTACTTATTGGTGTTTCTTCTATTTGCATTCTTTTTTGTACTCATACCTTTGTTTTTACTGAAGGGCAAACCTAATGGTAAACCTCTTACTTTATTTTTTATGTTTTTTGTAGTTATATCGATTTCTTTTTCCATACCTACCTATCAAAAACAGCTTGAAAATATGGAAAATACATACAATGTGAATCAAATTGGTAGATACTTAGAACATAACAGTTCAGATAAAACCCTCATTTTAATGGATCACGAGAATGTTGGTGAATATTGGGGTCCTCAGATGTGGTTCCTTACACAATACTGGTCAAATGGTGAACTGGTTCAACGTTTTACAACTGACGATCTATCTGGGGTGGCAACTCAAGAAAATATCACTGACATAGATTACATTATCTCAAAGAAGTTGTTACCTTATGATTCCGTAAAAACAGCAGATAATGGATACAAATTATACGATCTAAATAAATCTTCACAAATGTTTTCAAACGTGGAGTTTCCATATCTGATAGATATTGGAATAAATGATTCAGATATTACCGAAGGTTTTTATGATTCTGATATGGGAGAAAATAGATGGACAACCAATTTTTCAAAGGTAAAAATTGGATATGGTAAACATCAGGGTTCCTTTATTCTGGAGGTAATGATGAAAGCACCAAGGCCGCAAACAGATCCGGCAAATGTTACTTTTTACATAAATGGACATTTAGTCGGCTCCGTAGAGGAAATAACAGGAGCAAAAAACTATTTAATTGTAGTGCCTGAAAACTGTTTGGAAGAGAGGTATCAGATCTTGGAGATCAGAACAAACACCTGGAAACCAAGTGAATACGGATATGTTGACGACCCCCGAGATCTTGGTATTCAGATCGATTGGATAAGGGTCGATTCTCTATAGGGATCTATTGCGTTATATTTATCTTACATGAGAGATTATGGCGTTTGATTGAGGCGATGTACGTGGAATGCATTTTCTGCAAGATAATCTCAGGAGCTATCCCTTCTTACAAGGTTTATGAAGACGAATTTGTTTATGCTTTCCTTGATATTTATCCATGTTCTGAAGGCCACACTGTAGTACTTCCTAAAAAGCATACTGAGAGATTCACGCAGATGGAAGCAATAGATGCTGCAAGCCTATTTTCTTCAGTACATAAAATATCTAAGGCTGTATGTAAGGCTTTTGACCTGAATGGGATGAATATAGGTATGAATGTAGGTGAAGTTGCAGGACAGAGTGTACCTCATGTGCATGTACATATAATTCCCCGCAAAGAAGGGGATAATGGCGGATCGATGCACAGTATAGTGGAGACTAATCCTAATACCAGCAAATTGGGAGAATTGGCTGGAAAGATTCGTGCTTCATTCTAAGATGTACATACTTCTTCTAAAACCAGTTTTATGTTGATATTTTGTATATGAGGAATATAATGCTAAAAGCAGTAATCAAATCCATGCGTCCCCATCAATGGTACAAAAATTTTATTATTTTTATATGTATCATCTTTTCAAAGAACATTTTTAACTTGCAAATGTGGATGGATCTTATTGTCGTTTTTATTGCATTTTGTATGCTTGCAGGTTCACAATACATGTTAAATGATATCAAAGATGCAGAAAAAGACAGATTGCATCCCAAGAAGAAATACAGGCCGATAGCAGCAGGGCTTATTCCTGTTAAAATTGCACTTGTTATATCTTTAACAATAATGATTACCTCACTAATCGTCGCATTTTCAATGGGACGGCTAGTAGGGTTTGTAAGTTTCATGTATCTTGCTAATAGTATTGTCTATTCTTTTTACTTTAAAGAGTACGCTATTATTGATGCTATTTTCATTGCTGTTGGGTTTGTTATACGGGCAATTGCTGGTTGCGTTACAATTGATGTAACCATTTCTCCATGGTTGATCCTATGTGTTTTTCTTCTGGCACTGGTTCTTGCATTTGGAAAGAGAAGGCATGAACTGGACGGGGATCAAAATTCAAGGAATAGCCTGTCACAATATAATGTTGCTATGAGTGAAAGCCTGTTGAATTCGTCTGTTTCACTCTTATTAATGTCATATGCTCTTTATACGGTTTCAATAAATTCTGTAATGATGTTAACTCTTCCATTCGCATTCTATGGCATCTTCCGTTATGTTCAGCTCATGCATCTGAAAGGCATTGGTGAAGAAACAGAACTATTACTAATGGACAAGCCTTTCATTTTCAATCTGATTCTATGGACATTTCTCACAATCTTTGTATTATATGGAGGTTTTCTATGAAGTTTGATCTTCATGCACATACAAAATACTCGCCTCGCTGTGGGTATATGGAACCAAAGACCATTGTCAAACTTGCACGGAAAAGAGAATTGGATGGAATTGCTATTACTGATCATGATACTATCAAAGGGAGTATGAAGGCAAGGGAATATGCCGATAAATCTCTTGAAGTAATTATCGGTTCTGAGGTAATGACATCCAGAGGCGAGGTGATAGGACTTTTCCTGTCAGATGAGATTTTATCAACAGATTTCATAAGTGTTGTCGAAGAGATCCATGATCAGAATGGTATTGCAATTGTTCCCCATCCCTTTGACACATTGAGAAAATCAGCACTATGGCCTACAGAAGATGATGTTAAATATCTTGACGGGGTAGAAGGGTTCAATGCGAGGAACGTTTACCAGAAAAG
>DAKU01000144.1 GCA_002508425.1 Methanosarcinaceae archaeon UBA470
ATAAGTTTTTATCTGCAGTGATATCACTATTTCCATGGAGGATTTGAATATCCGCATAATCATAGATTATTTTGAACTGCTGGTCTTGTTTCTTGTTCTCAAAGACCAGTTCAAGATGGGAAATGCCATTGTAGTCTATGTTAGTGATTATGAACTCACTTACATCAACTAATTTTACTTTATTCTCTTTATGTATTAATCCCGTCTTTACCCAAATCGGAAGCTGGATATTTCCATGCACTTCACGCATAAGCAGTGGTTCATTCCGATATAGAAGTTCACTTTCATATTCTACACCAGATATGGAGGCTTTGAGATCTCCTTTCATAACACCATTATCAAGACGAACAGAATATGCCTTTATAGCACCATAGATCCCATGCTCAAAAAGAGAATTGAGCAAAGGGAACATTTTTTGTTCGAGATCATGGATATGGAACTCATAATCTCTCTTTTTTTGCTCAAGATCTTTTTTGAGATTACGAAGACCATTACTGACACTTTCATCACAGGCATCCATGATAGCATTGTGACAATCGAGGATCTCCACATTTTCTGCGTTAAGGGAGATGGATTTTACATATGACTTTACATCGTTAGCAAATTTTTCAAGACTTATTATCCTGTTATCGAGAGAAGAAATAGCATTCTTTTCAAGTTCATTTACCTCAATAGCATCATTTTCTAAGGGGAGGACTTTCCCTGCTATTTCAATGAGATCAGTGAGATCCTGAATAAAATCACGTTGTATGGGCAGGTCTGTAGAATCCTGATAAGTGTACCTCATTCAATCCTCCGCCTGGATGAATATTTGATTATTTGTTGTATGTGACCAGTTAAATATGTTACGACGTCAGAACCTCAAGCATTTCTCAGAACATTCCTGACAGGCTCAAGTATCAGATTCATGTACTTAGCAGCACCTTTTTTCAGGTCCATAGGATGCAGAGTCCCTTCTGAAAAAACTGTTGTAAGTTCACCATAACCCCTGCACACAAGGTTCCCGCCATATTTTTCCGGCCTTTCAAATATAATTTCCCCATATCTGGGACAAATGTGGTATCTGAATAATTCCAGCATCGGATTCTCAGAGATCTCACCTGCTGGACAGAAAGCTTTTTTCATCTTTTGATTTATCTCTTCTTCCGAATCATCCACTGAAATGAAATTATCACTTGAAGAGGACATCTTTTTTCCGTCCAGGCCCAGAAGTATAGGGGTGTGTATGCAAAGAGGAGATTTAAAACCCAGAGCTGGCAGACCTTCCCTGGCAAGCATGTGTATCTTTCGCTGGTCAATGCCTCCAACAGCTACATCCACTCCAAGAAGAGCAATGTCAATTGCCTGCATCATAGGGTAGACCATCTGGGAAACTTTGGGATCATCCATCTTTCTGCCGACCTCATCCATACTTCGCCTTGCCCTATTAAGAGATGCAGTGGTGGTTAGCTTGAGCACATTGAGCATGTAATCGGGAGTTAGCTGGAAATCAGAACCATACACGAACTTTGTTTTCTGTGGATCGAGGCCCAAAGCTATGAAACAATCCCTGTTATAATCAGCGGTTTTGCGCACTTCTTCCAGAGACCCCTTTTGATTCAGGTATGCATGCACATCTGCAAGCAAGACAATGATCTGAAAACCGGCATTCTGCAGATCCAGAAGTTTATTGACCGTAAGCACATGGCCTAAATGTATCTTACCACTGGGCTCATAACCCACATACGCAACAGGGCTATCCTTATTTCTTAGAAGTTCTTGTAGCTCTTCTTCTGTAACAATTTCCTGTACGTTCCTTTTTATAAGCTCCAGTCTGTCCATGTGTTCACCATTTGTAAATACTGATTGGTATAGAAACTCTTTCTGTTTATATGGTTAACTGTCCGCAATCAATGAATCAATAAGAGCTTTCCCCTCAGTAGAAGTAAAAAGAGGTATGTCCCAGTTCTGAACAATTTTGGAACGGAAACTACTTGTCTTCTGTCGCATCAGAGGATTATACCCTTCAATAGAGTATTTCTCTTTATGAACAAGTATTCCTTTCCTTTGCCACGCAGGCACCTTTGAAATGTTAATGCCAAATTTGAAAAGCAACTCATGCCTATCGGAGGACCTTTCTCGTTTTAGGATAGCAGCAGCTTCCTTTTCACTTGATCCCTGTGATACAAGAGTATAGAAAGCATATGAATTGATACAATTTCTCCACGCTTCTTTCTGCCTCCAGTCTAAATATTCCGATATCTGCTCCCGGCACACAGGAAGAATACGTGAGTCGAAAGCAAGAGGTTCCTGTGGGTTCAAACTCAGAGAAAGAGAACTGCTCAAAAAACTGGGTACGATAGAGTTTAGTTTTTCCACCCTTCCATCAAATGGCAGATCTTTAAACAATAGATTGATCTCATCTGAGAAGGTATATCCAAAAACAGGTGATAAGCCACTTTTTTTGAATAGCATTTCTACAGCATTACCCATAGAAACTGCAAACCTACTATCAAAGGGCTTCTCAAAGCCCATACGTGACAGTGAATTTCTGAAGGTCCTGCCGTCTACACGGATAATAAAAGGAGGAGCACAGCGCAGATCACTGTAGATCTCTCGCTTCTTCATGTGCGTTTACTCTTCTTCTTTTTCTTTTTTTATCTTGAACTTGCTAACAATGCTCCTTATTATAACAATATCTCCGGTGGTCACTACCCATCTATAAGGAATGATCGCACCCCTTGTTGGCACATCAAATATGTCCCTATTTATGTCAGTTATGGCTATACCTTTAACGTTCCTTTCCTCAACATTTAATACAAGGTCAGCCACTTTTCCAACGTATGTGCCAGCATCTGTGTAAACATTAAGCCCGAAAAGTGATGTCAAATCCGTACGCATGCTATCCCTTCTTTATTTAATATTACTTATATATGAATATTCGTATGTAAAAGCATTATATGTAGAAATGCTTTTTCATACATTTCCGAAATTTAGCTTTTCAATACCAGATCTCACAGCCTGTCCAGAACTTGAAAGTGCTAACATCTGTTCTTGTGTAAGAGTTATTTCAATTACTTTCTCAATGCCGTTTTTTCCAATCTTTGCAGGTACTCCCAGACACAGGTCACTGAAACCATATTCACCCTCTAGATAAACAGAGGCTGGAAGTACTCTTCCGGAATCATTTACAATTGCATCTACCATCACTACAATTGAAGCTGAAGGAGCATAGAATGCGCTTCCTTCCTTAAGAAGACTGACTATCTCAGCACCTGCGTTAATAGTCCTTGTGACAAGTTTGTCGATAACTTCCTGTGGCAAGAATTGAGAAATAGGAACTCCAGATACTGTTGTGTACTGCGGCAAAGGAACCATGCTATCACCATGTCCGCCAAGGACCATGGCATCTACATCCTTTACGGAACAGCCTACTTCTTGAGCCACAAAAGAGGCGAATCTTGCTGAGTCCAAAAGACCACTCATACCAAATACCCTATTTTTTCCAAATCCAGTATACCTCGCTACAGAATAAGTGATGATGTCCAGTGGATTAGTCACTGTAATCACTATGCTCTTTGGAGCATACTGCTTGATATTATTGCATACTTCTTTTGTGATCTTTGCATTGATGGTTAGTAGATCATCCCTTGTCATACCAGGCTTACGTGCTATACCTGCCGTTATAACGACGATATCGGAACCTTCTATATCCCCATAATCATTGGTTCCCTTTATGTTCACATCGTAACCTAGCAAAGGTGCAGCCTGCATAAGATCTAATGCTTTTCCTTGGGGAAGTCCTTGCACCACATCCAGCATAACAATGTCAGCAAATTTGCTCTCTGCAAGTCTCTGCACAGTGGAAGCACCCACATTACCTGCACCTATCACTGAAATTTTTTTCATGTCCATTCCTCTGTATAAGGTGTTTTTTGACACATTTACACTAATATAAAAGTCTGTCCTATATTATATTAGTTATGACTCATTCATAAGGTCTAGCCCCTTGATCAATTAGACTATCTGGACATAACGCTATGGTTATTAATCAATAACCTATACTCTAAGGGAAAGAGGCCGGTTGAATGCTAGAAAGCACTTATATCCATATCCCCATGATAGGCGCCACAATAGAAAAAAGAATTTGGACAAGCGGCGTACGAACGTGGAAAGATTTCCTAAGCGAAAGAGATAGTATCTCCATTCCTGACAAAAAGAAAAGCCTCATCTGCGCAGGAATAGTGGATTCCATTGACAGACTTGAAGCCAAGGATCACGAATTTTTCTCCCGTTCTCTGCCTTCTTCAGAACATTGGCGAGCATATCGCCATTTCTCAGACAAAGTGGCATGTGTAGATATTGAAACCACTGGACTTGCTCCGGGTCATGACAGCATTACAGTAGTAGGCATCTATGATGGAAAGGAAGCACGGACATATGTCAAAGGTATCGACCTTGAGGAGATAGTCGAGGAGTTACCAAAATACACAACGCTCATTACTTTTAATGGTGCCCGCTTTGACCTACCTTTTATAAAAAGAGAATTCCCCGAGATAGAATTTGATCAATTGCATATTGATCTGATGTACCCTCTGCGTCGCATTGGTCTTGCAGGTGGGCTCAAGAAAGTAGAAAAAATGGTAGGAATCTCTAGAAGTGAGGATACGACTGGCCTGTCAGGTTTTGATGCAGTGCGCCTCTGGAGAGAGTACGAACGTGGAAACAAAAGATCACTTGACCTTTTGCTGGAATACAACCGCGAGGATATAGTGAATCTGAAAACCATCATAGAGATGGTCTACGATAAACTGGTGGAAAATAAATATTCACAATGCCAAATATAAACCTATTTTTTAAGGATAGCACATTTATAGTTCCCTCTTGCACATAATGATAGTTGGAGAACTATCTCATGGCAGTTGACCTATCTTCACTTCCAGATCTTCCGGGTGTGTACCTCATGAAGGACAGCTCGGAAGAAGTGATCTATGTAGGTAAGGCGCTTTCCCTTAGAAAAAGAGTCCGGCAATACTTCCAGTCTTCAAAGAACCTCACGCCAAAAACGAAAACACTTGTCAGACACATAGAGGATCTGGAATATATAGTCACAGATACGGAAGTAGATGCTCTTGTTCTTGAAGCTAACCTCATCAAAAAATATAGGCCACGGTATAATGTGCGCCTAAAGGACGATAAGAGATATCCCTATGTAAAGGTCACAGTGAACACCAAATATCCAAGAATATTCCTGACCCGAAAGAGAATCATGGATGGTGCCCTATATTTCGGACCATACACCAATGCAGGAGCTATCAGGAAAACACTGGATATCATCTCCCAGGTTTTCAGGATACGCAGGTGTAGGCAACCTCTTAATGAAAAGAAGGCACGCCCCTGCCTGGATTACCACATCAAAAGATGTTATGCACCATGTGTTGGAAAGATCAGCGAAAAGGAATATATGGAAAATGTCCAGGAAGCTATAAAGTTCCTCAAAGGAGAGACAGCAGGATTAGTGAAAAAACTGGAAGAAAGGATGCATGCCCTTGCATCAAGACAGGAATTCGAAGCTGCCGCCCAGGTCAGAGACCAGCTCGAAGCTGTCAAAGTGCTCTCACAGCAACAGATAGCTACCTCAGGAACAGATGACAGAGATATAATAGCAGCTGTAAAGGAAGGCGACACAGTTTACATCCAGATATTCTATGTAAGGCATGGCAACATGGTGGGAAGGGCTGACCTTGCTATGAGCTCTGCGGAAGGTACTGCAATTGCAGATGTGGTCTCTCAATTTATAAAGCAATACTATCTGGATTCACCCATTCCTACGGAGATATTGATACAATATGAAATCCCGGACCATGATCTTATCACCTCATGGCTGAAACAAAGATCTGGTAGAGAAGTTCACATAAATGTACCACTGAGAGGAGACAAGAAGAAAATGCTCGATATGGCTTTGAAGAATGCAGAAATGACCATGCGGGCAAACCAGTTAAAGGCTGCTGTGGCCAGCGAGTCACTGGAATCACTCAAAGACCTTCAATCATTACTTTCACTGCCTTCAGTTCCTTTATACATCGAAGGATTTGATATATCAAATATCTCAGGAACAGATGCTGTCGGTTCAATGGTGGTATTTGAGAATGGTAAACCATCAAATAGCAAATATAGGCAGCATAACATCAGAACTGTAAAAGGAATTGATGATTTTGCAATGATGGGAGAAGTAGTCAAACGCCGCTATTCTCGCCTCAGAGATGAAAAGAGACCATTCCCAGACCTTATTCTTATAGATGGGGGACCAGGCCAGTTATCTTCAGCAAAGGCTTCGCTAGACGAACTGGGTCTGGACATTCCTATGATTGGTCTTGCCAAAAGGTTTGAACATATAATTACTACCAAAAAAGGACCTGGCGAAGTTATAGTACTCTCTCACAGCTCTCCTGCATTGAAACTGCTCATGCATGTACGAGATGAGGCACATAGGTTCGCAGTCTCCTCACACAGG
>DAKU01000179.1:0-11012 GCA_002508425.1 Methanosarcinaceae archaeon UBA470
TATGAATGATAGCCATATGATTCTGCAATAAATTTCACATTATAAGTACCTGCACTACCAACAGTCGGAGTCCAGCTGAAAGTATGCGTATATGGATCAAATGTAGCTCCTGATGGCAAGTTTACAGCTGAGTAATATATTGTAGTATACCAGTTAGCATCAGTTGCATAGACAGTTAAAATCAGTTGTTCATTCTCAGTAGCAGTAAAAGTCAGTTGTTCACCAGTAACTGTTTTATCACCAATTGTTGTAAATACCGGAACAGCTGAACAAACTCCAGCTGTTATTACAAAAAGTAGTAATGACGTGTTTATACAGATCAATCTACTTAACCTGATTTGCATATGTACCACCTAATTCACAACTACAGAAAATTTCTGTCCACCTTATCGTTGTGATATTGCTGATGAATTACAATTATGTTGTATATAAAGATATTTAAAAAAATATAACTTTCAATTATATATAATATTTACTTCTAACGTTATAAGGATAATATTAAACAAATTTAAACTAGCCATGCATTTGCTTGAAAACTAATAATAAGTAAATTGAAATGTAAAAGATGAGAGCGAGTTAAACACTATGAATCGCTCCGAAAATAACTGAACTACAAATTTAGACAAATCATTTAAATAATCCCTGTATATTCTACAGGGAATCCGCATCAATTTTATTTTTCTTTTTTCAAGTACTCATATCCAACTGCAAGCATGCCTACCAGGATAATAACCATAATATAGGTCCACACATTGGATTTTGCTGGTTGTGTTCCTTCCAGCCCGATATCTTCTACGTGGGCTACATCACTTTGAACATTACCATTGGTAGAAACCGCAAAGGTCTTTTCCGCAGTTATCGCAAATGGAGAGAAACCTGGTGTTTGCGCTTCAAAGAATGTATAGCTTGCATTACTGCTTTTCAGAGTTGTCGGAAGCACTTCCCATGCAGTTCCATTATATCTTTGCAGCTTTATTTCTGCAGGGCTTACACCTGTTTCCTCTATCCATGAATTGTTTACCTTGAACTTAATACGAGCATCCTTGATGTTATTTGGGATAGCAAATCCAGCCTTACCTACCCATATGTTGAGATACCTATACACCAGACCATCTGGATTGCTATGAGCCAGTTTTGATCTGTCATTCAATAACTCAATAGTAGAGGTTATTTCCCCAGAGTTCTTAAGGGAATACAAACTAATTGACTGAATATCATTACCCTCTCTTGAAAACTCATAGATTACATTGGAATCCATTTTTAGATATGCGCTGTCCACATCCTTCATTGCTACATTTACAAAATCCTCAACGCTAGTTGCACCGCTGCCTCCACCACTACTACTACTCTTTTTACTACTGCTGCTCCCGCTGCTTCCCCCTCCGCTCTTACTGGAGGATTTGGTTTTTAGGCTGGAATTTACTGCTTTACCTTCAACCCCGCTGTTAGAATATGGAGTCAAACTATAGCTATAAGTAGTACCAGCCTCCAGACCACTGTCTGCATAAAATGCAGATCCAGTGACAGTAGCAAGGACTATATTGTTCCTGCTTATTTTCACACTTGTAGTGTCATTGGAAGACTCCCATACAACCTTAATCGAAGTAGTTGTAATATCTGTTCCAGAAACGCTAATGATTTCTGGAATCGTTGTTGCTGTGGTTGCTGTAGTTGCCGAATCGACAACCATTTCAGAATTTACATTACCTAAAGTATCAACGGTTTTGAGACCGATAGTATGTGTGCTACCTCCAACCAGTCCGATTAACTCGTAATAGTTGTTGGAAGTGGTTGTGACAAAAGAATTGTCAATATATACCATAACATGGCTGAAGTCAGAATCTGTAGGATTTGTCCATGCCCATCTTATCCAGGTTGACCCTACAGCACTGTCCTTCAGATTTGTTACAGATGCGGGTGGTGTTGGCAGTTCAGTTGTAATCTTAGCTGCATCAAATGTTGCTTCGGCGGACTTGAGTTCTGTTACAGCCCTATTTACTTCAGCCTGAGTTGCAGCGGCATTAGAAGCAACTGCCTGTGCTTTACTAATGGCTGATTTAAATGCATCAATTGCAGATTGGGGATACTGTCCAGAAGCAGTACCAGCTACTGCATTATTTGCTTTTGAAGATGCAGTCGAAATAGCTGAAGTCAAAGCAGCCTTATTAACGGTTTTTATTCTGGCATTATCGAAAATTGCCTCAGCGTTTTTGAGATCTACAACAGCTTGGTCCACATGTTCTGTACTTACGTTTTGATTATCAACAATTTCTTGTGCATTATCAATAGCCAGTTCAAATGCATCAATTGCAGACTGGGGATATTGACCGTAAGATGTACCAGCTACTGCATTATCTAACTTGTCATTAGCAGTTACAATAGTGGATATTAATTCAGCTTTATAATCTATAGTTGCATTATCAGCTAAGCCTAGCCCCACGGTCATTGATACCAAAAACAACACTATTCCAACGTAAATCAACCCTACTAGAAAGTAAGTAAATCTATTGAACTTGATTTGCAGAAGTACCACCTACTTCACAACCATAGAGGATTTCTATATTCCTTATTGTTGTGTCATTGATTGTAATTTTAATAAGGATGTATTTAAAGATGTTTAAAAAAATATACCCTGTAATATTATATTTTACTGATACCGTATTTCCTTGCCTGAATGTTAAAATTAGGAGAGAAGTAGAGAACGTTTACTTGAAAAGTAAATGGAAAAGGCAAAAAGAATGATAAGAAGAAGTTAAAGACTGGAAATCATTCCGACAAATGACTAATCTCCAAGTTTAGATAAATAGTTTAGAAGATTCCCTGTACATTCTACAGGGAATCGCCTGAAATCATTTATGTCCTTTTTTAAGATACAAATACCCAGCTACAAATACCCCGATCAGAAGGACCACCATAGCAACCATCAATTTATTGAACGTTCCCTCCTGCGTCTGCTCCTTACTGGAATATCCTGAAAGAGCCTTATCTGCATCAGTATTTACAGAAGAAGCAAGTTCTTTGCTTGCAGTGATAGCAAATGGAGAAAAAACCGGAGTCTGAGACTCAAATACAGCATAATCCACGCTATTACTGTCCATGGTAGTTGGCAATACTTCCCAAACATTTCCATCATATCTTTGCAATCTCACATCTGCAGCAGTTAGACCCACCTGCTTAAGCCAGGAATTATTGACCCTGAACTTAATCCGGGCATCTTTCATAGCAGATTCATCAACAATACCTGGACCGTCCACCTGTATGTTGACATATTTGTATACGATTCCTGCCGGGTCGCTACTCACCTGATTTGACCTGCTCTTAAGCACTTCCACTGTGGAGGTTATATCTCCCAAATCTTGAAGAGAATAGAAGGTAACTGAAAGTATATCATTACCCTCGCCTGTAAATTCATAAGTTACATTCGAATCCATTGCAACATAAGAGGTTACAACATCTGTCATAACCAAATTAGCAGCATCTTCAGAACTGTAATTACTTACTTCAGTAGAAGCCGTTGGTATCTGCTCCGCAGCCGGAGAAATTACATTTAGAACAACCGTATCTGAATCTGTAAGGCCATCTAATTCTGCTGTGAATGTAACTGTATATGTCCCTGCAGTACCCGTATCTGGAGTCCAGCTGAAAACACCTGTACTTGGATCAAAAGTAGCTTCTGCTGGCATATCCGAAGCCGAGAATACAACACCAGCATCAGCGTTCACAGTTGAAATTGTAAATGTAAGGGTTTCATTTTCGCGGACAGAGTGATCACCTATAGGAGATAGTTCAAGTGCTCCGCTCACATTGCCTGTCATAGAATCATCAGAAGTTGTATTTTCTTCTGTAGCAACCGATGATCCTGATGCACCCTGCTGAAGAACAAAAAGACCATTATTTGAATCAGCTAAATAGACATAGTCGCCTGACACTGCAATACCATTAGCATTACCCTCGGTATCATAATTACCTATAAAGCCTGGGGAAGAAAGTGTGGAGACATCCAAAATCATAAGACCAGTATAATCACTTACATAGGCATAATTACCTGATATAGCAACATCATTTGCATCTCCATTAGTGGAGTAACTACCCGTGAGAACCGGTGATGAAGGAGTACTGATGTCCAAAATGACAAGTCCAACGGAATCAGCTACGTAAGCATAGTTTCCGGATATAACAACATCATATGCATAGATGGAATCATACGTTCCAACAAGACTTGGTGAAGAAGGAGTACTAACATCAATCACCGCAAGACCATTGCTACCATCAAAAATACCTTTGCTATCATCGGCTATGTAGGCGTAATTACCTGATATTGCAACACCGTTTGCAAAACCAATAGTGTCATATGTACCTACAAGTTCTGGGGAAGAAGGAGTACTTACATCGATAATAACAAGGCCACTGCCGTCAGCTGCATAAACAGAATTACCTGACACAGCTATATCACGAATAAAACCTTCTGCATCATAGCTGCCTGTAAGGACAGGAGAAGAAGGTGTACTGATATCAAAGACAGCAAGACCACTGTCTCCATTGGCTATATATGCATAATTGCCAGATATCACAACATCATTAATTTCTGATAAAGAAGCTACCCTCCCCATTTCAGAAGGATTAGCAGCATTACTAATGTCGAGTACGACAAAGTCCTGCCCCTGGCTTACATATGCATAACCACCTACAATAGCAACGTTTGATATTTCCCCACTTAACTGGCTGACAAGCCCTACGTTGGTATTTTCTGCCAGGCCAACTCCTGCAGTAATCATCACAAAGAGCAACATCATTACAAAACGAATAGAATTATTTAACTTGATTTGCATCATCCTCACCAGCTCCTCAACAATAGAGGACTTTGATCTTTTATAGATATATTGTAAACCGAATCATCTTGTTGATGGATGAAAAAATTCATTAAACAATAAAATTCCCCTGTACCTTCAGTACAGGGGTAAAAATCTGATTTTAACTTCTTCTCATATACATGTATCCAGCTACAAGCAACACAATTCCTAGTATTGCCATAACAGGAACTAGCATATTGGATTTATCCTGCTGAGTTTGTACATTACCTGCACTCTTTGTGTTAGTAACATCAGACGGGTTTTCTGACCCTGTGGCCTTTAGCTTTGTATCTGTGCTATTGTTTATCGATGTTTCAAGAGATTTATCACCGGTAATAACAAATGAAGAAAATCCTGGAGTACGAGATTCAAATACTACATATCCCGCGGTCTTGTTTTGCAGTGTCGTAGGTAGCACTTCCCATGAAGTTCCGTCATATCTTTGCAACCTTATACCCTCAGGGCTTACACCCATCTCCTCGATCCACGAACTATTTACCTTGAATTTCACCCGTGAATCTTTGATGTTAGACTCTGTAGCAAAGCCAGATTTACCTACCCAGATGTTGATGTATTTATATACAAGCCCTTCTGGATCACTATTTGCAAATTGTGACCGGTTTTTCAGAACCTCTATGGAAGATGTGATTTCACCTGAGTTCTTAAGGGAATAGAAGTTAATGGACTGAATATCATTGCCCTCCCTTGAGAATTCATAGGTTACATTGGAATTGATCTTCAGATATTCATTGCTAACATCTTTCAGAACTATATTTTCAAAGTTCTCGGCACTACCTGAACCGCCGCCTCCACCGCCACCGCTACTACTCTTTGTACTGCTGCCCCCACTGCTTCCGCCGCTGCTGCTACTTCCTCCACTACTACTGCTATCACTACCGGAGGAAGAAGATGAGGAGGAAGAAGTGCTTAAAGTAATAATCGCTGCATTTCCTTGAGTTCCATTACTGTAGTATGGCAACAAAGAATAAGCATAACTGGCGTCACTATCCAAACCAGTATCTACATATGTTGAAGTAGAACCTGTTACGTTTCCAATAAGAACGTCATTACGATACAATTCAACAGTATCTATGTCTGCAGAATTGGACCATGTCAATGTGATGGAATTTGAACTAATGTCCTTCCCCGAAAGCTCTGAAATATCTGACCCTTCTGAACTAACACCTGAGCCAGAAACAATAATAGTTATAGTCTCAGAATCAGTAAGACCGTTAGATTCTGCATCAAATGTGACAATATAATCAGCTGCAGTATCTGGAACCCAGCTGAAAACACCTGTATTTGGATCAAGAGTAGCATCGGTTGGCAGGCCACGTGCAGAGTATGCAATATCACCGCCACCAGGAACTGTTGCTGAAACTGTGAATTCCAGCAATTCATTCACATTGACTGATTTATCTTCTATTTCTGAAATTGAAGGCCTTTCATCCGTCTCGTCTTCATTTTCTGTAGAATTATCCTTCGAAATAAGTGTTCCTGGAGCACTGCCCAACTTAACAACTACAAGACCAGTACTGGATTCGGCTACAAAAGTATTGCCATCCGATACATCAACACTATATGCATAGCCTCCATCATAACTTCCCATATAAAGAAGAGAAGAGGGATTGCTGATATCCAAAATCACAAGGCCACTAGCATCAGCCAAGTATACATAATTGCCTGAAACTGCAACACCATTCGAATCACCATCACTTGAATAAGTTCCAGCAAGAGTCGGTGATGAAGGAGTACTTATATCCAGGATAGTAAGACCACTAGAATCTGCCACATATGCATAGTTTCCCGATACAGCCGCATCATATGCATAAACATCAGCATAAGTTCCAGCAAGAGTCGGTGAGGATGGAGCTGAAATATCAACGATAGCAAGGCCATTGCTGCCATCAAAAATACCTTTGCTGTCATCTGCTACGTAAGCATAATTACCTGATATTACAACACTATTTGTAAAACCAATAGTGTCATAAGTTCCCGCAAGGGTTGGAGAAGATGGAATAGTAACATCTACAATAACAAGGCTGTTGCCATCAGCTGCATAAACATAATTGCCTGATACAGCAACATCGAGAACAGAATTTCCTGTAGCATAACTGCCTGAAATGGCAGGAGAAACTGGGTTACTAATATCGATGACAATAATACCATTATCTCCATCGGCTATGTATGCATGAGTACCTGATATCGTAATGCCATATATCTCTGAAGGAGCAGTGACCCTACCTACCTCGGAAATAGTTGTAATATCAGTTACATCGAGTATTACAAAGTCCTGACCTTGGCCTATATATGCATAACTCCCATCTACAGCAACATCTAAAATATCTCCACTAAACTGACTAACAACATCCACATTTACGTTATCTGCAGAGCAGATACCAGTTGCTGTCATTAAAATGAACAACATAAGCCCAAAATGGACTAATCCACTTATTTTGATTTGCACTTTTATCACCAGCTCCTCACTACCAGAGGATTTTGATTAATCTAAGAATTTGCTATACTTTCCCGACATTCATGTTTTTGTCAATATCTGTTTTTTGATCCCCCTGTGCATAAGTACAGAGGGTTATCGAATTAATTATTTCGATTCTTCAGATATGAATATCCGACAACAAGCAATGTTATTGCAAGCATAGATATTACAATTGTCCAGATATTGGACTTTTCAGGCTGACTTTCTGCAGGACCGGTATTTTCGATCTGAGCAGGTTCTGAATCTGCATCACTACTTACAGGAGCAGCCAGAATTTTTTCAGCTGTAATGGCAAATGGAGAAAATCCAGGTGTACTTGATTCAAATATCGAATAGTCCGTGGTGCTGCTTTCCAGAGTAGTAGGCAGCACTTCCCATTCATTTCCATTGTATCTCTCTAATCTTATATCTTCAGAACTTACACCCATTTCTTCGATCCATGAGTTAGCAACTTTGAACTTGATTCTTGCATTATCGATGTTAGATGTCGTAGCAAAACCAGATTTACCGACCCATATATTTAAGTACTTATATATAATACCTTCTGGGTCGCTGCTAACTGACTTTGATTTATTGTTAAGTACCTCAATAGTAGAAGTGATCTCACCTGAGTTCTTAAGAGAATGGAAAGTAATTGCTAGAATATCGTTACCCTCACCATTGAACTCATAAGTAACATTGGCATCTATTCCCACATACTCATTGTCAACATCTTTGACCGCGATATTTGCATAGTCCTCAGTACTACCTGAACTGCCGCCTCCACCACCGCTGCTACTGCTCTTCTTGGATGTGGTACTACTACTACTGCTACCTCCGCCTCCACTATTACTAGAGGATGAAGAGGAAGTGTGAAGAGTAATACTTATTGCAGTGCCTTTGTTTCCGCTGAGGTCATAAGGCACAAGCGAATATTCATAAGTAGTATCGCTATTCAAATTGCTATCTACGTATTCAGATGCTGATCCTGTTACATTTCCAATGATAGTACCATTTCTGTACACTTCAACTAAAGACGCATCCGAAGAACTTGTCCATGCTAAAGTGATAGAGTTTGAACTTATACCTTTCTCTGCAAGATTGGAGATAAGTGGTGCAGAATCAAGCACATTAATTGTTACAGTCTCTATATCTTGGAGTCCATTGGATTCTGCAATAAAAGTGATATCATAATTTCCTGCAGCATCCGGTGTCCAGCTGAAATCACCGGTTTCACTATCCAACTCTGCACCCTCGGGAAGAGAGTCTGATGAATATCTAACAATGTCTCCATCCTCATCCGTAGCTGAGATATTGAAGGTCAAAAGCTGATTTTCATCTGCTTCTTTATCACTTATGACCGCAAATTCCGGTGCTCTGTCCACATTATGAACTGTGATCAACACATTTTCTGATTTAATCAGACCATTGGATGTTGCTATGAACTCCACATTATATTCGCCTGAATCACTATAAGTAGGAACCCAGTTGAATTCACCTGTTACATTGTTAAGGCTGGCTCCAGAGGGTAAATTCACAGCTAAATAGGAAATCGGATCGCTATCGATGTCTGTAGCCGAGATCAAGAAACTAAGTGACTCATTCTCGTTTATCACTTTATTACCTATAGCACTCAGTTCCGGTTCTCTGTCAACATTATTTACAGTTATAGTAACCGTTTCAGAATCTGTCAGATTACCTGCTTGTGCAACGAAATCTATGGAATAAGAACCAGAATCATTGTAATCTGGCCTCCAGCTGAATGCTCTTGTGTTAACATCAAATGTAGCTCCCTCCGGCAGACCTACAGCAGAATATGTAATCGCATCGCCTTCAGGATCAGTGGCTGAAATAACAAATTCAAGCAGCTCATTTTCATTCAGATTTTTGTTGCCAATAGGATTAAGTTGTGGTGCACTACCAATGTCACCAACTGTAATTGTTATCAATTCCGAGTCACTAAGGCCATTAGCTTCTGCAGTGAATGTTATCTGATAACTTCCTGCAGCTTCGGTAGATGGAGTCCAACTGAACACACCTGTGTTAACATCAAATGCAGCACCTGAAGGCAAACCTGCTACAGAGTATACGATTACATCGCCATCTGGATCATTAGCAGAAACGATAAATTCCAGAAGACTATTCTCGTCCATCGCCTTGTTATCGATAGCTTCAAATTCCGGTGCTCTGTCGACATTATTGACCTTTATAATTGCTGCTTTAGAAGTTGTGTGCTCTCCATCGGTTACTGAAAATTGGACTGTATAAGTCCCTGCATCTTCATACGTGGGAGTCCATGAAAATATATTACCTGCGAGAGTACCAAATGAAGCATCTGTAGAATATGTTAGACCATCCCCATCCATGTCAGTGGCGATGAGATTAATTTCTATTGATTCGGTTTCATTTAGTTCCTGATCTTCAACAGCTGCAAGTATAGGAGCACGATTAACATAACTTGTGAAAACGTTAAGTGCATCCACTCTTCCATATCCTGAAAGATAATCAAAACCGGAAGATTCTACATCCTCAGCACTTTCATATAATATGCTGCGTACTTCGGCAGCTGACATATCTTTATCATATCCCCAAATCTGTGCAGCCACTGCTGCTATGTGGGGTGCTGATGCACTGGTTCCGGAGAAGATCGTACCAAAATTGCCTGCTCCGGTGACAGCTACACGATCAACACCAGCCAAGTCTGGTTTTTGCCTTGTAGTGGAAGTAGGATAGACAATGGTTACAGGTCCTCGTGAAGAATATGATTCTACTTGATCGTGGCCCTGATCATTGGCAGATATCGCTGCCACAGCAATAGCATCTGTTACCGCCGGATGGCCAAATATGGAATCAGCAGAAGTAAGATTTGTTTTATCCAGACTTACAGCAGAAGTTGGATATATAAACATTTCAAGAGTACGCTGCTGTGCAGTGCCATCTCTGTTCTTAATTTTGATATAAGCAGGTTTTGTAAGATATGGGGTAACAGTCCATTCTAAAGGATCACTATTTCCATTCTGCCTATTTGCTGAATAAGCGATTGTTGTTCCAGACTCATCCACTACATAAAGATCATAATCATTGGCAGAAGTACCAAACTGATCATCCCATTGAAGGAACAACTGGTAAGAAGAACCTGCAGGGAGAGTGAATATTTTATCATGATAACCAGTACCGTCATCTTCGAAAAGACCTTGATAATGCCTTCCCCCAGAGTTACCTGCAGAGGAGATGTATACAATATTGTTATTTGCTATTACTTCAGCAACATGTTGGGCTACGACTCCATCTTCAAAGAATGGCTCATCGGGCCAAGTAATGTCATCTACTATAATGGTACAGCCTTCAGCTATTAATTCATCAATGGCATCATTGAATTCATATACACTACTTCCGTGATCGTGGAAGTATAATTTTGCGCCGGGTGACATGTCATAGATGATCTCCATCATGGCAATGCCTTCGTTGCCCCCAACACCATTACTCAGTACTGTAACATCCGAAGGCAGGTCCCCTGAAGCCTGAGCTTTAGAAATAGCATCTACACCATTAGAAATTACCCCTATTTTTATGCCATTACCGTTTTGAGAATAGCTCGAGCGCACTACATCTGTTCTATGAATGGCATCTCCTGCAGTAGTAGCAGAACCAGTGTTCACTACGGGTTGTACAACTGTTCTTATATT
>DAKU01000179.1:11034-17144 GCA_002508425.1 Methanosarcinaceae archaeon UBA470
TGCAACAGACTGACATATACAAATACAAGCTGCTGTCCGGATTGGTTTACTACATCCGTTGAAGACCCGACAGAATTGGTATAAACATTTGTTACTGAATTCGCATCCATAGTCAGACCGAGAAGGCCACTACTTATTTTTTGCTGTTCTTCAGTTAGATTTGAATTGTCAATTACAGTCGCGCTATCTGCCTGATTTGTATTATTTGTATTATTTGTGTTCTCTTCTCCAATTGCTACAGACAAAGAACCAAATATGACTATACCTGAAATTAGTAAAATTACTGCAAAATTAATCAGTTGCTGAATCTGTCCTCTACAGTTCATTGTACCCCTTAACCATAAATAGTTGTGAAGAATCTTCCCAAAAGAAAGATCAATGTGTAATCAATATACTTTCTGGGGTATGTCATAAGAGTTTAAGTAAGTAATCTTAAATTATATTTTATTTTTCATATTAGTAGATTAATAACAAGTGGAAATATGAAAACAACATTGAATAATTATTAATCGAATACAGCAGAACACTCACCAAAGAAATTGGCCTATCCAATGAGTGTTCTGCTTTTCGGTTTATACCTCATTTATACTTATATAATTCAGAAAGGCATTAAAAAAGAAACAGCCTTATCACATTTTCCTCCGTTTGATGAATCCTAAAAACACAGCACCTGAAGCAAGCAGGACTAGCAGAGCACCTACAATATCCGCACCTGAAAGACTTATTGAAGAGGATTCGGGTTTATTCTCCACTTTTTCCGTGGTCATCTCGTATCCTTCAACATAATTATCCTCTGCAGTTGTTTTCATTACAGGCTCCTGCTCAACTAGAGTTCCCACACCTGCATCTGACTGTTCAGTCTGATTACTATTACCAGATTTCTTTACATTAGCTGTTCCAGTAGAACTACCCCCTCCGGATTTTGTATTATCCTCCGATGATTCCGACTGTACATTATCACTGCTGGTGGCTTCTTCTTCGATCCTGAGGAACTCCTCAAGCTCGCTCTCGCTTACAACACCCAGAGTAGAGGCAATACCTGAAACAAACTCATTATTCAGCAGATTGCCACAAGTATGATGACAACATGTAACACCGTTATCAACTACTGATTCAATGTAATCCTGGACAAGGCTTTTCAGCACTTCCTCCGATGGTTCCCAATTACCTTTCCTGATTGTTTCGATCATCCTGGCAGTCATAGCCTGATACGCATATGCATTGTTGTTCTTGATCCATTCACTCAGTTCAGAATCACCCATATATGTCTCATAGGCTTTGTCCCAGACATCGTCACTTATGAGCTCGGAATCCAATGCTTCCCATCCCCAGAGATTCTCCAGGAAACTCTCCATCTCTTTAGCACCTTCAAAACCATGTTCCTGCATTCCACTTATCCAAGTAGGATTGAAGTATCTTGCATAGAGTTCATTTGCAATGTAGGTTTGAAGTGTTTCTATTTCCAGGTCGTCAAGATTCTGCAGATTCACCACATACGTATCCGGAGCAGTACCAGATATATACTTAATAGCATTGTACAAACCACCCATATACTGATAGAAATCATCAGTATCCAGTGAACCGTAAATACTTGAACTCCTGCTGTGGAAAATAGCCTCTGTTCCATTAAGGTTGCTTTCAAATATCAAAGAATTATCTACATCTATTACCTGACCTGTTTGCTGCTCAATATAATCAGCTATGGTTTGTCCCCAGATATTTTCTCCGTAAACATAACTCATCTTGCTGATGTATAATTCTGCAAGTTCTGTGCTATTATTCCATGTATCGCTTGCAGATGCTGCATTAGCCATCCCTGTACCATAGGCTCCGTCAGCAGGACCGAATACCCTGAACAATGCAATGTCAAGAGAGAGGTTTCCATCCTGAATAGTTTGATTAAATACTGCCTGCAAAGCATCAGTATTTATTCGTACATAGTTGTCCTGTTCATTCTGCTCGTAAGCAAGCCTTACAGCCTGGTCAATGAGTTCTACCTTCATTGGGAAAGTATCTCTATAGAGACCCGAGATCTGCACTATCACATCTATACGCGGTCTTCCGAGTTGTGATGAGTTGATAAGTTGAATACCCGTAACTTCATTACCATCATCCCATACAGGTTCAACTCCAAGGAGATAGAATATCTGGGATTCCATTACGCCTTCGTGACGTGTTGATTCTCCTGCCCAGAGTATATATCCCACCTTAGTCGGATATTCACCATTCTCTGCATAGTATTCCGCAAGCCACTGGTCAACAAGGGCCTTTCCTTCTTCCCATGCCTGCTTTGTGGGGAGAAGCTGCTCATCAAAGGCATAGAAGTTTCTGCCCGAAGGAAGTGTTTCAGGACGAAGTACCGGATCTCCTCCAATATTTGCTTCAATATATTCTCCATCCATGGCCCTGAGTATCTGTTTTATCTCATTATCGGATTCTGAGAGAAGTTCTGTATAATTAAGTGCAGTATTGAGTTCGTCATCTATATCTGTTGAAGTTGAACCCAGTATCTGAATTTGTGCTTCACCGGAACTCATGTTCTCAAGAATAACTTTTGATAGAAGTTCACAGGATGCATTTTCCGAATTGTTATATGCTGCAACAAGTGTGGAAAAATCATCACCTAGCATGGAGCTAACCATTCCTACAAGCTCGTCTCCTTGAGGAGCTTCCCCAAGTATATGTAGGCCGTAAGGCATAGATTGACCTTTAAGATCAGATAGAATGTCATCAACTTCATCCAGGAAATCATCAATAGTCTCGTTATCCTGCGCCAGCGTCATATTTACTTGTTCATCAATTCCCAGGTCAATCACCAGATCAATGATCTCCTGCAAATGAGACTGCTTCAAAGATTCTGACTCTGTGCTGGATGTCTGATAAGTAGTTATTTCACTGCTAAGTACACTGTAATTACCATATAGGCCAGCAGATATAACAGGTGGTATCAAGTGATCGATAATAACTGCATTGCCTCTGCGCTTGGCCTGCATACCTTCACCCATTCCATCCATTACATAAGGGTATATCACAGGTATGTCCCCTGCCATGATTGCAGGCCATTCCTCACTAAGGAGACAGAAATCCTTTCCTGGCAACCACTCAGCAGTCCCATGGCGTCCCATATTAACCATGACATCTGCTCCATATTCATGTTGCAGCCACAGATAGAAAGCTATATACTGATGATGTGGTGGCAACTCCGTATCATGATAGAGTATTTCATTATCCTCCAGCCATCCTCTTGTGGGCTGCGGTGCAAGGATAACATCATCGCTGACCTCTATCTTCGGGATCACAATGTACTTTTTGCCATTGTCAGCTGTGTAGACCATGACATCTCCAGGTGCTTCTCCCCAGACAGATATGACCTCTTCCCTTCTTTCTTCAGGCAAGTCATCAAACCATGCTTCATAAGTAGCCTGAGGAATAAGCTCAACACTGCCGTTCTCTACAAGTCTTTCAAGTTCTCCCGGAGCCCATCCTCCCACATTAGTACCCTGATGTACAATCATATCTACCAATTCAGTTTCATTGGGTATCTTGCTTGAATCCACATTATAGCCTGCATCCGTCATAGCCTCCAGCAGGTTGCATATACTGGGCACAACTTCAAGATAAGATGCACCAATGTTGTCTTTTCCTCCTCCGTGGTTGTAATAGATAATGGCTACTTTCTTGTCTGCTTCGTTCTTTTCCCCAAGCTCAGCCTGAGATAAAGTGCGATTTATCAGCCATTCTATCTGCGATGGTTCAGAGGCATATATTTCCGTACCATACGTTGTGTCGTTTTCCTCAGCAGCTACCATTATTGGATCTATGAGTCCCATGGTCTCAGGACCATAAAGCCTGAGCATATATTGCACCGGGATCGGAGTAGTAGTATTCTTCCATTCTTCCAGATCCATGTAACCGTTTAAGACACCATTAATAACAGGCACATTCAACTTGTCGATGTCAAAATAATTGCCACGGTAAAGGAACGATATGACCACATCTACCTTAGTGTCAGCACTGTGATTAAGGAAATCGTCCATGGGATCAGTTGAAGAACCATAGCATGCAACTACATTGGCACCTCTTGCTTCAAATCCTTTGATAAGCGTGTCCACAGGTTCCATATCCAATGGATAATAAGACTTGTAGAATGCAATACCCACAGTAGGCGCAGCGGAATCAAACCTGTGCCCATCTGTCCGATTGACATACCATTGGAAGTATTCACTACTACTGTTAGTGAATAAATTCATAGATGTACCTGTCAAAGAAGGATGATAGATAGCACCTTCTGGTGGTCCAATTGGTTCCTGAACGTCCAGATCTGTCCTACCATAGTATTCAGTAGCAAGGTAGAAAATTAGATTATCAAAATTTTCATCATCAGAAGCGCCGTTTAGCCAATAATCCTGTAGGTATGACTTAAAAGAAGCCTCATCAGTGAAACTAGATGGAATGAATGGTATACTTTCGTTAAGGTATGTGTTGTAACCAATCACCACACACCCATTTGCAATGGCAGCATTAACTGTCTCCTGCAGTTTGTAAGCTGTCTGGGTGAACATGTTGATATAAATTATATCCATCTGGCTAAGATCCTCATTACCACTAAGCTTGTCCGCAAGATAGTAACTGGCTGTGATGTTCAGGTTGGAGTTGCTGTTTACACGTGAGACAAAATTAGCAAGTTGCGCATCATGGCTTGAATATCCTGTTACTATAGCTACGTTCAGATGTGGTGCATTGGATAATTCAGTGGTTGGGGCAGTATACGACTTTTTAAATAGAACAACAGCCACATCAGCCCTGCTTTCACTTGTTTTTGATACAGTTTTACCGGAGATGGTCGCGCGTTCCAGCGTACTTATGCTATCCAGCAGAGCAAGTATAGCCTCATGGTCAACATCATCGTTCTTTCTCATAGAAAGACTGAGGTCTGCTAGCGATTGCCCATCCTGTATAGTGATGCTTGTAATATTAGTGAGCCACATGCCACTCATTGCAGTACTGTAAACTACTGATTTGAGCAGATAGTTACCACCAGATACGCCTGAAAAAATAAAGTTTCCATATTGATCACTGGTTGTATTGGCATAGAAACTTCCATCTTCGAGGGTAAGCACAACATCAACATCGGTCCTGTTCTCACCCGTTTTTGAAACTGTCTTTCCTGATACGGTCGCAGTTTTAAGTGCAGATAATATTTCTTCCTGGTCAATGTCATCATTTTTCCTCATGGAGAGGTTAAGATCAGCCACTGATTGCCCACCCTCTATGGTAACTTCAGTCACGTTCGTGAGCCACATGCCACCCATTGCGGAGCTGTAAACCACAGATTTGAGCACATAATTGCCATTTGCAACATCTGGAAATACGAAATTACCATCTGCATCGCTTGTGATGTTGCTGACAAAAATCAGGTTGGTTTCTAAGCTGTCTGTCGTATTGTCTTCAGCAGGTGCGGCCATACATGACGGCAAAAGTAAGACCACAGTACATAATACTGCGACCAAAAGCCCAAGTATTTTCTCTTTATGAACAGTTCCTATTGTTGTTTTCAAGCTAACCACCGTATTTGTTTTGCTATTACGATCGATTAAATCTAAATTGAGTTAAGAAGGGTTACAAGACTATAGTAACACATCATTTGCATTTAGAAAGATGTAAGCCATAATCCTAAACACATATTATGAATATGACCAAAAACCAACCATTATATATAGATATCTATTTGCTTTTTAGATAATAAACGAAATGGAAATAGATACGACAATATTATAATTAGCGAAAAAACAACTTATATGGAATTATTAAATGATTAACGAATATTTTCAGCAATTGATAATTTACGAAAAATTAATCAATTTGTTCAAGCGAACTAAAAAATGAACAACCTTGTAATAAGTACAAGGTTGTATAAACAGATCATTTCTTTTTCAGATAACAATCTTCTAGTCCTACTTTCACATTTTCTTCTTCCTCATGAATCCAAGGAATACTGCTCCTGCTGCTACCACGACCAAGACAAAAGCTACTATGTCTGAACCAGAGAACGTTGGAGTACTGCTAGTTTCAGGTTTAGAAACTGTTTCCTTTGTCATCTCATAACCTTC
>DAKU01000116.1 GCA_002508425.1 Methanosarcinaceae archaeon UBA470
ATGCATGTCCTTAGCAAGTCAGTCCGCAAGGAGATGTACTGCACTATTCACTGCCTCGAGTCAGGCACCTCATCAAAAATCTGAGTGTCCAACCCTGAACACTCAAACCTCATCTTTTCTATCACATTTCTTCTAAGTTAACTAGCTGGTAAGCAACTGTTTTTTCTTATGAACATGCCTCTATTGTCACTATAACTGACAATGTACAGGTTCATAGTAAAGTACTCATTTCTCAATTCTTATTTATCAAACCAATGTGAAGAGTGATTGTTCCAAATATTACAATCAAAAACACAGGAACAAAGTACGCATTCAGCATTTGGGCTTTTGATGTTTGCAATGTGATATAAGCAAATGATGATACTAACTCAAGTTTGAGTATTGTAATCATGTATCTGGTATAGTAATAGGCCCATACCCTGTTCTCTTCAGTGATTTTTACAGGCATGTTCCACATAGATTGGGTAAAAGGACACAAACGTTAATAGCAGGTATAGGAATAGGCAGACAAAGACAGGGAACAATATCATGTTTTTTTTGCTCCAGCTATCTATTTGTCCGTGGAAGTTGAAATGTGAAGGTACTTGTTCAGGTGTCATATTCCAATTTGCTATCACATAAGCAAACAATGATAGTAGAATTACAATTGTGGATGCCTCTATGATTATTTGCATCGTTGTATACTTTTGTTTCATCCTATCTATCCTTTAGCAGACTCTACAGGAACAATTAGAGTTTGTTTCATTAAGAGTGGGTCAGAGATGGGTCTAAGCACTTTTCTCTTGTGCGATTGAGTCCGGAATAAAAAGAAAGGAGTATTATTAATACTACTCAATGTCAAGCTTTTCAGCTATGTGGAATTCACCTTGAGATTTTCCATCAATGATTGTCCTTACTCGGTTAGATTTGAAGCAATTGGCGCATCTTCGGACGAATTGATTGTTTGTAATGGTTGCAAAGAAGTCTTTTCGGCAGTTGTAGCAAGTTATGATTATGTTAATTTTTAATCCCGAATAGAGGAAGGACTTATGAGTAAATAAGGATATCATTGTAAGTTCAGTGGATAAAATACACAGTGATATTATCAACCTGTTTCATAAATACCCTCATATCTGTTTCCAGCAATGAGAAGTTTATATCGATTTTGGCGAAGGAAATAAATAATCTCTTTATTACCTTCGCTTTGAACCTTGCTTATCTAAATATCTAAAAAAGTAAATCCTCTAGATGCCTTCAAAACATATCTTCATAAATTTGTGCAATGTTCTTTGCAATCTCAGCCCAGGTAAACTGAGCAGAGTACTCTTTGATTTTAGTTTCGTCCCATTTTTTATCCAATGCCGATAAAATGTTTTCTGCTAATCCTGTTGAATTCCCTGGATCGGTTAGCAATCCATAGTCTTCCGAGACAATGATTTCGGGAACTCCTCCAACTCTAGTTCCTACAAATGGTTTTCCACATCCCAGGCACTCAAACATAACTGTTGGATTACCCTCGTTCAAACTAGGAAGTACAAATATGTCACATGCATTCATCCACAGAGGAATCTCTCCATGAAGTTTACTGCCCACAAGCTTTACGTGATCCTGCAAGCCTGCTTTTCGGATTTGTTCATTAAGCTTCTTTTCCAGCGCTCCACCGCCAACAATGAAGCAAACCACATTTGATCTATGCTTGACCACTTCAGCCATAGCTTCGATTAAATATCTATGGCCTTTTATTTTCAACAGGTTTCCGACGGCAACTATTATCTTTTTATCGAGAGGCAAGCCTAACTTCTTTCTGCATTTTTCCATATCCATCTGGTAAAACTGATCACTTCTGTAACCATTGGGTAGAACATGAATAGGAGTTCTGACATTGAGTTTTTGGATACAAGCCAGATTACTTTTGCTTACTGTGATTATGCTATCAGCAGTGTTGAGTACATATTCTATTCTTTCTGTCCATTCTGCGCTTTTGAAAGGCAGATCATAAATATCGTACCCATGACCAGTTATCACAAAGGGAACGTCATACTTTTCTTTTAATTTTGCTCCAGCATATCCGGATGACCAGGTAAAATGAGAGTGGACAATGTCAAATTCGATCTTATTATCTTTAATTGACTTCTCTGCAGCATCAAAATGCTTATCACCAAGTTTCTTGTATTGAGAATCTATCGGAGCATAAAAAATCGGAGTTGGATATACTTTCAAATTTGAAGGAATATTGGTCAGGTCTATTTTGTAATCCATTTTAAATGTTGCCAGGAAGGGAACATGGATATATTTATAGATCTCTGAAATTGGATTTGAACGGACTAATGCCGAGCATTCACTAAAATATTTACATGTGCTATTAACAGACTCTTTTTGAAAATTATTATACGATTGGAGCAAAAACAATGCTTTTTTTTCACTTAGACTCAAGAGAGCACCCACTACTGACTTTATTATGCATTATTAATTCTTTAAATAACAGAACTAATTTCCAAAGCTTGATCTTTTGTTCTTCTTCAACATCCGCTATGAAAAGCAAAATATCTGCTTAGAAATATATCATCATATTCTTATATTTCGCGGTCATAAAAAAGCATGTGCCAATTGAAATTAGATACAATTGAAATTACAATCGCAACAATTGATTAATACTTATGTAATTCCAATTAATAAATGTAGTTAAAAAGGAAATGCCTGAATATCTCAAATCGAAAGCTTTCCTTCCTTTGACCACCAATTATAGATCTCTTCACCGCTGGTTATCCATCCATTTTTGTTGTAACAATATTCCAGTATCTTTTCATATAATTGTTCCCAGTACTTCATAGCTGGCCAGCTAAACGTATTATTATGCCATAGAATGGTGATCACACCATTGTACTTTTCGACCGTATCTATTAGGTTTTTCGCATTTTCAAATGCATCTTCAAAGGACTTTGAATATGAAAATAAAGTACCGTCCATGATCACGAGTGGTATTTCTAATATGTCAATAGTTTCATTTTTGTCTAAATTATATGGTTTAAATGGGTGGCACATACCATTTCTAAAGCCTATCATATCAGCATATCCAAAAGATGAATCATACTTAAATCCGGCCTTTGTTAATAATTCCCATGTATCAGGAACTTTAAATCTTAAATAATGATTACGGTAGCCAATAACCTTTTTCCCTAAAATATTTTCTAATATTTCTTTTTCAGTTTTTATGCTCTCAAAATTGTCATAAGCATAGTAGCCACCATGTAGCCCAACTTCACATCCGTTGTCTAGGACTTCTCCTAATTCATGTTCTATGTCTTCTATGTTATATCGAAAACGGAGTGGATCTTTTGTTGCAGTGATAAAATAAAATGAGGACTTTGCATCGTATCTATTCTCTATCTCCATTATATGGTTGAAATTAAGATAAGGAGATTGCTTTTTCCCATTGATGGTCCACAGAGTTTGAGATTTGAACCCTTTCAAATCCAGATGCTTTAAACAATACAATGAAGATAGAAGCATATGCCGAAGAGGAGGATATATATCATCAATATCATGAGTTAGACAAACTGCAAATTTCTTGTCGTCTGGATATTTTATTTCGGATCCATTTGACAATAGATATTTTGAGACCACTGGTTCAAAAATATCTTTGTACTTACTGTTAGCATAACTAAATCGGTTATGTTTGTCCAGTTCCTTTGCAGAATACTCTTCTTTTTTAGTAAATATGTCCCAGAGTTCAGAGTTTCTATCTAACATTCGCTAACACCCGTTTTTAAGTAATAACGCCACAACTGTGCAATTTTTAGTGACGCATTCCAAATTTATAACTTATTAGGTATATCTCTATCCTCTTTTATCTTCTTAAAACTGTCGGGATAGTTCTCTATAAACCAGACAATAAATGCAGTTACATCGATCTTGTCTTCCAGTAATTTATCTCTTTTCTTTATCCAACTGTCTTTAAGATCAGAAGTCTGGAGAAGTTCAACTGCTTTGTCTAGAGCTTGAGCAGAGTCATTATAATTTAATATAAGTCCATATTTCTCCTCAAGTTCAATGAAATTGCCCATTGTACCTATTAAAGAAGATATGTATATTGCCGGTGTGCCTAACAGCGCACTTTCAACTGCTACTGTAGCTCCTTCTCCTATGCACATTGTTGCATAATAAAGTATATCATGTAACTTTTCAGGAGCTATCTTGAGTTTATATTTCTCCAATTCGGGGACAAGCCCGATCTCTGAAGTAATAAAAACCTTTCCATATTTCTCAAGCTCTGTTGCCAGCTTAATTTTGTTCTGTATTCCATGATGACCATAATCGTGATCTGCATCCCAGGAAACAAATCTTAGTATAAAAAAGGGATCTCCTTCATTTAGTCCAAGATCTTTTAAAACAGCTGGATTAGGCTTGAAGTAATTTGGATGAAGATATGCAAGTTCATGATATCCATTATACCTTACTTGCTTCTTTCCAAGATCGTTTGTAAAAGAGGAAGGGGTGCATATCACAGTTGCAAATGGGTCCATAAGCATATGCTCGATCTTTGCATGTTCAGTATCATCAAAAACAATAGAAGGCTTACCAATCATTATTCCAAGGTGAGCAATATATGCATTGCCTACTCCACCAACAAGAATATCAGGTTTGAATGATCGTGCAATCTTATAGAGTTTACGTTCAATTTTCAATAGTTCTGTGCCTTTTGAAAAAAAAGATGGTTTTGCACTTCCGACTACATCATATTGGATTCCATATGCATCCAATAAAACCAAAGATACTTCTTTGGAAACAGCTGTCATCTTACACACATGGCCTTTCTTTTCAAGGATAAGCAGTGCGTTTTTAAAGAAATGAACTTGAGCTGGATGACCTATGTTAAAAAGTATTCTCATGTCTTCACCATTATGAATTATCTACTCTTATATTATATAAATTCACTGATTGTTACTGCTTACGATAAAAAGCAAAGCGCAAGGCAGCTTGGTAATTTTAGATATCAGAATATGCATTCTTGTTGACATGTTGGTAATAGCAAAACGGCGTAATATCTTTACAGTAATATGCCTGTCATAGAAGTAGAACTTTTCAACCTTTCCACCTACATTTTCAAAGAAAGAAAACACTTCCTCTTTCTTATGATTTCTCCATGCAGTTTTTCTTACAAGACCCGTAAGATTGGAATTATGGACCATGACAAGTCTACCACCCTCATTAAGCATTGAGAGGTATTTTCTCATAACCTCTTTATCAAGATCGATCGCAAATAGAGAGAAACCGGCCATGAATACAATATCAAATTTTTCAGTGAAATATTTTTCCGGATAACGGCCATCAGCTATCAAAAACTTGACTTTTGAATTACGTTCAGCTTTATTCTCATTTGCCTGTTTTACCTTACTTTCATCATAATCAAAAGCAATTACGTCAGCACCATATTTTTCAAACATGAACGCATGGTGTCCTGTTCCACAACCAACATCAAGAACTTTTGGATTCTTGTTTTTAACTGAACGCAAACATGTTTGTATTAGATATTTATCTTCATCATAATATTTAAAGCCGAGCTTTAAAATTAGCTTAAGACGAATTTTTTCAAATGCGTTCATTTTCTCATCATCCTCAATGCTCTTTTTGTAATATTAAATGCAAGGTCCTGGAACCAGAATAAAACCCATCTAAAAGTAGTTGATGTCCATCGATCAGGATGTAAAGTGATATAGAGATTATCCAGTTCTCCACTATTGATCAATTTAATGAGTTCGTCAGTAGTATCCGCAAAGTACTTTTGCTTCTTGCCCGGAATAAAATCTCTCAAATTATACTTTGAGTTCCAGCCCCTTCCAGTATCAGTAAAATAATTGAGGTTCTCTCCAAGTGATAAGTACGCTTCTCCGATTATTCCAAAATCCTTGAAATCATATTTTTTCCACAGGTCACGGTTATCAAATTTTGATAAAGAAGCTCCATGCATACTGATTGTTTTTAGAGTACAGATCCCTCGAAATCTCTTTACTTCCTCTTCAAACATCTTTATTGCTTTTTCGTAATCGCCCTTTGCATCACTCAAAGTCTCATAATGGTATCCGATCTCATGTCCCATTCCTTCGATCTGCTGAATGATCTCGGGTACATAGATGTTTTTCTTAGCTCTAAAGTAGTAAGTTGCATGTATGTCAAATTCCTTTTCGATGAGTGCAGTTCTCAGCGAAGGTTTTGCCTTTCCATCAACATCATGGCGCATCAGGACAAAATGCTCTGGCAAATCATTTTCTGAATTTAAGTATTGCTCTATGGTGATGGAAGTATAGTTGTCAGCCAGTGCGGAGCAGAGCTGGCGGAACTTTTCAGTTGTAAAATCAAGATCCTGGAAATTTAACATTTTGAATCACCCGCCGATTTCAAATCATTTACCAGATCTCTCAATGGAACTATTTTTACATCGTCCAGATTCTCTAAGATATAGCGAATCCTCTGTTCAACAATATCTCCTTTAATTATCCAATAGAAGGGGCGTCCTTTACCTACTTTTGGAAAATCTTCTTTGCAAATATCGATAGGATGGAAGTAAAATATAGTGTGTCCCCTATTCAGGCTTTGTCTTATTCCCTTCAAGATCAGATTAGCACCTAAGAACCTCAGCATTGGTCCGCCTGAAGTAGGTATTTTTATCCCTATGTTATAGTAGGACCATGGAAACTCAATAAGATCTCCAGTTGCAGCGGGCTCCAGACTTCCCGGTGCCGGGAAATAGGGAATTGTTGAAACAGAATTAAGTGATGAATCTGTTTTATTGTACAGAGAATTCACAGATACTGATGAATCATACTCAAAACCCATTTTTCTAAGTGAATCGAGCATTTGTCCAGTCACTGCTGCGTTTGGTGCACGGAAACCAATTACTTTTTGTCCGGAAGCCTTTTCAAGTATTCTCTTTGCTTCTGTTGTACTATGTTCGAATTCTTCTATCGTCAATAATGGTTTTTTTGTGTTAGGGTTGATACTACATCTATGATCGGCTCCATGACATGCAATCTCATGGCCTCTTGCAGCAATCGACTCGATCAAACCCGGATAATGCTCTGCAACATCTGCTACGATAAAGAAGGTAGCAGTCATATGATATTCATCAAGGATATCCAGAACTCTTTTTGTCGGTTCACTTAAGTAGTCGTATCTTCCTTCCCACTTTTCGAAAAATTCTTTAACATCTTTGTATACTGAAAAATCAGATCCGCAAACAGAGGGAATATGATACCAATCTTCAATATCAACAGTTATTGATAAACTGCGATTAGCATGCAAGCGGTTCTTTCGTCCAGCATATTCGATCAAGATATTTTTTCCAAAATTAACGCCAAGATCCATGGAATAATATGCACTCCACGAAAGAATATTAGAGGACCATCTTTCCGGGTGCGTAAGAATATAGAGATTTTTAAGTTTTTTGCTTTCTATAAGTTCCATTAGATCTTCAGTGTCAGCAATATCTATCTGCTGTGCACTCCCAGGAATGTAATCCCGCATATTGTCCTTAAGACCCCAGCACCTGCCAGTATCAGAAAAATAATTAAGTTCGTCTCCTACGGATAAGTAGGCTTCTCCTACTATACCATAGTCTTCATAATTATAGACCTTCCAAAGATCACGATTGTCAAACTTTGATAAAGGCCTTCCATGCATGCAAATCGTTTTAACATCACATATTTGCCTTAACTTTTCCAGATTAGAACGGAAAAGTTCGATAGCTTTTTCCTGGTCGCCGTTGGTTTCACTTAGCACCTCATAGTGATATCCAATCTCATGACCCATTTTTTCTATTTGCTTTATTATTTTTGTATGAAATATGCCGTTGTTTGACCTGAAATAATAAGTTGCCTTGATCCCAAGTTCATGCTCTATTCTTGCAGTTTTCAATGCATTTCCAGGAAATCTATCAATATCATGACGCATTATAACGAATTTATCAGGGTGTTCTTTTTCAAAATACTCTAAAACCGTTATAGTTGCATAGTTCCTAGATATTGATTCACATATCTGGCGAAATTTAGGAAGGGAAAAATCAAGGTTATCAAGAGAAAACATCAGATATCACCATTAGCAGAAGATGGGGCAAGCTTTTCGATTTCATTGAAATGATATGTTCTAAGTGTCATCATCTCTATAGCATTAAGTAACTGATCGGATTTAACTTAGCAATTATAATTTCTGAAAACATACTATTAGTTCCAGGCTCCATTGTTGGTTTCTATCTCTCCATCTCGCATGCATTTGTCAGACTCCTGCATATCAAACAGCATAGCAAATAGTATAAACTGTATTCCGGTAATTAGAAACAGCGCATCCAGTAGTGGAGAATTTGGTGATACCGGCCAACCAAGGAACAATTTGGCAACAGCTATGTACATTCCAAAAAGTACACCTAGAGGTACAAGTATCATTCCAAGAGCATAGAAAAACACCAGGGGGTGGAAGTCCAATATCACATACTTCGTCTTTAGACGCCACAGGAATTTCCGAAAGAGCATACGAGAAACACGGAACATGAATTTGCTATACTTGATAGAAGACTTTTCCTGACCGTAACGAGCCGGCATTGTAATATCCATTGTGCGAAATCCAAAGGTATTGAGTTTCACAAGCATATCGTTACAGTAGCCATAGTAAGTGAAAAGAGTATCTATATCAATGCCAGAAAGAGCTCTTCGGGAGATGGCAGTATAACCGTTCTGGGGATCCATTATATGCCAGTAGCCACTGCTGATCTTATTGATCATAGTAAGAATGGAATTTCCAAGCAACCGCCATTTACTCATACCACCCCTAAACTCTTTGCTCAGGAGACGATTGCCTTTGGTATAGTCGGCTTTACCCTGAACTATTGGCATAAGTAATTTGGGAAGTTGCTCAGGGTTCATTTGGTTATCTCCGCCCATAACCACTATTATGTCCATGTTTTCTTTTAGAGCTCGCTTGTATCCATGTAGAATAGCTGCCCCAACTCCCTGATTAGTCTCATGTGTAATCACATACAAACGAGAGTCCTTTATGGATTCCAGCACCTTTGCAGTGGAATCTGTGCTTGAATCATTGATCACATAAATCCTGGATATATATGGGGGGATACCATCAACAGTTACCTTGATGAGTTTTTCTTCATTATAAGCAGGAATGACTACGCCAATCCTCTTTGCGTATAAAGAAGAATGTTCGCCACTGGCAAACATGGCTACTTGAACTGTTTTTACGTCAAGTCCCGCATCTTGTACATCTTTAAGCAAAGAAAACTCAACTGGAACTTTTGCTCCATCGAACTTAAGAATATCAAAAGTATTGGATGAGAATGCACTGAATCCCACATATTGGCTTTCTGAAAAGTCACATGCTTCTTCTATAACTGTCTGTTGTTTTTTACCATTTTTATCGATAAGGATAACAGGCATACATTCATGCCCCTTGAATTCGCCGGTAACAACATCGGATTGTAACCAGAATATAGGTTCAAGAAGCTTGGGAATATCATCGGGATTATGACAGCCGTTTGGATAGATCGTTACAATGATCTTTGGCTTAACTTTGTAAGCTGCCTGAAAACCAGTTTTTAAAGCTTCTGCCCTACCAAGAGTCTTCTCATGGCGAATAAGCTTAGTATCCATACTGGTCGCAATAAAAGATGTGGCATCATCACTGCCATCATCCACAACTATAATGTCATCAACATAAGATCTTGTTTTCTTAATGACATCCCTTAGATATACTTCTTCATTGTAAGCAGGAATTACAGCAACTATGGTCAAATATTTAGCCCCCGCATTAAAAGCCGGAAGGTGGTGTACTACTTAAAGTAAACCTCACATTCGCTTTGTATCGCTATGTGCATAATTATCCAGTATCTATCACTGCAAAGCAATATAAATGTTTCTTTATAATTCAGTTTCATTTAAATAAATACCAAAACATGTGTTAAGATATATGCAAAGTTACATGTTTTGAATGTAATCTTGGACCTATTTATGTATTGGGATTGCCTATAGGATTACTATAGCCACAATGATTTAATCCAATGGTGCAAATTATATTCCGATGAAATTACCTTGCCAAACTATAGTATGGGATGTGCTACCGGCAATAAGGGCAGCTATAGCCGAAGAGCTTGTAAATATTGGTGTGTCCCAACAGGAAACTGCCCGGCTGCTGGATATGGCTCCATCTGCAATTTCTCAATACCTTTCAAAGAAGAGAGGATACAGGATCGAATTCGAAGATGATATAAAAATGACTATAAGATCAGTTGCAGAAGACTTGAGTAAAGGAGAAGTTGAAAACCTCCCCCAGCGTATATGTGGTATTTGCACAATGTTACGTGAAACGGATTCTTGTTGCAATTCAAGTTGCAAGAATGAGTAAAGGCCAAAATGCTTCAAACATGATTATTTCTGAAACCAGCAAGCGATAATCCGTTCTCTATTCCATATTTTAGCCTATTATATTATTCTACTCAATATCCACTACTATCGCCAGAATTACCTTCGTCTTTCAAATACTCTTCAGCATCAGCATTGTTCCAGACTTTCTTAGGCGATCCACCATATCTATCAGTCTGAATCTCTTCTTTTTTCATGAGAACTAACTTGGTACCTTCAACTTCCATAATCATCTCATCATTTATTGACATATTCATTTTTTTGATGACACAATCAGGAAGTTGTATTTTACGGTCACTGGTGAGTCTAGCACTAATAGTCATATTATTATCTTAGTTATATAAGTTGTGTAAATATTTAAATGTTTTACTGATACTATTCTATCTCTAGAAGAAGGGAGTTAACAGTCTGCTTCACATATGCCTCACTACCCATTTCGGGATTCCATCCTAATTCTTTTAGTTTCTCTATGGAAAGCATCATTTTAGGTACATCACCTTTCCAGCCCTGAGAACCGCCTGTATACACAAATTTCGGCTCGAGACTCATCTCAGCAGCTACTATTTCCCCAATACGAGTAGCAGAGATGGTATCTTCTGAACCAATATTGAAAATATTGGACTGGTCAGTGCCTTTATTGATTACGAACATCATGGCATCCACGCATTCTCGTACATGGAGGTAAGATTTTGATTGCCTGCCATCCCCTAGGATCTCTAAATGTAAATTATCCTTTTTCAGCTTATTGATAAAATCAACAATAATGCCATGGGTACCTCTGTCACCTATTATGTTTGCAAAACGGAAGATCCAGGACTTCATATCAAAAGTATGGCAATAGGCTGTAATCATTGCTTCACAGGCAAGTTTAGATGCTCCGTACATGGAAATTGGCATTAGTGGGCCATAGTATTCGGGGGTTGGAATTTCATTTGCTTCACCGTAAATGGTAGAAGATGAGGTAAAGGCGATTTTCTGTACTCCCTGCTTGTTCATGGCATCAAGAAGGTTGTATGTGGCCAGAATATTTTGATCAAAATGCATTCTGGTGTTAGAAACTCCAATCCTTACATCAGGGTTGGCTGCAAGGTGAAAGACCATCTCCACATCATCACATGCCTCGATCACCTGATCAGGTTGGAGCATGTCTCCTTTAATGAACTTGAAATGCGGGTTATTCAAATGATGAGCAATAAACTCCATTTTGCCTGAAGTCATATTGTCATAAACCACTACATCATGTCCATCGGCCAGAAGCCTGTCCACAACATGACTTCCAATAAATCCAGCACCGCCTGTAACAAGTACTTTTTTAGCTGATTCCAATATCATTCTTCCACCATTCTAAATACATCAAATAATTAATAGAAAGCATAATCATGGGAACATATTTAATAGTTTTGAATATTTATAACAGAAAATACAACACTTGAATTGCACAGATACTTATACAAAATTTTTGTAACTATTGTTTCTGTAAAAATAGAATATATTCAAGAGTGTTAAAAAAAGTTAAAAATGTCTGATCCAAGCTGGAGTAGCTCAGATCAACTTTTTCAGTTTCTCTACTAGTTCCTGCTGGATACAGGTATTGCGGTCTCCGCCACACACCATACCACGGATGCCGATGATATCCGGTTGGATGCGCTTGAGAGTAGGCAGATCCTCAAACTTAAGAGAGCCTGCAAGAGCAGATTCCATCCCTAATTCGCGAATAGAGTTGGTGAATTGCATAAGTTCCTCTTCGGTCATGAATTCAAAGGTGGAGCGACCATCCTTGATACCCGTATCGACCATTACCACGTCTACCCCGGCTTTCTTACCGATTGCCGGAAGCAGGAGTGGAGAAATGGAGTTTATGCGCTTGTAATCAGAGTAACCTGATGCAACAACCTTTTTGGAAGAATCAAACTCCTTAACCGCCTTGTTAATATTTATTAGCATTTCCAGTGCCTGGTCTTCGGTCTGCACATCATAAAGACCGACTTTCACATATTGAGCACCTGCAACAGCAGCACCCAGCGCTGCCAGAGATGCAGTTCCAGGCTTGTAATTGAAATCACCAATCGTTGCACTAATAGGTTTTTTAGAACCAATGGCTTCCTTCACTGATCTGATGACCCAGGGGAAATTCGCCCCCAAAGAGCCTTCTTTTGGGTTCTTGACATCAATTATGTCAGCACCACCATTGTATGCAGCGATTGCCTCTTCTTTGTTTATTGGGCTGACTAGCAATTTCATAGTAATAACCTCAATTTTATAGCATTAGAGCGCCTATCAATTAATATATGTTTCGTATCGTTTTCGTATTAGATTTATATAATTCGACTGTGGTGCATGCACAAGGTGGTAATAGAAAGAATTACCGTCCTGTACACCTGACAAGCCGCATCTGTACGACCTCAGAACCTATAAAGCTCCTAGAAGAAGTAAAACCAAAGGAAGTCTACATTGCAGATCTCAATGTCCTGCAGGCAGAAGGCCCTCATAACACCAATTTTGCGATGATAAAGCAAATCTCTTCACGGTTCACTACAATGCTGGACCCTGGCATCTCATCGCTTAAAGAAGCAATAGAGGCAAGTTCTCTTGCAGATACTATTATACTTGGAACCGAAACCTCGTCCTTGCAGACCATTAAAGAAGTTTCTACTCTTCTGCCAGGTAAAGTGAATGTGAGTATTGACAAAAAGCACGGGCAGATACTTACATCTGATCCTATCATGCCTCGCAAACCTACTGAAATCGTGCGTGAGCTCAATGCTCTGGATATACAAAATATCATCATTCTTGACATGGACAGAGTAGGTACATCCAGTGGTGTGGATTCACAATTCTTAAGTAACATTGTTTCCATCTCCCATCACGATGTGCTTCTTGGAGGCGGTGTAAAAGATATCCAGGATATCAAAAAGCTTGAAAGCATAGGAATGAAAGGGGCCCTTGTGGCAACTGCATTGCACAATAGTTCAATACCGCTTAAAATGGCACAACACTGACGAGAATAAAGGTGACACGTTTGGAAGAGAATGATTCAAAATCTGATACAAAATCTGATGCTAAATCTGAGATCACAATAGAAGAAGGCTTTGCAGAGATCAAAATGGGAGGAGGTTGGTTCCTTACCATAAGCCTTGCTACAAGTGAAAAATATGAAAATGAGTATGTAGAGATCGCAAAAGAGCGGGCTGGCCAGAAAAGGGGCCGTTTCAACCTAAATCCCAAATATATAAGGGATCTGGGAGAAATGCTCATTAAGTTCGCTGATACTAACAATTTGTAACCCTTAAAGCCGGGAGCATAAGAAATAGGTAATAAACTACTGATTTCTTTAATCCCGGCCTTCTAATGCATGAGCAATAATCCTGAAAACTTCTTCTTTCACTTCATTTAAAGGCCTGTCAGAATTGATAATCACAACCCTTCCGGGATCTTCTGCAGCAAGGCGTAGATAATTGCTGCGCACTGTTTTCAGGAATTCTATCTTCTCGAACTTCGATTGCTCTCCGCGATGCCCGCAGCGTTTTACAGCTATAGCCGGATCAATGTCAAAAAGAACTATAAGGTCCGGATCAATAGTCCAGCCTTTGTGTAGTGTTCGGACCCATTCTAGGGGATCTTCGAACAAATCCGAAAGTGTAGAGCCCTGATAGGCACATCTGCTTGCAGAATAACGATCTGATATAACGTTAGACCCACTTTCAAGGGAAGGACGAACAAGCCTGGAAACATGGTCAGCATGATCTGCCAGAAATAGCATAAGTTCGGCTACATGGTCTGTATCGCTGCGCAGGGCGCGATTTACAGCATCTCCAAGCCAGCTTGTGGTAGGCTCCCGGGTAAAGACACACTGTGCAAACCTTTTTTCATCCTGCAGTAACCGGCATATTGTAGACTTGCCAGAGCCATCGATACCCTCCAAAGTAATTA
>DAKU01000002.1:0-789 GCA_002508425.1 Methanosarcinaceae archaeon UBA470
GGCTGAACGCAAAAGATCCAGGTCACATTGTTGTACCTGGTTCCTTTCTTTTTTTAGCAGTAGATATTCTTTTTAACTATCTGTACAATTAGGTTACATGGATATCCTGGTTGCTACGGGAAAACTTGCACAAGGCACTGTAAGGAAAGCTGTGGGTGCAAAAGCACACATTATTGTACTGGACATAGATATAGCGGCGTTCATAACCCCCCGAAGGCTTCTAGAAACCTTGGAAAAACAATGTCTGCAAAAACATTATGATATCATCTTTGTACCAGGGCTGGTATCCGGAGATTTTTCAAAAGTTGCACAAGAGCTTGGCAGTGAGATATATCTGGGCCCAAAACATGCTTATGATCTAGGATATGTTCTGGATTTTGTGGGGAAGATTGAGTTTTCCACTAAAGTTCCTGCATGTGAACTGCTTGCAGATGTCAGAAGAAAATTGGCTCTGGAGAAAGTGGAACAGATAGAAACCTCCTGTAACCCATTAGTGTACATTAACGATCTTAAGATTGGAGGAAACAGCCGTATGAAAGTACTGGCTGAGATAGTGGATGCTACAGGCATGGAATCTAATGTCCTTGAAAAGAAAATACTTGTCTTTGTTAGCCGGGGTGCGGACATGATAGACCTCGGAGCATCCCTTAATGCTACGCCTGATGATGTGGAGCGTACTATCCGTATAGCCAGAAAAGTAACTACTCTGCCAATCAGTATCGATACACTCGATCCTGCCCTTCTTACTCGTGCGATAGAAACAGGCGTTGACCTTGTGTTAAGCCTTAA
>DAKU01000002.1:830-2635 GCA_002508425.1 Methanosarcinaceae archaeon UBA470
GTACTTGACCCAATTGGCCATGGCATAGCCAGTTCCATAGTACGCTACCATGAATTTCATAAATTGTTCCCTGAAATTCCTGTATTCTTCGGAGCAGGGAATGTAACTGAACTTTTAGATGTTGACTCCCTTGGAGTAAATGCGACACTTTGTGGTATAGCGGCAGATCTGGGTGCAAGCATACTTTTTACCCCAGAGTATAGTAATAAGACACAAGGCTCCATAAAAGAACTCAAGGTTGCTTCCCAGATGATGATACTTTCTACAGAAAGACAGAGTTCCCCAAAGGATCTGGGCATAGACCTCATGATACTCAAGGAAAAAAGACGCCGTACAGATGCAAATATTCCTGATAAGTATATTGAAGCTAAAGAACGGAAAATGTGGAAAACAGATCCTGCCGGAAGTGTGCGGATAGGAATAATCCCTGATGAGAAAAGAACAGATGAAGGCTTAATAGTCGCCGAGCATGAAAATTCCACTATACTGGGCACCACTGCAAGAGCAGTATTGGATACGCTTATGGATATGGAACTTGTATCTACCTTGGAACATGCAGGTTACCTAGGACGGGAGCTTAAGAAGGCAGAAATTGCCTTAAAGTTTAATAGAAGTTATGCACAGGATGATGAGTTTTAGGTGTTATTATGATACTTCAACAAGAAGATAAGGATGCTATAGTTGCCATAGTTGCTGCACGCCATTTCTCTGAGCAGAAATGGAAATGGGTCAATTTAAAAAAGGATCTGCAAAAGGTATTCAAAGCTTTTGAGGAAATAAGAGAGCAATATAATAAGTATCCATATATGAGCAAGGACTGGTATGTGGAAAATTCAGCTACCAAAGGAGTACATATGTGCGATACTTGGGAAGAGCTCCAACTCTTGGCAGAGTTTCTGCGGGATTATGCCCAATACTTTGATTTCATGGTGAGGTATGAAGTGGGAAGAAAGATGTTCTGCATTGCCAGCAATGATGGAAAACTTACACACGAAGAGGAGAATGCCATCACAGTTGCAAGGAGATTAAGGTGCAACGTCATTGTATTTTCCGTGGAAGTGCCGGATTCTATCGAATTTGACATGATGCAGATAGGAGGAGGCACATAAAAGCCTTTGATTTAATTCTTACAATTCATATTGGTTATTCAATATAGTCCAATCAACTTTATATACAGTATTGATGAATATTAGCCCGAAGCAGTCTCATTTATACGTGAGCTGTGAATGCAGCTTATCTAAATATGATACTTATAAGTAAATCAGAAACATAGACAAATAGAGGAGTTACATAATGGATGTTTTATATTACCTGGCACCTCTTGCCGGTCTTGTCAGTCTGATATTTGCTGGCTTCTTTGCAAGCAGTGTTCTTAAAGAAGGCACTGGATCAAAGGAGATGCAGAAAATATCAGCTGCAATACAAGAAGGTGCAATGGCTTATTTGAATCGTCAGTACAAGACAATAGCTATTGTGGCAATCGTTCTGGCAGCCTTAATGTTTGTACTGCTGGAAGATGGAACTAAGATCGCTATTGGTTTCCTGGTGGGCGCCATAAGTTCTGCTCTTGCAGGGTACATAGGAATGAACGTATCAGTCAGAGCAAATGTAAGGACAGCACATGCTGCTTCCGGTGGTCTGCAAAAAGCAATGCATGTGGCATTCCGTGGAGGAGCTGTCACTGGTCTTGCAGTGGTAGGACTTGCCTTGCTCGGCACCAGTGGATTCTACATATTGTATGGCGATGTAGACCTTGTAGTAGGATTCGGTTTCGGTGCCAGCTTGATCAGCCTGTTCGCAAGGGT
>DAKU01000180.1 GCA_002508425.1 Methanosarcinaceae archaeon UBA470
GAAGCCGATGGTATCATCGAAATCAAAGAGGAGACCGAATATCTGGAACCCGGAAAAACGATAGATGTTACACTTTTTGGGAATATAACACCCGTTGACCTCATGTTCGTCGGGGGGCAATGCCCTGCTATTGATCTTCTGGAAGACCTAACAGGAATGAACTTCAGAGTAATAAACATGGGTTCCAGCCGTGGATTAAGTGCCATGGCTGACAGCATAGCTGATGTTGCAGGCATCAATGTAGCCGGACCTAAAGAATACAATCTGGAAGCTATCAGAAGTATGGGCATCCATAATGCAGTGTTGGTAAAAGGGTATAGACGGGAACAGGGATTGATAGTGCGTCCTGAAAGCAACATCAAAAACCTTGAAGACCTGCCTGGAAAAAAACTGGCAAACCGCAACAGGGGTTCAGGCACTAGGGCATTGCTGGATAAACTGCTGGAAGAATTGGCTATTAAAAAGAGCACTACAAAAGCAGAGCTTTTAAAGACAATACCTGGTTACAACTCCGGTTTAAAGACACACAGAGCAGTATGTGAGGCCATAATTAGTGAGAAAGCAGATGTAGGATTTGGAATAAGGTCCTTTGCAGAAACAATGGGACTTAAGTTTATACCTATTACTGTAGAGGATTTTGATTTCCTTATTAATAGAGAGATAATAGATATTCCACAAGTGAAAAGCCTTCTTGCAACTCTACGATCACCTGATTTTGCCAAGGAGTTGCCACCTGGAATAATTACCTATGAAAGAACAGGCGAAATAATAGAGAGCATATAAATGATGATACCGCATTTTTGCGTATCAGAGACATAATGTAAACAAGAGCCCAAGGAATAAGATCATACTGAATTTTTTACACATTTGATTTAAAGATTAGTAAATTGTATATATATGTAGGACATATAGATAATATTAGAGATTGGGTAAAAATGGTTGTTAACTATTGTAGAAGCTTGTCCGTTTTTGGCCTCCAATACTTTACAGTTATCATCCCCACAGAATATGCGATTATATGGATCAAGAGATAAGTACCACCACCTAAATACCACCCAACTTCACAAATAGATCCACTCTGCGGGGATGATTATCACCCAACAGCAGACAAAAAAGAAAAACAAAAGTTAAGATCACTGTTTATGCAAACGGGTGATGAGCGCTGTTCTTTTTTGCGAGTGCGTCTTCAACAGTTGGTTTTCCGCTTACAGCACGTTTAATTGCAAGTTTTGTTGCTTCGTAATTGAACTTGTACACTTTATCTTTGTCTTTTGCATCCCATTCAACGAATACTGATACAATTATTAAGAGATTTTCTGCCTCTTCTTTGAGTATTAGACCCTCTTCTACACTGTCCATTACAGCTTTTGCAATGGATGCCTGGGCAGATGCGAATATCAGGCCAGCCTGAGATACATTCTTGATAGAAGGAGTTGCAAGAGAGGTCATGAAAGCAGATTCTACAGCCCTTCCTTTGGGACCTATTACCAGATCTATATGGGCTATCTCAGGCCCTTCGCCTATCAAGCTTTGTGTAATTTTCACCATACTTTTAGTCTGAAGATATTCCTGCAAAGTTGCAGTTAGAGATAACAAAAAAGTATTTAAATATCTATTCAAAGCACTCGGTAACTATGCATTAATTGTAATTGGTAAACTATTGAATATCCCCTATAGAAATCCTTGGGACTCACATACAGGATAAAAGTAAAAAATGCTAGTCTGAATAAAGAATGACTCTTCAGAGTCATTCCAGTATATTATAATAATATTCCCCTTTAGACCTCTGCTCTCGGTCAAGGCGAGAATCGGGCTTGTTAACCCTGGGCCTTTGAGTATCTTCATCACGGCGGAATGTGATGTTGAGATTAGAAAGGAATTTGTTCATACCATCGTGCATACTTAATGGTGAATGGGCCTTACCATGTACAGCCGGTTCACCCTCGAAAACGATCAGCCTTTCGCTAAGCATGTCTATCATATAGATATCATGGTCTACTACCATAGCGGTTTTACCGTTATTCTCAGCAAAGCGCTTTATTACCTTCGTGACCATTGAACGTTGTTCTACATCAAGGTGGGCACTTGGTTCGTCCAGAAGATACATATCCGCATCACGGCACAGACAAGCTGTTATAGCCACCCTCTGCAATTCACCACCGCTGAGTTCCGGAATAGAACGCTCATATAGCTTCTCAAGACCTAAAGGCTTTACCACTTCAGTCTGGAAGTAACTACTATCGAACTTACGAGATATGCCCCGCAGGAAGAACTGTACCTGCATGTGAATATCCGCCTTGATATACTGGGGTTTATAGGATATACTGATATTCATATCAAGTTTACCTTCGTCGGGTTCTACCTCCCCTGCAAGCACTTTCATGAACGTGGACTTACCAATACCGTTAGGTCCGACTATACCCAGCACTTCACCCTGCTTAATGGAACCGGCATCCGTTTCCAGAGCAAATCCTTCCTTGTATTTCTTTGAGAAACTACTGTAATCCACCAGGGTATCGATCTCAGTTTCATTCCTTGGTGGGTGGACCTCGAAGGAGATAGCTTCTGGACGGACACGCACATTCTCCTCAGGCAGATAACCTTTAAGATATTGGTTAATGGCTATACGCACTCCTTTTGGAAGAGTCACGACACCATATCCTCCGGGTTCACCATAAGCAACATGCACCACATCTGCCAGCATATCCAAAATAGCAAGATCATGTTCCACAACCAGTACAGCCTTTTCCTTTGCCATCTCCTGAATGAGCTTGGCACAGTTGATACGCTGGTATATATCCAGATAAGGACTTATCTCATCAAAGAAATAGAAATCAGCATCTTTGGCCGCACATGCAGCAATAGCAACTCTCTGGAGCTCGCCACCACTTAGTTCTGTGATATTGCGGTCAATTATATGTGAAAGGTCTAGGCGTTCTACCAGTTCATCCATAACTCCCCTATCATCTGTCTTGGCAAGCAGATCAGATGTCTTTCCCTTGAAAGCCTTGGGAATGAGATCTACATACTGGGGTTTCTGGGAAACCTTGAGAGTGCCATTGGCAATTGCCTTGAAGTAATCATAAAGAGCTGTACCTGCATAATGTTCCAGTACCTTCTCCCATGTACCGCCCTCCTCTCCGAAGTTGGGCACCAGCCTTCCTGAAAGAATTTGCACCGCAGTACTTTTACCGATACCATTTGGACCCAAGATACCAGTAACTCTTCCTTTTTGTGGAACAGGTAACCCATAGAGTGCAAAGCCATTAGGACCATAGCGGTGAGTTGGGAATTTGAGGGCCTCGGGCAGACCAATAATCATGATAGCATCAAAAGGACAACGGTTTATGCATATACCGCAGCCTACACATAACTCTTCCGAGATCAGCGGCTTACCGTCCTCTGCAAAGATGATTGTCTCGTCACCTGTTCTTACTCTGGGGCAGTACTTTTCACATTCATGACTGCACCTTCGCGGCTGGCACCTGTCCTTGTTAAGTATAGCTATTCGCATTTTAATCACTGGTCAAGAAAAGATAAAATATAGAAAATTGTATTAGTTCAGGAGAAGAGTCCATGTCACAAGGCAGAAGTCCACCACAAGGAATTCCACATAGAACCAATCCTTGAAACCAAATTCCTTGGTATCAACCTTTATGACGGGATAAATTAGCCTCTGGATGTAATATCCCAGAATGGCAACGATGGTAATAACAGCATACCATTTTGTTTCAGTGCCCATACCATATTGCATATTAGCAAGGACACCGGCAAGTATTCCCAGAATAGAGGCAACCGCTGTCTTGATAATACCCTGAATATGTGCTTTCCTTTTTTCCTCCGGAGTCCTTTGCTTCACATTAAGGATCCCTTTTGCAGTTTCCTGCTTTACC
>DAKU01000055.1 GCA_002508425.1 Methanosarcinaceae archaeon UBA470
CCCCCCCCTAAAAAAAAAGGTATGGAGTTAATGAAAAAACGAATAGGTTTTTAAGATCAAGTTCTAATTAGACAATCTCCATCAACAACAATCAAAATCAGCAACATTTTTTGTTGCCTATATTAGCGTGTATTCATCTAATTCAATGCTAATGATCCCATTTTTACTCCTTAGCTCCTCTACTCCCCGACTAAATAACTTTATAACGATATTAAATGGTCATAATCTTGGAATAAAGTTCCATATGATCTACATCCATCTATATAGTATCTTTATAGCTACTTATTTCATTTGTGAAAATGCTTTAAGTTGATATGACTAGATTTAGTCATGAATAAGACTATCACTCTGCTACTGGCATGTGTATTTTTCATATACTGGTTATCACATGTTATCTGTTTCAATTTTCCCATATCTATTAATTATATTATATTTGTTTCACTTTTTTCAGTTGCATATACATACTCTAAGTTATCAGATAATTTCAGGCGAAGACATGCGTCGGTTCTAAAAAACCGAAGCTATGAGCAGATGCTCGTGGTGGATTTTGCGATTTCTTGAGCAGACTGAAAAATGGTGGTGGATTCAATGATCAATAATAATGCTGATTCACTAAACAGAACTCTAGGACTTATAGGAATTATACTCTTAACCATTCTGGTAATGTATTCAAATCCGGCTTTAGCAGCAAATGAAGTAACAGTTTCAAGGTCGATATCTGAAGGTACTGTGATTCCAGGTGGTACTTTTACAGTTACTCTTAACATAGCAGCAAATCAAGACATGTCTTCACTTGGTATAAATGAAACGCTGCCAAGCGGGTGGGTAGTTACTGAAATTGCTTCTGGAAAATTTGTATATTCTTCAACCAATGTTAAATGGACTTTCTCAGATTCAACCTCGAACATCATTGCTGGTACTTCTTATTCAATTGTTTATAGCGTCAAGGTCCCAGCAAGCACAGCAGTGGGCACCTATGCTATCGCTGGAAATGTAGATTATGTTTCTTCAAATGATGGTAGTACTGGTCAGGGTGATGTTCTGGGTGACAATGAGATTGCAGTTCAAAAAAATGATAAAGCTCCAATACTCGATCTGATTGGAGACAAGGCAATTGATGAGAATACGGTACTGAGTTTCAATGTCTTTGCAACCGATGATGACGGAGACAGTATAACATACTCTGCGGTTGGTTTGCCTCCAGGAGCCAGCTTTAATAAAAACTCTGGTGCATTTGTCTGGACTCCGGGGTATTCTGCAGCAGGTATTTACTATGTCAAGTTCATTGCAACAGCAAGCGGTCTAACTGACTCTAAGACAATAGAAATTACAATAAATAATATTAACAGAGCACCTATACTTAGTTCAATAGGTAACAAAGCAGTTAATGAAAATGAATTGCTTACTTTTGTGGTTTCAGGCAAAGATTCCGATGGTGATGAACTAGCATATTCTGTTGTTGGTTTACCTCCCGGAGCAAGTTTCGATGCAGATTCCGGTTTATTCAGCTGGACTCCATCTTATACTTCTTCCGGTGACTATAGTGTAGTGTTCATGGTAACCGATAACACAGTCGTGGATTCAGAAACAATAACAATAACAATAACTATAGGCAATGTAGAACGAGCACCCGTTCTTGATGCTATCGGAAGTAAAGTTATCGATGAGAATTCATTACTGAGTTTCACTATTTCAGCCACGGATCCTGATGGTGACACTGTTGTGTATTCTGGCACCAATCTGCCAAATGGGGCTAGTTTTACAAATGTCGGTGCTTTCAGTTGGACTCCTGATATTGGCACCTCTGGAACCTATGACATCACGTTCACAGCAGAATCAAAGGGTCTTACCGATTCTGAGACAATTACTGTCACAGTGGTAGCTTTAACAATTGATAAAAGTTCATTGACCACGGCTATCAATAAAGCAAAAGAAAAAGTGGCAAGTGCAGTTGCCGGAACAGAAAATGGCCAATATCCACAATCTGCTATTGACACGTTCAATTCAGCTATCGCAACTGCAGAAGCAATTTATGCTGATACTGGAGTCACTCAGGCAGAAGTTGATCAGGCAGCAACAGATCTTGAATCTGCTGAGGCTATATTTGATGTTTCTGTGATAAGTATTATAGATCAAACGCCTCCTGCATCTGTTGCAAACCTTAATGAAACCAGTACAGGTCCAAGTTGGATACAATGGGTTTGGATTAATCCTAATGATTCAGATTTTAGTCATGTGATGGTGTATCTTAATGGTGTATACATTATGAACACATCAGATTCTTATTAGAACATGACTGGATTATCTGAAGGAACCACACATACAATTAGCATTCAGACTGTGGACGCTTCAGGGAATATCAATCCTATATGGGTAAACGATTCTGCAATTGCTACGACTTCTATTGATGTAACTCCGCCAGGTTCTGTAACAAACCTTACAGAGGCAAGCACAGGCACAAGCTGGATACTATGGACATGGACAAATCCTATTGAGACGGATTATGGATATGCGATCATCTATCTGGATGGTGTTCC
>DAKU01000047.1 GCA_002508425.1 Methanosarcinaceae archaeon UBA470
TTTGCAGTCAAATCATCTTCAATCCTAATTTATTTACAATAAATATTCCATAACTCACATATCACTTTAGATTTAGAATTATTAGTGAATGCAAGTTAGCTGGTGGAACATTAAATTGATCCTTTTAGAACGGATTATTCAGTGCAGCATAGGGGCAATTCGAATATGAAGTTACTTCCCTTCTCAACTTCGCTTTCCACCCAAATTCGCCCGCTATGTAACTCTATGAGTTCTTTGACAAGCGCAAGTCCAAGACCGGTACCTTCATACCTTCTTGAAACAGAAGCATCCAGTTGTGTGAAGGGTTTGAACAGTTTTTTAATATCCTCAGGTGCAATGCCTATGCCCGTATCAATAATTGAAAATCTGGCCATACCATCCTTAATGTCTGCATAAATGCTAACCGATCCGCCGTTATGTGTGAATTTTATAGCATTCCCTAAGAGATTGTACAGAATCTGTTTGATCTTAGCCTTGTCAGCTAATAACGTTTGCAGTTGCGGATCCTTATTTATATTTAGGACAATTTGCTTATCAGCTGCTATAGGTTGTACCAAAGATATCATTTCTTCAAGTATGGCATCTACATAGATATATTCAGGGAAAAGTTTCATTTTTCCTGCTTCCACTTTGGAGATATCCAATATATCATTTATCAGATTGAGCAAGTGTCTACCGCTATTCGAAACATTTTGAATATAGCGAACTTGTTTTGGGTTAAGTTCTCCAAAATATCCTTCCATCAAAGCATCGGAAAAACCTATAATAGAATTCAGAGGTGTACGTAGTTCGTGGCTCATATTGGCAAGAAATTCGCTCTTAGTGCGACTTGCAGTCTCTGCTGCGATCTTGGCNNGTCTGGACAATATCATTATAACCTTCAAGAACTGTAGCATTTACTTCCACATCTATAGTTACACCCGTTGCAGTAATGTATTTCGTCTCGCCATGGACAAAGCCATCGTCCCTGAGCTTTGCCAGGACATCAACACTTTTCTCTCTTTCTACAGGTTCTAGGAAATCAAAAACAGACATTTTTTTCATTTGTTCCTTGGTATACCCCAGCATTTCACAAGCCTTTACGTTCATGTCCAGAATTCTTCCATCAAACTTGGTGAGAAATATGGCATCATTCGATTGTTCAAAAAGGGATCTGTATTTCTTCTCATTCTTAGCAAGGTTCTCTTCTGCATGTTTGCGATCGGTGATGTTTACAGTAGTACCGAAAGCTTGTAAGGTTCCATTATCCATGGCATGGGATACTCCACTGGAATTCAGCCATATCAAATCTCCATTATCTGTTAAAAGCCTGTAGTCAAGATTAATCGTCATACCAGGATTGCTAAAACCCAGCTGAAAAGCCTTAGCAACCTTTGGTTTATCATCGGTATGGATACGGTCTAAATATTTATTCCAGTTATTCCCAATCGACCCCTGTGGTACACCAACCATTCTATCCACCGAAGGTGATATATATGTATTTACAAAATTTCCTTGTTTGTCAACATCAGCTTTCCATACCACGGTATCTATCGAGTTGAGAACCTTTTCGTAATCTTCTCTTATATTCACTATTATTTGTTCTGCGTTTTTTCTTTCAAGTACACTGGTGATCATTTCACCGATGAGTTTCAAAAAGGATACGGTATTCTCGTCCCATTCTCTTTTTTCTTTTTTGGAATCAATGCTTATGAAACCTCTAAATGTTTCTTTATATAACAGAGGAACCATAACTCCTGATAAAATGCCGACTTCTTTGAGGGTATCACGTAGCTTAGCGTTTTCATCAGGTATTTGTTGCACATCGCTGATGCGAACTATTTGTAAGTTCTCAAGTTGCTTTGATACTAACTTGCAGGCAGGGATCTTCTCATTAATCCTTATGTGTGATGCTATGCCATCGACATGCCATTCATGAGTTTTTATCACAAATTTTTCATCCTCTGTCAGGATGAATATTACCACACGTTCAGCACCAATGAATTTAGCTAGATTCGCAAGAGTTTTGCATATCTCTTCATCGATGTTTTTAAAACTGGTGTTTATGAAACTGCTAGAAATATTTGAGATTAGTTTGTCTTTTCTGTCTTTATGCTGAAGTTCTTCTTTGTATTCCTTGCGTGTAGTAATGTCCTCCACGATGGCATGGCAACCTATTACATTTTCTTCGTTGTCCCGGTGTGGGATCATTCTGATGCATAAGAACAGATCTTTGCCCCATTTTGAATTATAAGGTATTTCGAAGAACAAGGCTTTTTTATTTGTTATAACTTCCTGGAAAGCTGTTGAAATGCCTGCTTTCACCAGAGGCGGAAATGTTAGAACGTTTATTTGTTTCGTAGCATCCACTGAGGGTGAACCAAGCAGTTCTACAAGGAAACTGTTTACTGAAATGATGGTACCGTCACTCTTGCATGAAATAATTCCAAGAGGCAGGTCATCCAGAATTTCCTTGTAATTGTTTTCTCTTTCTCCTGTTTGATCAACTGAGGGGTTTTTGCAGCTTTTATTATTCATGATAGTGTTATTAGATTTTTTGAACTATCTTTGTGCACAATATTATATGATTTGTTTATATATATTTATCTGTTTTCTTATTGGAGTACGCCCTTTAGTGATTTATTATTCTAATCATTGTACTCCAAATCGCTAGTTATATATGCTTTTCAATCAAAACAGAGTCAAGGAATTAACTCAGAGTGATATTGTGATCAGTGTCAATGAAAAGGGATTAGATATAATCGATGAAATGCTTGACTGGGAAGAAGAACTTAATATCCAGTCTTTTGAGCTTGGTAATGGGGCCACTGTAATCGACTGCGGTGTGGAAATGCAAGGTGGTTACGATGCAGGTATGTACCTCTCCCGTCTTTGTCTTGCTGATCTTGCAGACCTCAGTTACACTAAGTTCGATCTGAATGGGCTTCCAGTGCCTGCTATACAAGTAGCTACGGATCATCCGGTCATAGCATGCATGGGTTCGCAGTATGCTGGATGGAGAATATCAGTAGGAAAGTACTTTGGTATGGGATCAGGTCCTGCAAGGGCTCTTGGCCTCAAACCAAAAGAGCTTTATGAAGAAATAGGCTACAAAGACGATTCTGAATTTGCGGTCTTGGTCATGGAATCTTCTGCTCTTCCCACTGAAGAGGTAGTGGAATACATCGCGAAACATTGCAATGTCGATGCTCAGAATGTATATATTGCCGTTGCACCTACTTCTTCAATTGCAGGCAGTGTGCAGATCTCTGCAAGAATCGTGGAAACCGGTATCCACAAATTGGAATCCATTGGATTCGATATCAACACCATTAAGAGTGGTTTCGGAGTAGCTCCCATTGCACCTATCGTAGGCGACGATACAAAATGCATGGGCTCGACAAATGATTGTATTATTTACTGTGGTGAGACTTATTATACTGTAGAATATGGAGATGCTGAGAAGCTGGCTGAGTTCGTCAAGAAGGCGCCTTCCACAACATCAAGAGATTTCGGTAAACCATTCTATAGCACATTCAAGGAAGCAGGTTTTGACTTTTTCAAGGTTGATGCAGGTATGTTCGCTCCTGCAAAAATCACAATAAATGACAAAAAGACCAAGAAATCATTTACAAGTGGTCGTATAAATCCAGGTATTCTGCTTGATTCCTTTGGAATTAAGGAAGTCTGATCTCTTCAGTTTAAGGTGCAGCCTTGTTTGGTTGCACCTATTATGGAGAAAAATATGAATTTAATAAGTACATCAAAAGGTATAGGTGGTCAGCTTGTTGCTTTCAAGGAAGTGGTAAAAGAGTCTAAAAGCATAGTTTTTATGGGTTCTCCAGGCTTTTGCACTCCTTTTGCAGAACTTCTTGCTTATGGGCTGCGCGGAAGCGATAAAAAAATGATCTTCATGTCTAACACTGATTCGGAGAGTGCAAGATCGATAATTGCTGTGCCACAAGGTATGCAGCTTGGTGAAAGTGTAGTGCCTGAAGCTGATACTGTTGTCCTTCTTGGGGGACTTGCCATGCCAAAGATCGGCTCCACCCCAAATGAAGTAAAGGCTTTTCTGAACAATTTACCTTCAAGCTCACAAAAAAAACTTGTAATAGGTGTATGCTTCCAATCCGTATTTGAAAGGGAAGGGTGGACCAATATCATTGATTTTGATTACATAATTGACTCTGACCTTGAAAATCGTCTACAGGCCATATGATCAGTAACCTTCGTGTGTAACTGTCACGTGATCTTTGCATCTACTACAACGTGCCATACACCAGGTGCATATTTTTTAATTCGTCGGATTTCTACTATTTCAGTATTCTTTCCAAGGTGGAATGCCGCTTCTTTTATTCTGTTCACTGGCCTCTCGAGCAAAAGTTTTTCAGGGGTTGTCTCATGGTAATGTAGTACGCCACCTTCGGGTTTCAATGCTCTGATCCCATTTAATAGGTAGTGATGAGTTGTTCCTACGTAACCCATGATTACCCTGTCAGCTACTCCCTCCGGTGTAACATCAGCACAGTCGCCAAGTATGGGTTCAACCAGATTTTCTACATGGTTTAAAAGGATGTTTTCCTGGAGGTAACCAAAGGATACAGGATTTAGTTCGATGGCTATGATCTTTTTTGGTGAGGAATGTACTGCTATGGGTACAGAAAAGTAGCCAATGCCTGCAAACATATCAACTACAAATTCATTACTTGCGGATATGCTCATTAATTTCTTTTCAGCAAGGTTACCTTTTGAGAACATCACTTTTGTAACATCCAGTTTGAAAATACAGCCATTTTCCTTGTGTAGGGTTTCAGTACCACTACCTGCTATGATTTCCCTTTCTGGAAGTCTGAAAGCTCCTTTAATACCTTTGTCACGAACTACACAGGTACATCTTGGATACATTTGCAGCAGCTTTTGACCGATAAGGGTAACTATATCATTGAGTTCTTCAGGTATTGTTATTACAATAACTGTTCCTATTACTTGCCAGCTTGAAGGTATTTTTGCAAGTTCTTGTGCAGGTATTTCATCTGATAGTAATTCTTTTAGAGATCTATGAGACTCATAGAATTCCGGAGTATCGTCTTTAAGACATATATGTTCTGGAATTACTTTTGTTACAGGCAAAAGCAGATGTTCTTTTCCATTTTCTATGACCTTCTTGATTTTTCTGTTCATATCAAGACTTTTACTTTCTAGCAGCTTGGTCCGTATAAACTCTGCCTCTTCGATAGGTACGCAAACAGTGAGATTTTGTTGAATTTGCATATCAGTAACCATTATTAATTGTATTATTCAAACTTGGACAAATATCCATATTAGAATCCATTCGACTATTAGCTAACATTTATATAGAGTTATTGTTATCATATGTAATATGAGTGACTGCGATCGGACTGCTCTTTTTTCTAATGGAAATGGTTTTGTCGCATTGAACAGTCCTGTAAAGATCCAGATATTGGATTTCCTTAAAATATCCTCGCGTTCCTTTGATGAGATTGTTAAGCATACAGGAAAAGCTAAATCCACAGTTTCAGTACATCTTAACGATCTGCGATCATCTGGTCTTGTGGAAGAAGAGTATGACCCGGATGATAAACGTCGCAAGACCTATCATCTCAAATGTGAACACATGGCTCATTCTCAAACTCCTATTCTTAAGCACTATAAAAATGTTTTGGAAACGCTAGCCTCCCCGCGGCTAGAAAAGCATGGTTGTTTTAAATGCTTTTTCCGTGCCATCCAGTTTGGATTTGATGCTCATGGAATCAATAGCGATCCAATTATGAGAAAAGTGGGCAGGGATATTGGGATCAGCATTTCTTCGACTTTTGCTTCAAAAGATATTGAGTTTCTGATACAAGAATTGGCAGAATTCTGGAAAAGATATCAGATGGGTACTATGTACGTGGAAAGCCGTGAACCTTTGGTAATAGCGGTAGAGAACTCCTTTGATTACAGGCTGATATCCACCATAGGTAAAAACCTATGCTCTTTTACAGAGGGTATTATTGAAGGAACAATGGTACACTCTCTTAGTATTACTTGCTGTGTGCAGGAAGTAGAATGTTGTGGTAATGGAAAGGAAAGATGCCTTTTCATCGTTCATTTCCTAAATAAATAAATAAATAAATAAATAAATAAATAATTTTGTCCTTAGGAAGAACCTATTATCACTCCAAGTTCTGAAGGTATAAACCTTCCAATGGCTGCGACTATACCGGGTCCATCCGTGGTTTCCCTGCAAACGATTGCATGTTCCATAATTCCAAGCCTTTCGATGCCGTATATATCTCTGGCATGCCTGGTCTTTTTTACTGCAGCTTTAAGTTCAGATCTGGTAATAGCATTTGCTGTCACTCGATCGTACCCTGCTTTTTTCCATTGCCACCAGGTGTCTGCTTGATATTTACTGAACTTGCCTCTTATTTGAGGTTTGATACTTATGATCTCTACTTCTACAGGTAGATGCTTTATCATGCCGAAACGTAATGATATTTGCTTTGCACTTCCTGTACCGAGGTTTTTCATATTTTCAGGAGAAATAATTACTTTTGTGCCAATATCCACAATGATTTTATCTTCTTCAATAGACTCAATAAATCCTTTATATATTGTCCCTTCAGAAGGACCCAATGTAGGAGTACCATATTGTCTTACGAGAAGATTACTGGCAAATTCCTCGTCCTCTCCTTCAATCTCGGCAATAGCCCACCCATCACCAGAAACAGTAACTGCAACCTTCGCAGTTAGTTCATTCAGTTCATTCGCAATAGTGGTAGAAACAGCATCTATAGTTTTTTTTTCGTTACCATAGATCTTTATACATAATGTGATCTTCTTCATATCTTATGATCTCTTACTGGTTTATAAGTGACTCAAGAAGATCTTTTGTATCACTGAAATACTCCAGTGTAGCATTGTCGATAGCATGATATTCTTGCATGGTGTTCTCGATTTTCTTGAGGTCCCTCTTAAAAGGTCCTAGTCTCATTATAACAGTTTCCCTATCAGCTCCACTGCTGATGAGTTCATTATAAATGGAAACAATAGTATCGTTCAGTCTTTTTGTTTTCTCATATATGTCATGCTCTTGATCGGAAATGACTTCTTTAATGTTGGAAGACAGATCTGCGTTGCCTTCGTCTTCGGCCTGCTCCATTCCTTCCGGCAATTCTCCTTCCAGTGCAATGATAAGATTTTTGAGAGCTTCCACTACTTTAAAACCTGATTCTGTAAGCTCCACATATTTGACCCGTCCTTCCATTGTGAATTTTACCAAGCCATGTTCTTCCATTTTTGAGAGAATTTTTGTCGTGTGCGCAAAAGTCGAATTGATCTCTTTAGTAATCACAGAAGCATACGTTTTCTGGAAGGACCAGATGGCAAGGAGTGCCAATGTAGGTTTTTCCTGCAGGAAGAGTTGTTCAGCATATTCTTTAGCCATAATTTCTCTCTCTTTTTTATTAGGTCCTGAGAATTAGAAGAGAATAATCTAGTAGTTTCTATCTATTTTATTGTATATTACGATATGTAATCATAGATATGTGAACATATTTATATTTATCGAAATCTTCTCAGAGTGTCTAATATTCCCTCAAGTCCTGCATTAGTTTTAAAAGATGTTCCGCTGAAATGTGTTCGTGAAGCTTCAAATCCACTTGTTACTAATTCCTTCAGCAGCTCTTCCATGGGTATGGCAGATATTCCCAGTTTTTTTGACAGAAGGTGTTGGTCGTAAAAAGTAGGTACATCTAGTTCATTTTTACACAGCTCGACCAGCTTCACTGAATGTTCTTTTTTTCCAAATTCTTTTTTATTTAGCTGCACTAATATGGAATCGCAAAAGTCTTTGTAGTGAAGAGGGCCAAGCCACAGGGGACCAGCGATACTGGCCTTATTTCCGCATATTTCGCATTTCTCAGGTATGCTTACTGCCAATCCATAGTGAACAGACCGACCTGAACATTTCGTACAATGTGCTATGAATCCTATGTTCTTTAAGCATTTATCGGTGTTTTTGGCACTTTTATTTACCTCAAGGTATGCTCTTACATAATGTCTGGTAGCATGGCAGAATAAAGGATTCATAGCCTTCTCATGTCTTGCAAGGTCTCGTGCTATTCTACCAAGTAAGATGCGTACTCCCATTTCACTGTGATACTCAACGTTCAAAGGCACTGCATCATATTTCCGAATGCCCGAATTCAAATGTGCTCCGCACAAAGGTGCAGTATCCGTAGCTGTGACTGCAAGCATATTTATGGCTGAATTGCATGCAGCATCGAGATAAGTAGTTGGTGATCCAAAGGGGTCTATGTCTACTATATTATAACGTTCTTTATGTAATAGCACATTAGCATTACCTAGGCATATCCTTACTTTTTCAGTGAGTTGATTAAGTTCTGCATTTTTCTTAATCAGATCATATGCCTCTTCGCTCCAGTCATTAAGAGTAACATTAATTCCGACCTCTTTTGCGATCCTAAGTCCACGAATGCCGGAAGCTGAAAGTGCATCCACATAGGTAACATTCGATAGAGCCAGCTGTTTGCGAGATGCTATAAGCTCAGAATACGCAGCGATCGCTGCCACTGATATATCACGATTCAATTCCATTTGCGAATTGTAAAAAACACTTGCAGAAGAAATGGAAAGCGGTTGGTCCTCCGGGACCACGGGGACCAATGCCTGGGTACAACCTTCTAAAATAGTCCTGGTGTTCATTGGTCCCAATCGAATGACTGTTATTATTTAACTATAATGGTCCCATTCATCCTTGGGTTACCTGTAATACTATAATTAAATGTTCCAGTTTCGTTGAAAGTATAGCCAAAGGATTCTCTGTATCCGATGTTCTTATTTTCCCATAATCCATCCTCACTTACAAGGACAAATAATCTTTTCGGGTCATTGAAATTGATCCAGTATACAGTATCTTTAGGTGCTACTACTAGTGTACTTGGAGATGAGAGGAATTTTTCCAGGCGTACGGTAAAAGTACGCGGAACACCAGTATCTACAACTTTTGGCCCTGTGCTCGTAGTATCTTCAGTAGACACATTTGCAGCTGGCACATTTACAGCAGGCTGCTCTTCTGCAGTTGTAGTAACGTTTTGTTCACTTTCATTCAAAGATATGATATTTGTAGTATCGGTAGTGACATTCTCAGTACTAATATTACTAACATTATCTGTTGCATTAATGCCGCTATCTGTTGTTTTGTCATCAGTACAACCAGACAACATGACAGAAGACAGCATCAGTAATAATATCAAAGTTTTTACTTTCATCCCTATCACCTGTTTATATATTAATACTCTCTACCTAATAAAGTTTCACTTTAAAACTTCAGAAGTTCAACTTCGATTGTGTCTTCTATACTACCATCTTTGATCTCTATAACAGCAGCGTATCCTAAGGCTGCCATGCCAGGGTTAACTACTACTGTTCCCTTTGTTCTTACCACTCCTCGAGCTTCGTGTATATGGCCGCATACTATGAGTTTGGCTTTTCCTATGAAAGCTGAGATGGACGTACACCCCACATGTCCAGATGGTACTTCATCCAGAAAACCATATGGGGGGGCATGAGTGAGCAATACTAACTTCCTGCTCTTACTTTCTGAAACTTTCACTATTTCCTCAAGGCCCTCTCCAATGTCACATTCCTGCATCTCAAAAGGTGTGCAGAACGGAGTAGGATTGGAGCCTCCATAACCGATGAATACTGTATCATCGATTGTATAGGAATTTTGGTGTAGGTTCACAGCTTTTGAATTATCAAGCACTTTAAGTATAGATGGTTGATCACAATTTCCAGGTACTGCCAAAATAGGTGCATCAAAAAGTTCGAAAAGCTCCAATGCCTTTTCATCGGGACCAAAGTTTGTGATATCTCCTGCCACAAGAACAAGGTCAATATCGCCAGCTTTTTTTAGAAGACTACTGATCTTCGAATAATTCCCATGAGGGTCAGCAATTGCAAATATTCTCACTTAAGATGCACCTCAGAATTAATATCTACTTATGACCTTTTCAATTATTTCTATATCCATCTCTCAGAAGGATCTGTCTCCTCCGAGTATTCCGCCTATTACTTTTCCTCCAATTCCGCCGACACCAGTTGATTCATCGCGGCTCTGGTATCTTGCTGCAGCCATTACTCTGTCAGCAAGTCTGGAGAAAGGCAGGCTTTGCAGGAATACTTTTCCGGGACCGCGGAGAGTTGCGAGTACTATACCTTCTCCTCCAAAAAGGGCATTCTTGAACCCGCCTACAAAACCAATATCATAGACAACACTTTCAGCAAATGCACATACACAGCCTGTATCAACTCGTATCACTTCACCTGCTTTGAGGTCTCTTTCTATGATAGTACCACCTGCGTGGACAAAAGCTAGGCCATCACCACTTAACTTTTGCAGGATAAAGCCTTCCCCACCAAAAAGCCCCGCTCCAAGTTTTTTAGTGAAAGCAAGTTCCACGTCTATTCCTTTGGCTGCACATAGGAAAGAGTCTTTCTGGCAAATAAATCTCCCTCCCAGTTGTGCAAGGTCAAGGCAAATGATCTTCCCCGGATATGGCGCTCCGAAAGCCACATATCCTTTACCTTCTCCCTCGTGGGTGAAATTTGTAATGAAAAAACTTTCTCCGGTGATCGCTCGCTTCAGGCCCTTTAATATACCTCCACCAGTGGAAGTTTCCATTTTGATACCTGGTCCCATATACGTCATGGCACCTGCTTCAGCCCTCACGCTTTCTCCCGGATCCAGCTCTATTTCTACTAATTGCATATCGTTCCCAATGATCTTGTAATCAATTACGTCTGCCATATTTCTCTCTCCTTTTGTCTTATCTAATCCTAAATAGTGTTGCATTAGGATTGCTTTTGCTATTGGTATATAGTTTTGGCGGAAGCAAAGATAAAAACTTAATTATATCAGGTGTGCATAAGTGACAGAGTGAGATAATCTATGGAGGAGAAGAGAGCAGTTTTTAAGGAAAATGCACATTTTATAGCTCAGTATCATCCTGGTATTCTCGCGGATGAGCTCTGTGCAAAGGTAGATGCACAAAAAATAAATTCAATTGATTTTAGCACACGCTTAAATCCCCTGGGCAATGTTTTTAATTACCAACAAAATGGTTTGGATTTCAATGGTCTGATAGATGCTGCTAAAAAACAAATTGGCCAATATCCAGATAACCGATACCTAGAATTTAGAGCTGCAGCTGCAGAGTTTATAGGAAAGGGTCTAACTTCCGCTAGCATTGTGCCTGGCAGCGGGATATGCGAAATCATAAGACTGGTTTTGGGTTGCACTCTTGAAAAAGGTGATATAGTACTTACTCAATTCCCTTCTCCACCAGAGTATGCCCTCAATTCTATGTTATTTGGAGCTCGTGTGTTACCTCTTCCTCCTCATGAACTACTGTTGGCAGAAGATGATGTGTTATCCTGTGCAAAAGTCGTGCTTTTATCTAATCCTGCCAATCCGGGAGGCCACCTAATTTCTAGAAAGGAATTAAGGCATTTTGCAGAAAGGTGTGCTGAACACAAGACAATGCTCATTGTGGACGAATCCTGCATAGAACTATGTGATCCATCCCAAACTCTTGCAGGGTATACTTTCGGAAATGATTATATCCTGATCATTCGCTCTATTGCTCATGTGTTTTCAATTCCGGGGCTCAAAGCAGCTTATGCCATCGCTTCCGAGGATTTGGCTCAATATCTAAACAATGCTCGTCTTCCTTGGAGCATCGGCGCGTTTTCAGATGTATTATGCACAGCTGTGCTTAATATGGAAGGTGGAATCAACTCCAGGTACCTGGAGGAATCCCGGCAGCTTGTGCAGTCTCAACGTAATTATCTGATTAACCGCATAGGTCGGATCTATGGTTTTTCTCCTCAGCATTCTGATGCGAATTATCTTCTCGTGGACCTCAAAGACCTTTTTATGGATTCTCATACGCTTGCTGAGAGCCTTGCATCAAAAGGTTTTCTTATTAAGGACTGCAGTTCCTTCTTCCAGGCAGAAAAGCAGTTTGTCCGAATAGGTCTGCGTATACAGGAAGATAATGATTTACTTTTAAGGGCTATAGGTGAAGTTCTTACTGAAACCAGTAAAGAGGGTGCAAGGGAAAGGTTGGAGGTTGCCATAGAAAGTGCTGCAGCAGGGTCCGCTCCGGCGAGCAGGGGTACATGCCAATATTATCCATGTCATTTCAATGGACAGGACTGTACTTTTTGTTTTTGTCCTTTCTATGCGTGCGAGGATGAGCGTACCGGAGGCAAGTGGATAGTAGCATCCAGTGGTAATAAGGTATGGAGTTGCGAGAACTGTACCTATGTACATCAGTCAAGGTTATCCCGTCAAATACTTGACATCCTCATGGAAGACGGGGATACGGAAGATAACATACGCAAGGCTTGGAGCTTAGTAATAAAGCCTTTATTATAATTCATGTTATCTCCCTAACATACAAAAACTGTAGAGCTTAAGCTTTACACAAGTTTAATTTAATTGCAGTAAACTTAATTAAATAACTTAATATAGGTCCTGTTATCTAAAAAAAAGGCGATAACTGTGTCAAGACAAACAAAATTTACCCCGGTCAGAGAACATCTGCTAAAGGTCCAGCCATGCAAACACGGAGGCTTGGTGAGAAAAACATCCCAGCAATACGGCATACCGGAATCCCAACTGTTGGATGCAAGTGCCAGTCTTAATCCATATGGCACTCCTTTTGATCATCCATATACCGGGCTTGATATGGATACTATATTGCACTCTGCTCTTAAGAGGATGGATCAATACCCCGATAATCGTTACGTGGAATTCAGAAAAGCAGCTGCAAGGTTCATAGGAAAAGGCATGACAGCGGAAAATATTATACCAGGTAATGGTTCATCGGAAATTATCCGGCTGGTTGCAGAGACTGTCATAGAAAAGGGAGATATAGTACTTATTCCATCGCCTACCTTCAGCGAATATGAACAGCAGTGCAGTATATTCGGAGCTGAGATCCGATATATACAGCAGGATATGCTGCCTGACGTGCCAACAGATATCTTACGAGGTGCCAGGCTTCTTTTCGTGTGTAATCCCAATAATCCCACTGGTAAGTTGTTCACCAGGGACGAAATCCAGAGTCTCATTGACAAATGCAGAGAAAATGATGTGATCCTTTTCGTTGATGAAGCCTTTATAGAACTGGCAGATCCATCGCAGACCATTGTGGATCTTGTGCAGTCCAATGACCATCTGTTCATCCAACGTTCCCTTACCAAGGCTTTTGCTATTCCCGGCATCAGGATGGGTTTTGGGGTTGCTTCGGAAAAGATAGCAACATTGCTTAACAATGCAAGGCTTTCTTGGAACATGGGATGTGTGGCAGAAGAAGTAAGCACTGTTCTTATGAATATGGAAGGGGGCTGTTACAGTCGATATCTTATAGAATCCAGGGAAATGATCACCCGAGAAAGGGAGTTCCTCATGCAAAAACTGGAACGCCGTGGATTCAGACCCCTTGAGAGCACTGTGAATTATGTTTATGTGGACATAAGCGATCTGTCCATGGACTCAACAGAATTAACGGAAAGAATGGCGGCACATGGTGTTTTAATTAGGGACTGTAGTTCTTTCCAGAATATTGGAATACATCACATCCGCATAGCTGTACGTACCAGGGAGGAAAATCAGCGGATAGTGGACTGTATAAGGCAGGTAATTCAGGAATGGGGCAGAGAACAAGCGATTATTTATCTGGAGCGTAACCTGGAAACGGCGCGGGAAAAAGGCTCTCTGGGAAGCAATAAAGAATGCAATTACTATCCATGTCATTATGAAGGCCAGGATTGCACTTTTTGTTTTTGTCCATTCTATCCCTGTCAGGATGAGCGTACAGATGGCAAGTGGATAACCGGTTCAAGTGGCAATGATGTATGGAGCTGTCTTGATTGCAGAATAGTGCATGAACCTGCAGTAGTTGAAAGGATGCTCTCTGTGCTCACTGCTGAGGGTTGTACTGAGCAAGGTATTAAAAAGGCATGGGAAAAGGTCATGGAGCCTCGATTATGTTCTTCACAATAAGTGCATTTGATCTAATTGCTGTATTATTCATGGCCTTTATCATTGATCTGGTAGTAGGAGAACCTCCTTTTGCCATACACCCTGTTGTATGGATAGGTAATCTTATCTCTTTTTTCAAGCGTAAGGCACCTTCCAAAAACAGAAGGCTTTATGGTATATTTATGGCATTGTGCTGCATACTTTTCGCTGCTCTTATTGGCATAGTTGCCACTGTGATACTTGATACTGAAAGCATACCTGCAATTATCAGGTACCTTATAGCGGCCTGGTTTCTCAAGATCACTTTTGCCGTACGCTGCCTCATGGATGCAGGTAAAGAGGTATATGGAGAACTTGCAAAAGGAGATTTGGATGGAGCAAGGAAGAAACTTTCCATGTATGTAAGCAGAAACACTTCTAAACTAACGCAGGAGCAGGTATCATCGGCTGTGATAGAGACATCATCGGAGAACTTTGTTGACGGTATTCTCTCACCGTTGTTCTACTTTGCGTTGTTCGGATCATTCGGGATAATCGCAGCATATGTATTCAAAGCAACAAGCACTCTTGATTCCATGGTGGGTTACAAGGACCCTCAGTACTTGCATCTTGGATGGTTCTCTGCAAGATCAGATGATGTATTGAACTGGATGCCAGCCAGATTATCTCTGATACCCATATTCATAGCAACTATTTTCTTGCACTTGCTGCCATCATTTTCTAAATCACTAAACCCTATAAATGCTGTAAATCTTGCAATAGAGGATGGAACCAAGACCCCATCTCCGAACTCCGGCTATCCCATGGCGGCTTTTGCAGGAGCTATGGATGTTCGTCTTGAGAAACCCAATGTATATGTGCTGGGTGCAAGAAATCCCTATCCGCAGTTCGTTCATATTAAATTGGCACGTAGTCTTATCTTTGTTTCTTCTGTGATCTCTATACTGATGTGCGCTTCCATGCTTTACATTATAATGAATCGCTTCTATGCATTTTATTAATGACCAAAGTGATGAGTATGAAATTATCAGATATCAAAAATAATGATATGAAAAAGGACCAGTCAAAAGAACTGGAAGGTGATATCCCCTTGGATATAAGAGATATACTGGAGGAAGAGGGTATCACTGTGCAAATGCTAGTTGACACAGCACTGGAGCTTTATGTTCCACACCCGGGTATAGAGACACGGGAAAAAGCAGAAGAAGTGTTTCTGGGAGAACTTGATATAGCTTTGTCTGATCCAAACCTATGTCTTCTGATATATGCTGGCATGTTACTTGAAAGAGAAGGGCGTAATGGCCATCTTCCGAATATCAGCAGAAAATCATATGAAAGAGACCTTACGTTCATAATAGCTGATGAAGTTCTCGGAATGAGTATTTCCAGATATATCAGTGGTGATAAGGGTACTTTTGAGTTTGTACGTTTCGATAAGCAAAAACCGGGCATTCTTTCAAAGCTAGGTCCTTTTATGGACGATGTCATTGGAGGTCTTATTGGTGGTGTTTCCGCAAGTATGTATACCCGGAGCATGGCTGAATCAGGCCTTAAGAAAGAAAAAGCAGATGAGAAGAAGAGCAAGAATAATGATAACAGTGGTGTGATCGCAGGATGAATACTTTCCTTCTGGCAGTAAGGTCAAGTTTTGGTTTTCTTTCCACTATTCCTGTCGGGCTGACAATGGAAGGACTGGATGAGTTCTTCAAGAGGACTTATTTACATATCCTTGTGGGCGCTGTTTTGGGACTACTTATGGGTGCGTTCTCTTTCTTAGCCATGATGACATTGCCACAGCAAATAAACGCGATACTGACAATTGTCTTTGTATACTATCTAACAGGTCTTAACCATCTTGATGGCCTTGCAGATTTTGGTGATGGTGCAACTGCTCATGGATCGGTGGAAAAGAAGATTCGTGCTCTTAAAGATGTTGCACTTGGCATAGGGGGTGTAGGATTTTGTACAATGGGTATTCTGGCATTCTATTCGTCAATAATATCTCTTCAATCTGAAGCTCTCGTGTTTTCTGGCAATGACATATTCAATGCTGCTAAGATATTATTTTGTTCCATGCTGGTGGCGGAAGTATCTGCAATGCAGTGCATGCTCACAATAGCAGCTTTCGGTAAGTCTATTCATGAAGGCTTGGGATCTATCCTGGTGCAGAATACAACTATCCCAAAGTATGTTGTTGGACTATTTGGTTCAGTTGTAATATGTTCTCTTTCTTTGGTACCTTTTGGACTTTGGTATGGAGGACTTATTGCTCTTATAGCTGCTATTATTTCAGCTTTAGTTGTATTGAATATCAGTAACAGGCATTTTGGTGGCATGAATGGGGATGTAATTGGCACTTCCAATGAGGTGGGAAGAACTGTTGCCCTTATAATAATCGTATTGGTATTGAGCTATCATAACGGAGGTATTGCATGGATGCTATAATTATGGCCGGAGGTTTGGGAAGTAGGCTTGGAATGGGTGAGAAGCCATGTGTGACTTTGCTGGATAAGCCGTTGATAACGTATGTTATAGATGCTTTGAATGCGTCTTCCGGAATAGATAAGGTGTATGTTGCGGTTTCCCCTGCCACTCCTCTAACCCAGAGCTTCCTTCAGAAAAAGTACAATGGAGAAGTAAGGGCTATTATGACTGGAGGAGGTAATTACGTAGGTGATATGATATATGCAGTAA
>DAKU01000069.1 GCA_002508425.1 Methanosarcinaceae archaeon UBA470
TCGTTGATTGACGAACAAAGGCAATTCATCAGTTTTAGTTATATCTACTTTTTTATATTATAAAGATACTATATTATAAATACATGTCTCCCAATAATGCTGAACAAAACACAAACGTCTCAGACATAGTATTGTATCTCAAATGTCCAAGAAAAGTATACTATACAAAACGTTCACCTAAAATAAGGTCAAAAGATGATGTTTCCTATGTTGAGCACCTTCTCCTTAAGGAACTTGGGTTGAGATATCCACAGTTCTTGGAGTCTTCTTCGTCAAAAGCCGATAACAAGAAAGACAAAATTCAAAGTGTATTTAATGAGGTGTCTGCTGAATTAAGCATCATATATGCTTCCGAACTTAAGGGTGTTTCAGAAACAACAGTGTCAGAAGCCATTGAGGATGTGACTGCTTGTCTTGAAGATATTACCTGTAATGTGGCAGAGATGCTTGAGGATGCTGGCAATCTTTCTTTGTCAAAGGCGTTGTGCGGCATGGAAGTGCAACCTGTGTTATATGGATCTAAAATGAAAGTTTCAGGAATACCTGCGGGTATGGTTGAGCTTGAAGGCTCACCGATTCCGGTGATAGTCAAGACTGGCAAATGCCCAGAATATGGGGTGTGGGCAGATGATCGGCTTCATCTGGCCGCATTTTCAATGCTTGTGCAGGAGATCCATGGTAGACCTACTGATGATGGAATCGTTATTTATTCAAGATCTGGTTGCATAAGACCTGTAAAGATAAGGGCAAATGACAGAAGGCAGGTTCTTGGTGTGTGTAGCAACATCAAGAAGATCAAAGAAGGTTTTCTGCCTGAACGAAAAGAGATACCTCTATGCCATGACTGTGAATATCTCGAAAGCTGTGATGTAAAGTCGTCCCTTGTATCTAAGTTCTTCTGATCTTCGATCAGATCTTCCTTTTTTAAGTTGCCATCTTGCTTATATCCAATCAATGTCATCCATAGGCTGTTAAATAGAATTCGCGTTTTTTGGTAAGAACATGAAATTCATTGACAAACTTTTCGGAAAGAAGAAGGCAGAAAATCCTTCTCTCAAATTAAAGATCGATGAGCTTCCTCAGTTCATCTCAGACGAATCTGAAATAGAGTTCAATGAACTGAAACCCTTTATCCTCAACAAATATAAAGAGATTAATTACTCAATCGGTGCGATCCCTGAGGTCATAGACAGTCTCCTTACTGCCGAGGTTGTTGAAAGTGCTAACAAGAGAGTGGAAAAGGTAGGGGATGCCAACAAGGATAACATAGTCAATAACCTGCGATCAATCATTGAAAAGGTAGTAACTCCTAAGGATACTTCTCTTCAGAGCACTTTTGAATTCTGTATCATTGCCAAATCTACCCTTAAAACTGTTCATGAAAATACTCACAGAAGTCAGCTTTACATCAAAGCCATTTACCCAGAGGAATCTCAAAAGATCATAGCTGCATTATCAAGCCTTGAAGATCCGGTGGATGAACTATTAGTGGCTCTTAGGGACAAGAAGGCCAGAATGGATTCCTTTGATAAGTTCTCTGAGGAGATAGAGAACTATAACAGAATGAGAAAACAGATTCTGGAGAGTCAGACTAAGGTCGAGCATTTTGAATCCCGAATCTCATCAATGAAAAAAGATGTCCATGATGCTAAGAACAAGCTCGATGAACTCGAAAACAGTCGGGAGTTTGAAAGGGCAAAGGAACTTGAAGTCGAGATCAGCACTCTCAAAGAGCAGTTATCAGATGTCGATCACAATATTCAGAGGTTATTCTCTCCTTTGTCAAAGGTGTTTTCCAGAATGGAAAAGCAGGATAAGAGTGAGATATGCGTGCTCTCTCCTGAGCACAGGCAAATTCTTGAAAAGATCACTCATGATCCGGCTTCTGCTCTCGAGCATGATCTTGATTCTTTTTTTGCCGAGGTCAAACCTAGGATAGAGGACGGCAGTCTTGGCCTCAAGGACCAGATGTGCGAAAAGGTTTTGCAGCAGTTGGACAAGCTGCAAAGTTCCGAAGCTCTGGCATCTCTGAGAGATCAAAGAAAAGAGTATTCTTTGCAGCTTGAAAGTGCAATGAACGAGTTGAACGGCCTGAGCGTTTACGGGGACAAAGAAGAGCTTGTAAAGCAAATATCTCGTGATGAGCACATGCTGAAGACCACCGAAAATGATCTAATTATGGAAAAGAAGCACTTTGATACTCTTACAGAGGAATGCCAGCTTTTGAGGTCAGGCCTGAGCCTGGAGATCAAGGGGCTTTTCGAGAAGGATATTGAGATCGAATATTGATGTGTGAGATTGGATATTTATGCATAGCCACAGAAGACCGATAGGCCATATATTTAGTCAGCAGAATAAATGCTAGTCTCATAAAATTTATCGCCAACTTTCAGATTCTGTGTTTCATTGTTGCTCATAATTTGAATAAATTGGGTTCTACTCTCATCATGTTCAAAGGGGAGTTTCACTTCTTTCCCGGGATCGGACACGGCTTCCCTTATATGTGGGTATTTCTCCAGTTCAAGCAAAGTGATTTCTACATATTTGTCTGTTTGTTCTGTAAGTAGTTCTGCCCTAACGTACATACCTGCCCCAGGGCTGTATATAGCCAAAAAAAAGTAAAGCAAACCTATTATTGCTAACGATAAAATCGCAATTATAAGGATATTCCTAGTTTTTTTTCGGTTAATGTTATCACTTCAGGTTTATTAAAAATAAATATAGGATTGCTCCTGCACAAAACTGTTACATCTAGGATCTTATTTTATCATGGTATTATTAGTGATACAAGTATGCTTGATATTATCAGTACTATTATAATGAAACTCCAGTAAAATTTACTAATTTTCCGGTTTTTCGCATCAGCCCATTTTTTAATACTCAAAATAATCAAACCAGATACAATGGCGCACATAAAGAGGCCAATTGTGTTTATCTCTGTATATGTGGGTAGTATAATTCCATAACCATAAGAAGCCATGTTTTCCTCCTTTCAAATTGTTCACAAAATGATGAAGAAGGGAAAAATATTTCCCTCCTAAAAGGGTTAATTAAAGAGATTTCCAACCCAAGTCTTTAACTTGATACCAAGTAGGTGGTTCAACTCCAACCGGCCAGACAGCTGAACCTTGGATGATCATTTTATAATATCCTGCTTTATAGGCAGTACTGCCACTTGTGCTAATTGTGTACACATTTGTTCCTATCTTATAAGATGCACCTACTAATACTGCATTATCTCCATTTTTACGGAATACTTGCGTATTAAGGGCCATTTGAGGTATCTTAGTGGTTGAGCTTGGTAACACCATCTTTTCAGTGGCTGAAAAACTTATCGTCGATGAAGATGATTTTTTCACCGTGCCCTGATCTTTTTCAGAACGGGGATTTATATGCTGTATCTTTACATACTAAAATTTTTATTCAATTTTTCCGGTTCTTAAGTAATCACTAGTATATTTGAAAAAAACTCCACATCCAAATGCAATCCACATGGCAAAACTATGTTCTGGTATTTTCTGTGAAATTTCAAATATTATCAATAAAATCAAGAATAAAAAAGTATATGCTAAAATTCTCACTTTGTCCATATTCTCACCAAATTAAATTGGCTGATTAGATAATCAGCCTAGTAAAATTAATTAGATATAGTACCAATGTGTACCAATTTTAACTTTATACAACGGTAGTGCAGTTTGTTGGTAAGGTATTCTAACATCTAAGCTACCATTTGAATTTTTTTCTTTCCAATAAACTGTTTGTATTCCTAATGCTAAAACTACAGCTATTGCACTTGCATAAGGTATGTATTTGCCAAGTTGATTTACTATACCAGCAGCAGCTGTTGCACCAGCTCCAGCAACATATGACGCATCATTTTTAGAAAAGTAAATGTGCACCCCACCTGTTAGTAACTTTCCATAAGTTTCAATGTAGCTACCATTCCAAAAACTGGTTTTCATTGCAGAAATTGTTGATGCCACTGCTTCAACATCAGTGACTTTTGCAGCAGATAGTGATTTACTGGTTACTAATTCTTCTTCATCTACAAAAGCAAAATTTATTCTATCAGGATTCTTACTATCTACCCACGAGACGACGTATCCAATTGATCCGTCTTCTTTTTTAAAAGAGACGATTTTTTCACTGTCAGTTTCTTTAATCACGTTAACTTCTTTCAATGCTTTTGTTATCTCTTCTTCAGAAATTGATATTTTTTTAGAGATATCTATTGCATCAGCATATTCCTTATTTTCGGAAATGTCAGCCTTTGCACTCACAGCTGGCACAAATAACGTAGCCAGCATTACTATCGCCATTAAAAGCGAAGTTATTCTAATTCTTTTAAACAATTTCATTTTCTTACCTCATTTCCGTTACTCCAGAGGCAAGAAGCCGTAAGTTTTAAGCAACATCAAAACAAACTATAACCTTGCCTTTGGGCAGTAGGGGGTTCAAGTGTTCCGTCAAGATCTCTGAACCCCTTACACAAAGTACAATATTTGTGATATGTTATATAGTTAACGTGTTTGCAAATCATTTTTACCTTTAGGAAAAAAAAATCACTCATTCCTTTTCATTAAGAATCAGATAGTGCAATAATATCTAAAACTATATTTATTGTATTCTTTGTGTAACTATTTATTCAGTGTATACAGCGTGCTAATTTTCTTGAAAATATTTAAGTTCCTATCTCTTTCCTCTGTGCATTAGCTCCATTATCTATTGAGTATAACACTTTTCATATATTCAAGAAAAAATCTAGCACTACTTTTTCCCTTCCTCCATGCAAACACAAAAATTGTACCACACAGATAAACCATAGCACCATGAGCAAGATGGCCCCTGCCATGCACCAGTACTATACAGCAAAGAAAGAGTACAGCAATGCCCTGGTCTTTTTCAGGATGGGGGATTTTTACGAGTCTTTCGGTGTCCTTTGCAGGAGGATGATAAGGAGCTGGCTCTTCAAGAAGTTGAGATGGCACCTCCACTTGCACCTTATTTTGTAACTTAGTTCCTTCCTCCTCTTTATCTTCGTAATTCCCTTATTCATGAGAAGAAAAGATAACCATTTCTGCTGAAAAAAGAAAGCAATAAGGTTTATTCAGTTACCTGTCAAAATATTGTACAGACACCATAGTATTCCTAGAGATAAAGCTGCATAGGTCGCCGTAAAACTTTTATATCTGTCGGATTCAACGATTCTGCTTCTCAAATAGGAATAAATCACCAACATTATGAAGTAACCTCCGGCTAAAACTACATAAAAGTTAGTTTCGGTCTTTGCTAGAGATAATATGATAGTCACTATTAACCACAAGAAAAAGCCAACAAGGAGGCTTTTGATACTTACCTTATCATCTATTTTCTTGATTTTCTCAATTGTATTCCCAGCTATTAGATAATGCCCTGCAATCAGAAAAAAAGGTAGCATACCAGCTATTGTCCAGTCGCTTATATATTTTATATTTCCGAAACCTGCTATAAGAATTACAAATGCCCATATGTAAAAAAATACCCCTCCAATAAGAATTCCTATTAATTCTTCAATTTTAATTTTTGATTTCATTTATTCCTCTTTAGAATAAATTTTTAGTGCATGGTTAAATTCATAATTAAGGGGAGAGATAAATAATGCATCTTCTCCCAATAAACTATTTTCCTCCTCAGGGGTTTGTCATACTTATTTTATTCCACAGCGTAGATGGACCAATCCTAAGATATTTGGGTACATAAGTCAGAGTTGGGGTTCCTGGAACTATATAGAAACCCCAATCTTTGGCCCACCAGAGCCAGAAACATCCCTTTTCATCAACAAGAACAGCAACGCTTGTACCACCTAGTACCTGAACTAATGCTGCACCGGCCACAGCTCCGATTCCTCCTCCAACAATTGCTCCAAGTGTGCCCCCAATTAATACCGCAGGTAAAGGAAGTAAGGTTGCCGAGGTTCCACTGCTTACGTGGTAATGATTTAGTTTCTTACCGGAGATTTTCCAACTCTCCCACACTTCTCCTTTGTAGTCATACCAGTCATAATCAGGATGAGGATACTTTATTCCAGAACCTTTTATAAAAGTTACACCATCCCACACATATTTTGTGGTCGATGCTAATGATATCTTAGTGTTGGTAGTACTGCTTTGCTTGTCGATATCAAATGCCTTACTGAATGCACCAGGTTCTATAGGATTATAATCCATTACAACTGTCGCAGATTTACCATCAGTAAACACTTTAGTTTGGAATTTCCCGTCCACTTCTTCTACTATATAAGCAACCGTTTTTACTTCATCTGTGGTTAAGTTTGTGATATTCATTTCTGCTTTCGTATGTTCATTATTTGACTTAAAAGATAAGAGTACATCCCCTACCTGCACTATAGAGGACGTATCTGTTGCTTCAATTACTTCTATTTCCGGCAGATTCTCAATTTCTTCTTGTTTTTCATTTCCAGACGCAATAGAAGCATCTGCTGCACCGCTTGCTGCTGGAACTAAGACAGTACTCAGCAGCAATATTGCCACAAAAAACAAACTTATTCCAATTTTCGTATTTTTCATTTATTTTATACCTCTTTCGCTTGCTCCAGAGGCAAGGCGACGTAAGTTTTAAGCAACATCAAAACAAACTATAACCTTGCCTTTGGGCAGTAGGGGGTTCAAGTGTTCCGTCAAGATTCCTGAACCCCTTACACAAAGCACAGTATTTGCAATATGTTATATTGTTAACTTATTTCAAAATCATTTTTATATTAGGAAAAAAAATCATGCTGCACCTTTCAGAATAAAGCAACACCGTGCAAGATTATAAGGTATTCTACAAAGTCAATTTACAAAAAATCTATTTCCTTTTGATATGATCAAGAGCCTGTGCAGCCTCTGTTCTAACATTTTGGTCTTCACTTTCATTATTCATAACTTGGATTAGAGGTTCTACTGCACTCTCGTTGCCGATTTCTCCCAAGGCGTGAGCTGCTCTTGTTCTTACTTCCATATTCTCATCATTAAGAGCTTGAATCAGTGGAATAATTGCACTTTCATTACCAATTGAACCAAGAGCATCGACAGCATTCATCCTTACTTCCCAATTTTCGTCTTTCAATGCCAGTATGAGCGGCTGTACTGCTCTTTCACTTTTAGTTTGGCCAAGAATAATTGCTGCACGTATGCGAATTTCATCATTTCTGTCGTCCAACGCTTGAATCAGTGGATCTATAACTTCCGTGCCTCCAATATTCCCAAGTGCAAATGCAGAGGAAATCCGAACCCTCTTTTCTTCGTTGGAATCGTTTAGAATCCGGGCAAGAGGCGCTATAGCTCTTTCATCCCCTATTTCACCAAGTGCAGTTGCTGCATTCATCCGAACTTCTCCTTCTTTATCACTCAACGCTTCGATGAGTGGAACTACCGCTCTCTCATCGATATTCCAGCTAAGTCCTTCTGCTGCGGATGACCTTACACTTGGATTTTCGTCCTTTAGGTCTTTAATGAGAGTTTCGACAGATCTTACATCCTGGTCGATTCCAATTCCCATATACACGACTTTCTTTTCACTTTCGTTAACTGAAAAGGAATAAATATTCGTACCCGACTGAATCATTAAAGCAGGAGCACATGCAGGTCCTGAATAGTTTGAAGGTGTAGGGTGGCAAAAGTAAATCACTCCCAATATTTTGCCTCCGAACATGAGCACTTCCTGAGCACGACTGTCATTTAGTGCAATTTTAGCCACAAATGAAGCGTTCGTTTTGAGCCATTCGGATGTTGTATCATTGTATGATGGGAGAACGTGTATAGCAGAGTAGTCTATAGAAGAGATGTTGACATGTTCATTTCCTGTGGAATTTGTCTTGTTTTTTGAAGCATTCAAGTTATTAATCGAGGCATTCGGTTGTTTGGCATCTTGATGTGGATCGACGCATCCGATGCATATGCTGATTATTATAATTAAAATCAAAAACAGAATTCTATACTTCGCAATGTTCATATTCTGCTCACACGATTTACATTTGCTTGATTTTTGTATAAGTCTTGTTATAGTAGGTGGATCTTTTACCACCTACTCTCAGAAAACATGCTTTTCTGCTAATTGTTTGTATTCAATTTGACTTTAGCTGATGAGTAAATGGTAACTCCAAGATTAGTTATGGCAGAAGGAGCTGCATTTACATGTTTATTCCACGACACCGTAAATGGTTGGTAATTAGTGTTTCTGAATGCCATGCTATTGAATGTTGTATCTCCGGGAACATCACCATTATCTTCTAAGTTATATCCTTCCAAAGTTGTTACTACCTGAACATTAGTAGTACCAACTCCATTAGAACTAATAGATACTTGCTTATTTGTGGTTACATCTTTAAACACGATATCCCATTTTTTAGTTAGAGAATTCCATATCATACCGCCGTAAATATTATCATTTACATTTACATTAACTGGAGAGCTATACAATAGAGTTCCTCCACTTGCATACCATGCTCTTCCTGTCCAACGATGACTATTTTGTTGGTTCCATTCAAGGACAGGCTGTATTATTGCATTATTATCTGATGTCTCTATTCCATTAAATAGGAAGTCAATTGCTTGAGAATTGGGATGAGGAGGTGAGGAGGGCACTTTCCAGAATGCTTCAAATCTACCAACATTATTTACAAGCTTATTTGAATATTCCAACCATCCATTAAAAGAAGGGACATATATTTTATCATCATTCATAATAGATTCGTCTACAATTGTTAAAATTGTTTTATTGCCATGTGTAATTTTAGTTATGTTCCCCTTTTTGTCTATTGATGCTCCAGATGGAATTTCGTGGACACATGTTGCTGGCATTATTCCACTGGGTGTCGTAATCTGTTTTGCTTCGGCATCAATAGCTGATAATTGTTGTGTCCCATCAGAATAAAAAACGGTAGTAATCCCATTAGGCGAATGGTAAATAATTGATTCATTTGGGATATTATATACTCCATCACTGTTTATTGTACTTAATACGGCATTGATTGTCTTGTATTCAGAATTTTTTTCAAATTTAAGTGATGGAATTTTCCATGACCCTTCGTCAGAAGCACTCACAGCTGGCACAAATACTGTCGCCAGCATTACTATCGCCATTAAAAGCGAAGTTACTTTAATTCTTTTAAACAATTTCATTTTCTTACCTCATTTCCGTTACTCCAGAGGCAAGAAGACGTAAGTTTTAAGCAATATCAAAACAAACTATAACCTTGCCTTTGGGCAGTAGGGGGTTCAAGTGTTCCGTCAAGATTCCTGAACCCCTTACACATGGCACAATATTTGTAATATGTTATATAGTTAACTTATTTCCAAATCATTTTTATATTAGGGGAAAAAAAATCACTCCTTCTTTTTCATTAAGAATCAGGCCGTGCAATATATCTAAATCTATACTTATTGTATTCTTTGTGTAACTATTTATTCAGTGTCTACAGCGTGCTAATTTTCTTGAAAATATTTAAGTTCCTAACTCTTTCCTCTGTGCATTAATTCCATATCTACTAAGCATAAAACTTTTCATCTTTTAGAGAAAAAAAGTATATCACTAACTTTTCTATTCTCCCATGAAAGCACTAAAATAGTACCACACAGATAAACCACAGCACCATGAGCAAGATGACCCCCGCCATGCACCAGTACTATACGGCAAAGAAAGAGTATAGTGATGCCCTGATCTTTTTCAGGATGGGGGATTTTTATGAGTCTTTCGGAGAGGACGCGAAGACCATTGCCAGGGAGCTGGAAATCACTCTCACCACCCGGGGCAAAGGGGAAGATGGCAAGAATATGCCTCTTGCAGGCATACCGTATCATGCCATTGATACATATCTGCCCCGCCTCATCAAGAAAGGCTACAAGGTTGCCATATGTGAGCAGCTTGAAGATCCCAAATTAGCCAAAGGCGTTGTAAAACGGGGTGTTGTGCGTGTAGTCACGCCCGGCACAGCCATAGATCCATCCATGTTTTCAGATGCCACTAACAATTATCTCATGGCACTATCAGGGAAGAATGACGATTTCGGCGTGTCTTTCCTGGATGTATCTACAGGTGAATTCATGGCGACCCAGTTCTTCGATGAGCCACCTTATGACAGGATAGCCAGTGAAGTAGCCCGCATGCTGCCTGCTGAATGCATAGTTCCACTACATCTCTATGGTAATGAACACCTCATGCAGCGCATTGAGGAACTGAAGGTCATAGTGCATGAATTCGATGAAATTGCTTTCGATACTACCAATGCAAGGGAGCATCTGAAACAGCATTTCGGTGTTTCCACTCTGGAAGGCATGGGTTGCGATACCCTGCCTCAGGCAATAGCCGCTGCCGGTGCTGCACTTAACTATGCCATTACCACCCAGATGAGGGAATTGGGGCATGTGCAATCCCTTTCCACATATTCCGAATCCGAGTTCATGATCCTGGATTCCATCACCCTGCGCAATCTTGAGATCGTGCATAATGTTCGGGGCGAAGGTAATGATACATC
>DAKU01000122.1 GCA_002508425.1 Methanosarcinaceae archaeon UBA470
GGGTGATATCGTCACCAGGCATCGTAAGAATGGAGAACTGTGTCACAGATCCTTTTCTGCCTTTGATGACACCTGCACGCTCATACAGGGATGCGAGGTCAGTGTACATGTAACCTGGATAACCTCTACGTCCNNTGGTGATATCCGTAAGGATAACCAGCACGTGCATATCATGCTCGTATGCAAGATACTCAGCTGCTGTAAGAGCCATTCTTGGAGTGATCAGACGCTCAACTGCTGGGTCATCTGCAAGGTTAAGGAACACCACTGCCCTTTCAAGAGCACCTGTCTTCTCGAAGTCTTCCATGAAGTACTGTGCTTCTTCATTGGTAATTCCCATTGCAGCAAATACTACTGCGAAAGGTTCTTCAGAACCAGGGACTTTTGCCTGCCTTGCGATCTGTAGGGCGATCTCGTTATGTGGAAGACCTGAACCTGAGAAAATTGGCAACTTCTGGCCTCTTACTAGTGTGTTGGTTCCATCGATTGTGGAAATACCCGTCTGGATGAACTCCTCCGGTGGCATCCTTGAATAAGGGTTCATTGATGCACCATTCACATCGATCCTGTCTTCAGGAACTATACGGGGTCCACCATCCAGAGGTTCACCGGATCCTGAAAGGATACGACCCAGCATGTCCTTTGAAACTGGTAATTTGATGGTCTCGCCGGTAAACACTACTCCTGATTCCTCGTTGAGTCCGCCAGTACCCTCGAACACCTGCACAGCTACTATATCAGCTGATGTGTCAAGCACCTGGCCTCTCTTTGTGCTGCCATCTGGCAGGTTGATATTCACAAGTTCACCGTAACCTACTGGTTCGGTCTTCTCGAGGAATATAAGAGGGCCTGATATTTCTACTATAGTCTTGTATTCCTTGGTCATTTTAATTGCCTCCAAGCTTTGCGAACTCAGAATCCATCTTCTTCAGGACCTCATCAAGTGCTTTGTCGAAATTCTCTTCAAACTTGACCTTTGCCAATTCATCCTTTGACTCCAAGGCTAGTATATCTTTCATTGGAGCCCCTGCAGTAAGAGCAGTTGTTGCCATGTCACTGTACTTGAATATGGCTTTTAGCAACTTGTACTGCTTGTCGAATGAACAGTAAGTGTCCACGGGGTGATATGCATTCTGCTGCAGGAAGTATTCACGGATCATACGACATATTTCCAAGACCAGCTGCTGGTCCTCTGGCAAAGCATCGGAACCTACAAGCTGCACGATCTCCTGCAGTTCAGATTCACGTTGGAGCAAATCTATTGCATTCTCTCTGAGAGCATTCCAATCTGGAGCGACGTTTTCACTGAACCATCCTGCAAGAGAGTTACTGTAAAGACTGTAACTGGTAAGCCAGTTGATAGCTGGGAAGTGCCTTCTCTGCGCAAGCTTCGCATCAAGGGCCCAGAAAACCTTTACGATACGCAGAGTGTTCTGTGTAACAGGTTCAGAGAAGTCACCGCCAGGGGGTGACACTGCACCAATAACGGTAATAGAACCATTCACGCCTGAGAGGGATTTTACGTAACCTGCCCTTTCGTAGAACTCTGACAATCTTGCTGACAAATAAGCTGGATAACCTTCCTCGCCAGGCATCTCTTCAAGCCTTGAAGAAATTTCTCTCATAGCTTCGGCCCATCTTGAAGTGGAATCTGCCATGAGGGAAACATCATATCCCATGTCACGGTAGTATTCGGCGATAGTGATACCAGTGTATACTGATGCCTCACGAGCAGCTACCGGCATGTTGGAAGTATTTGCAATAAGCACAGTACGTTCCATAAGTGGACGGCCAGTCTTTGGGTCCTGCAGTTCAGGGAACTCATTAAGAACATCTGCCATCTCGTTACCACGTTCTCCACAACCGATGTAGACCACGATATCAGTGTCACTCCACTTGGCGAGCTGCTGCTGAGTAACTGTCTTTCCTGAACCGAATGGTCCTGGAATTGCAGCAGTACCTCCCTTTGCAACCGGGAAAAGTCCGTCTAGAATTCTCTGACCGGTGATAAGAGGAGTCTTTGGCAAGAGTTTCTTACTTACTGGTCTTGGTGCCCTGACAGGCCACTTCTGCATCATCTGTAGTTCAGTACCATCTGTAAGTACACAAACTGTTTCTTCCACAGTGAACTTGCCAGCTTTTATTTCAGCTATTGTACCTGTAACCTTTGGAGGAACCATGATCTTGTGCTCGATGTTCTCGGTTTCCTGTACAAGACCGATAACATCTCCACCCTTTACCTTATCTCCCTTATTGACAGTGGGTTTGAAATCCCATTTTTTCTCCCTGTCAAGTCCGTTTGCAGTTACACCCCTCTGAATAAAATCTCCCATTTTTTCCTGGAGAACCTTCAAAGGCCTCTGAATACCATCATAAATACTCTCCAATAGACCTGGACCAAGTTCTACTGAAAGGGACATACCTGTGTTCACCACTGGTTCACCTGGCTTGATACCAGATGTGTCCTCATATACCTGGACTGTAGCTTTGTCACCTTCAATTCTGATGACCTCACCCATCAATCCTTCGTGACCAACTTTGACCACTTCAGACATTTTTGGCTTGATACCGGTAATAGTAACGACTGGTCCGGCCACACGATAAATTTTACCTTTTATTTCCACAGATCTACACCTACCGATTGTTTTATCTTTTCCCTTAAGTTCGAACTTTGACCACTACCTCCCAGAGTAACAACAGTCGGTTCAACAGATTCATTGATCGTGTCCCTCAACATCTCCGGTAGTCTGGACAGGTCATCTCCATGCAATATCAGTATTCCGATATCCCTATCCTCAAGCACCTTTTTCACAGTAGGTTCAAGTTCTACATGGTTATTAACTTCAAAGATCTTCTTTATTCCAGCCAGCCTGAATCCAGTGACAAACTCGCTGCTACCTACCACTGCAAGTTCCATCAGATCACCAACTGATTCTTTATTTCCTCGTCACTTAGACCAACTGCCTTACCACGAATAATCATACGCAGGTTATTGACTTCATTCTGCTTACCCAGAATATAGTCCATGATCATTACGATGGAAAGTGGATATAGATGAGAGAAACTTACTGATGATTTTAATCTCAATTTCTTCAGTTTTGCCTCTAAATCCACAAATGAATCCATGTTTGGAGAGCAGCAGTCAGAAATATCATCCCAGTAAGGAGTGTTTGCAAGTTCAGCAACGAACTCTTCAAACGACAATGGCATCATTTTCTCTATTTCTTTAAGCTTAAGCTTTAAGCCGCCATTAATCATGAGATTCATCATTTCAGGACTGGTGAGCCTATATTTCTTGAGCCTGAATAAAGTGGTCAAATTTTTTAAATCAATTTCAGTCCTAACAAACTCACTGTAGAGTTTTCTGTCTTTGGACTTTGGCTCACCAATGGCCCTGAACAGATCTTCATAATATTTCATATCAAGACGATTCTCTATCTCCGACAGACTCTTACCATCGTAATCTTTCAGGATCGAATAATATTCGCTTTGTGACAGAGATGCAATAACATCTTCAGGAGTGGGCTTAGCAGACAATTCCGACAGGAAAGTATAAGTAAAGCGGCCTGCTGCAACAATTGCTTCTAGTATTTCTTCTGTAGAAGCATTGCAATGTTTCCCACGAAGAATTGTCTTGATATTCCATATGTCATAGTTCTGAAGATATTGAAAGATAAGGAAGTTTACTTCACCTTCTGAAATATTAAGAAGTTTAGTGAAGGTCACAGCCAGATTCCTGTTCAGCGCATGTTCGATGAGGTCAACACCCTCATACAACCTTGCAAGCTCATCAACGTCCTCTTTGTATTCCAGTTCTCCAACAAACCTGGTGATTTCATCAATCTGCATGTTTAGGAGCCGAGGATATGTTTCTTTAGGAAGCAGCTTGCTCTTCATTGCATGTACACGTGCAGTAGTATATGCATAGTTAGAATGCCCCCTAGGCCGTGATAATTTACTATCGTCCCCACGCTTTAGTCTCTGCAAAAGCCGCATTATGAATCACCCGAATAAGATGTCAGATGTCTGTTTCAAAGACCGCTCATTCACGCTTTTAAGGATAACATCATAGGTATAGTCCAGACGGATATTTCCTTCCTCGTTCTCGATGACAACCCCACCGGCACAGTCGATGTTTCCTGCATATTCCAGTGAAGATAACCCTCTGACGAGCTTCTCGGATTTCGTGTTTGAATATATCTTCTTACCTTCAGGCTCATTTTGTTTAATAATTGCATTCAGCAATTCTTCATTTTTTGCTTCAGATAATGAGGATATAGTCTCAAAAGCACGATTATAAACCTCTTCGAGTATTTCCTTGCGTGCATTGAGCAAAGTGCGTTTCAGCTCAAGATTCGCACTGGAGATCTCTTGCTGCCGCATTCTTTTGATATCATCTTCAGCCTTTGCTAGACTCTCCCCCAGTATACGTTTGGCATTGTCTTTGGCTTCTTCGATGATCTGCAAAACTTCAGAATCAGTTTCCGCTTTTATCTTGGATACATCTGTTTCGGCAGTATCCAAGATATCTTTAACAACCGTTTCAAGTCCCATGCTCAACACCTTGAAAATTTAAGAGCAAATGTGCTCTTAAATTATTTAGCTGATCAGCAGTGCAACTACGAGACCGAAAATTACGATGGTTTCCGGGATAACGGTCAGGATAAGACCCTTACCGAAAAGTGCCTCGTTTTCTGCCATTGCACCTATTGCAGCGGTACCAATCTCTTTTTCTGCAATAGCTGATGCTAAACCGGTCAAACCTACTGCCAGTCCTGCACCTATTGCCTTCATTCCTGCTGCGTCAAATAATACTGTTGCTGTTGCTACATCTGCCATTTTATTTTTCCTCCGTGTATTTTCTTATATATCCAAATGGATTGTACTTTCTTCCGCCACCCTCGTAGAACTTTCCGAAGAACTCTACGTACTGCAGCCTAAGGGCATGCAGTCCGGGGGCTATAATACTCAGGACAGTATTTAAAGCATGTCCGAATATAAACACCAATATTGCAAATACTGTCATAATCCCGAATGAATCGGGCCACATCATCTCGAATACAATGTTATTGATAGTAGATGCAATGTATATAGACGATAATCCTACAGCTATTATACGAGTGTAAGAGAGAGAGTTACTTAACAAGGATGGTAATTCAACAGGTCCTTTGATACCTTCGCCTTTTAGTAACATAACAAAGCCTATCAAGAATATGAGAATCCCTGCGTAGGTCATTACTGAAGGCAAAACATTAGCATATCCAAGAGCACAAAGAAGGATACCAATTTCGATAACTAACCAGCTACCCTTTTCAAGTAAAGCTGCGGAGAATCCATGTTTTCTGTTCTCGTTGATGAATCCCAGAACGTACCCTATGTTGATGTGTATGAGACCTATAAGAGCAGTAGCTACAATTAGTGTCATAACAAGATGTGTTCTGTGCACAGGGTATGTGATCATCTCACCACCAAAAGGAGATGCAAACAGATTAATGGTTGAAAAACCCGGGATAAGACCAGGTTGAACAATTACTTCGCTTCCATGATGAACTTCTAAACTAGCTAATGGGAAACCTAAGAATTCACCGTACAGAATACCAAAGATCGCCGTTGATATCTGACAATATATGAGAATATTCATTATAGGTTTCACAGCATCGGATTTCACCATCTTTTTAACCAAGAGAGCAAGGATAAACAAGATAAGAGCATATCCAATATCACCAAGTATCATTCCATAAAACAGTGGGAAACTTAAAAACATTATCGCAGTGGGATCCAGTTCCTTATACCTAGGACGTGCATAGAGATTCATGATCTCTTCAAGAGGTCTGACAATCTTAGGATTATCATATTCAACGGGTATATTTGGCTCATCTTTGTGCTCAATTTCCTGCTGCGTGACAAAAGCACGTCCATCAGTAGCTCTGGTAACTTCTTCTTCAAGAGCTCTGTATGAATCAGAAGGAACCCAACCCTCTATCAAAAACGTGCTTTCGGACGTTGCGATACGCAGAGGAGCCTCAGATTTAGCCGTCTCAATGGAAAGCATCTCATTGCTGGCCTGAATAAAATCAAGGTACTTTGATTTCAAGGCTATAACGTCTGAATCTATTGATTCGATCTGTTTCAAAAGACTTTCCTTTTGACTTTCGACCATTGAAAGAATATCTGAAGGCATGCCAGCCACATCAGGAACTTTAAGCTCCCGATATCCAAAGCCTGATAAAGACTTTGAAACTGCATCAGCATACGCCTTGGGAACAAAAAGAACAATTGATCCGGATTTGGGATCTGAAAAGAGCTCATAAGAACCAGTGATGTTTGATATCTCAGCTTCCACTTCGCCCTTGATAACACCGGCAAAAGCAGCTAAACTTTCATAGCCACGGTATAGATCCAAGTTAAGAGGAATTCCAACAAAAGGAAGCACATCTCGTCTTAGAGATTCCAGTTCCTTTATTTTGGACTCAATTTCAACCTTTTTTTCGGTTTTTGATGAAACGTCTTTCTCAAGCATGTCCAGAGTCGAATTTAGCTTTTGCATTACCGCATCGGCCTTTTGAGTATTGCAAGCTTCATCCTTTATCCCAAGAAAAGTCGCAATAGACCTTATCTTGATCAATTTCTGTGAAAGAGTATCTACATCACCAAAGGGTTTACCAATTTTCAGGCCAGATTCATCCTCAATAAAGTCCTCGATATGGAACAAATTGGTCTTGTAAAGGGCATTGACAGTTCCTTCAAGAATGCCTTTATGGCCAACTACAAGAACACGACTCATCTGCCTTGGCTTAAGCATGTATTGCCCTCTCGAATTCAGTTATGAGGCTCTCTACAGCCTTATCTACTTTGGTCTGCGCATTTTTTGCAATAAGGGCTGCTTCTTCTTTACCCTTTCCGATGATCTTCTCCTTTTCGGAAGAGAGCTCGTGTTCAGCAGACCTAAGAGTGCTCTGAGCGGACTTTAGAGCATCCACCTCGGCCTGCTTGACGATCTCCCTAGCTTCAACACGGGCTTTGGCAGTACGTTCAGCTTTTTCCTTTAAGGCACCATCCACCATCTTCCGTGCATTGGCTTCTGCTTGTTTGATTTCTGATAAAATTTTATCTTTAGCCATGCATAATCCTCATGCAAAGGTGATTATCAATTCGCTTGATATGATAAGATAAGCACTGTATTCTAACTTTGAATATAAAGTATTCGGTTTTGTGTGCGTCCTCTGCACTTAAATTACATTAAATTTTAAAATATATTTAGAGGATATGACATGCAAAACCAGAACAGAAGCCATATACCTCTAAATTATCAAAATAGACTCTTTGTTAAAGCTTATCCATCCTCAATGGCAAAGAGGCATCTTTGGGAATAATATGAATGTATTTTTGCCTGAAAGCCTGGTCTCGCATCTTACAAAATTCCGCGTGTTTCCTGTAAGCTTCATGTTGCCCCATACGTTTCCATATAGTATCCAACCCTTCTTCCAGTACATTCCCAAAAGAAAGAGGCGTATACGCACATGGGAGAACATCTCCGCCTGCTGTGACGTGCATCCACCTTCTGCCAGCGAAACAACCGAACTGGTCAGGACCCATAAAATATGGAAGAGCTGTTACCCTTGGACCTCCGACTTTCCTGTTCTTCTCCTTCTGGAACCTGCCCAGCATCTTTACATCAGAATCTGAGATAACCTCATGTTCATGTTCCAGCCAGCGACCCACTGCAACAATTTCATATATAGATAATTCATGCATACCCAGGTCCTCAGCAAGCCCATAGAAATCTTCAAGATCATCAATATTATGAGGAGAAACTACTACAAACATATCAGCTAACATGCCTGCTTCTAAAGTACTCTTAATACCCTGCAAACTGTCCTTAAAAGCCCCTTTACGACCGCGTACCCGATCATGTTCCTCTTCCCGGGGACTATCAATACTAATATGTGTAGCATAAAGTCCGGCAGCCTTCAAATCCTTCGCCCTTTCTTCACCAAGTCTGAACCCGGAAGTAAAGCAGGTGACAATAGCTTTGTTCTTATCCACAGCTCTTACCATTTCAGTAAGGTCGTTGCGCATCATAGTCTCACCGCCATCAAAGGAAAGATAGTAAGAACCAAGTTCAATAGCCTGCGATACTGCACTATTGATCTGCTCAATAGTAAGTTCCTCCTTTGTCACTATGTCAGAAGCACCACAGTGTATGCAATTATTGGGACATCTGGAGGTTATTCCAATGGAAAACTGATCTGGAACCCTTTTTTTAAGAATATAGCTTATTTCTGCACTTACTAGCCTATTGAAAACCTCACCTGGTATAGGAGGCACCCATGTTGAAAAAACTATATTGTCTTCATCAACACATATGGGTTTCTCTTCCTGAAAGATATTATTAATTCTTCCGATAATGGGTTTTGCAATCGGATTTAATGCTCCTTCGCTTTCAAGCACTACTTTTCCATTTTCAATCTCAGCATTTATCTTGATAACTGATTTATCGTATACTCGCATCCGTTCACCTTGAAACTAAAATAATTAAAATGATAGAAAAAATTAGGTAATAGAAAAAATCATATTCTCTTTGGCAGCAGATCAACTGTTATATGATTTGTGATAAGAAGCAGTTTTTCCCTTGCGTCACATGGCCTGAAAGTACTTAGCAGTTCTTTGGCAAATCCCACATATTTGTGAACCTCTGCAATAGTCATTTCTAACACTTCTTCACGCCCCATGGTACGACTGTATATATGAGGCAATGTAACCGACTCTTGTGTAGACTTTTTGTCATCCAGTTCTTCAAGGAATTCGAGAAGATCATCTACTATCTGATATGCTATACCCATATTTTCCCCGAAAGCGTGGAACCTCAGAGCCTCGTCCTTACCACATCCTGCAATGTAGGCACCGATAGCTGCACTAGATGCAAAAAGAGAAGCTGTTTTTTTATTTATGCACTCGAAATAGTTCTTCTGCCTGAATTCCTCATCCACACTTCTAACATCAATTGTTTCCCCTTCTGCCATGTGCATTCCTGCACTGCCGAACTCAGAAACAGCATCATTCCCATAAGGAGAAATAAGTGTGGTTGCCTTTGATATTAAGAAATCACCACAAAGTAGTGCGGCAGCAACCCCGTATTTCTCATGTGCCGAAGGCATTCCCCTTCTGAGTATACCCCCATCAAGAAGATCATCATGTACAAGAGAAGCAGAATGTATCAGTTCAATGGCAAGTGCAGCATCGATACTTCTGTCCTTGTCACCACCGCATACCTCTGTGGAAAGCATGAGAATCAGAGGCCTTATTTTTTTTCCACCTGAGCTGCATACATGATTTAACATCTTCTTCATATAGGAAGAGTCATCCATATCCTGGATAAGATCAGTAAGCGCTAAATTGATCTGCCTATACTCATCGAAATCCTCTACTCTCATATTTCATCTTTCCACGATTTTGTTTTTTACTATTCGAATAGCATTACTGAGTGTATTTAGAAGGGCAACCCATTACAATTTGGTGCGCTTCTATCTTCTGAGCAGAGACCATGGTTCCAGTTAAACTGATACCCTGCCCTTCAGTAAAGCTTGCAGGCAAATCACCGGTATATTCCACCTCGATCTCAGAAACATGATCTTCTACATCTACCAATAAAAAAGTAATTACACCTGGTGATACCTGTAAAGTCCCATTCTTTATAGTACCCATGGTATTGACCTCATTTCCTATATGGCCTTGGGGGTCATTTGTTAGTTGAGATATCATAGAATAGCCTTGGGACAAATCAAGCCCCCATAGACCTATCACCGCAACCAATATTACGAATAGGATAGCTACAATAGTTTTTTGCTGTTTTTCCATACCTAACTCAATTCCTGCCCACTTTCTTAAGTATGTTTAGTTCACGTTGCAAATGGAAGTAAGTCCTCATCATATACAGGACATATAAAAGTATAACTATCCAAGTTATAAAAAAGGCAATAAGGAAAGCTTCCACTTTATCACCCTAATAGCATACCAATCATCTATGAACAAATGCCCATACATCATAGTTACATGTCCGGATCTTTACGTAATACAACTAATTATTAATATGGGTTAGTGAGTATAGACACATCCTATTTAAGGCGATTGACAGGAAAGATGAAGTGTCAAAAGTATTCACTGAACTTAAATTGTGAATTTGACATTTAAAAACAAAACAAATACATTTGAGATGAGTATGGAACCGAATATGGAGCCTTCATTCAAACCACCCAGATTAATTGCATGGGAACTGACGGCTGGTTGTAACCTAGCATGCAAGCATTGCAGAGGTGCCTCTACTTCACAAGTTCCTGAAGGGGAACTGAATACTAAGGAAGCAAAACATTTCATAGATGAAATAGTAGAGATGGGAAATCCTATTTTGATCCTTAGTGGAGGGGAGCCCCTCGTAAGAAAAGACATCTACGAACTTGCTCATTACGGTACTGAAAAAGGACTAAGAGTAGCTCTTGCCACAAATGGTACCCTTGTTAATGCTGAAGTTGCAAAAAAACTTCTTGAAGCAGGTGTTAAGAGAGTGAGTGTAAGCCTAGATGGTGCTACAGCTGAGTCACATGATGAGTTCCGCTGTGTTCCTGGTGCTTTTAATGGATCAATGAAAGGTATAGAAGCATTAAAAAATGCAGGCATAGGTTTCCAGATAAACACTACCATTACAAAAAGGAATGTTGATGAGATACCCCGTATCTTAAAAATGGCTGAAGAAATAGGGGCTGAAGCACTGCATATATTCCTGCTTGTACCTACCGGTCGGGGAAAAGAACTGAAAAACGAAGAAATAGCACCTGTTGAATATGAACGCATTCTTAATTGGTTCTATGAACAGCAAAAATCAACAAAGATTCAACTAAAGGCAACATGCGCACCTCATTATTTCCGTATAATGCGCCAGCGTGCAAAAAAAGAAGGTGTGGAGATATCAGTCAAAACACATGGATACGAAGCAATGACAAAAGGATGCCTTGGTGGCACAGGATTTTGCTTTGTTTCCAGTATCGGAGAAGTGTACCCCTGCGGATACCTGCCAGCACTCGCGGGAAACATAAAGCAGCAACCCTTCAGAGAGATCTGGGATAATGCCCAGGTATTCAGGGACCTGCGGGATACTTCAAAATTGAAAGGGAAATGTGGAAGATGCGAGTTCAAAGAAGTCTGCAGCGGATGCAGAGCTAGAGCCTATGCAGCTACAGGTGACTATCTAGCCGAAGAACCATACTGCATTTACATACCTAAAAACGAGGATTCAAATGATCCAGCTAGATGAAACCGATAAAAAAATCCTCAACCTTACACAGCTAGATTTCCCCTTGGATGCACATCCATTTAAGGTACTGGCAAATAAGATAGGCATCACTGAGGGAGAAGTGATAAGTCGCATGCAGCGTCTTCACGACGAAGGTGCTGTAAGACGTATAGGACCTATAATAAACAGTAAAGGAACAGGCCGTGTAGGTACACTCGTTGCCTTAAAGGCGCCAGAAGATCAAATTGATCAGATCGCAGAAAAAATAAACTCCTACCCCGAAGTATCACACAACTACCTGCGCCCTGGAGAGTACAATGTATGGTTCACGCTTTCTGCGCCCAATAGAGAGCGTCTGGATGAAATACTTAATGAACTGAAAAAAGAAGTTAAATGTCCAATGATGGACATGCCCACAACTCACCTGTTCAAGATAGGAGTTAATTTCAAAATTAAGTGATGCTATGGAAATTACAGAAACACAAAAAAAGATACTTCTTCTGACACAGGAAGGAATACCAATTACTTCATCCCCTTACCATGACATTGCACAACACCTTGGCATAACTGAAGAAGAAGTTGTTAAGCAAATCACTCTTATGCAGCAACATGGCATAATAAGAAGATTTGGCGTATCCATAGGCCACAGGGATATCGGGATAACTGCTAATGCAATGTGTGTCTGGAATGTCCCGGATGAAAAAGTAGAAGATGTTGGCAAGCTTATGGCATCCATAGATGATGTGACGCATTGTTATGCCAGACCCCGCCATCCTGGATGGCCATATAATCTTTTCACGATGGTGCACTCTTATTCTCGTGAAGACTGCCTTGATATAGCCAAAGAGATATCAGAGGTCACAGGCATAGATGACTACAAAGTTATGTTCAGTGAAAAAGAGTTCAAAAAAACAGGCATTAGATTATAATTACTACTAACACCAAATGCTCAGACCTATACCGGAGAATATCATGCCAGAGAATAAGAGTTTCCTTCCACTGATGATCGATCTGCATGGCAGGAAAGTGGTAATCTTTGGCGGTGGATCTGTCGGGGAAAGAAAAGCTGAATTGTTTTGTGAATATGCCAACACTTTGGTAGTGAGTAAGACTTTTTCTCAAAAGCTCATTGAGCTTCAAATGCAGGAATCTGTAATCTTGATACAAATGGATGTTGGTTCCATTTCAGACAATGAGATCATGGAGTTTATAGATGGCGCATTCCTTGTAATACCTGCTACCAGCAACAAACTGATAAATGATAGAATCACATCCATTGCAAAGTCCCGAAACATATTGACCAATCAGGTAGACACTATCGGCGAAGTTACTATACCAGCTGTGATCCACCGAGGAGATCTTGTTATAGGCATCTCTACTACTGGTTCAAGTCCAGCTTTTTCAAGATATGTCCGCCAGCGTATTGAAAAGGTCATTACCCCGGAATACGAGCAAATGATATCATTGCAGAATGACATTCGAACATATCTTAAGGAACATGTGGAAGACCAAAAACAGCGAAAATCAATTCTCTGGGGAGTGCTGGAAGATGATATTGTCTGGAGAGAGATCTCAGAATCATACGATAAAGCGTATAAGAGAGCGTATGATATAGTACAGGAAAAAATCAATAAGAAAGATTGATATCATGGAACCACACTCCCATATCTCACACATGGAACCAAGCCATTAGCAACAATGGAGGTGCACATTGACAGAGATAAACAGCATGGTTATAACCCATTCCAAAGCCAGCATAGAGGAAATGGAAAGGTCCTGGAAAGGGGATCTTGAAGAAGTTCTTAGAAATCTTTATTCTAATGAGTTTGTCCACGAATGTGTGGTGATGAAGACCTGTAACCGCATAGAGATATATGTGGTTTCCCCAAAGGGGAGCAGTGTGCTGTTCAATTTTGCAAAAAGCATGGCTTTTCCCTTGCAGGTAGTTGAGTTCCGGGACCACCAGGAATCACTCTTACACCTTTTAAGGCTTGCTTGCGGACTGGAATCTATGATAGTTGGCGAGGACCAGATCCTTGGGCAGATAAGAGACATGTACCTCCTTGCAAAAAAAGTGGGCACTACCGGAAGAATACTTGATACCGCGTTCAGCAAGGCCATACAAGTAGGTAAACGAGTCCGCACAGAGACCGAAGTAAATAGAGGTGCGGTGTCCATTGGTTCAGCTGCTGTAGACTTGGCTGAAATGGTGTTGGGGGGCCTAGAAGGAAAAATGGTGCTTGTGATAGGCACCGGCGAGATGGGAACCCTTGTAACCAGGGCACTTGCTCATAGGGAAATGGACCTCATATATATAGCAAATCGCACTTTTGAAAAAGCCCGTGATCTGGCAGATAGCATGGGCGGTCATGCAGTACGTTTTGAGAACCTGTCCGAGCATGTAAGGAAGGCGGATGTAGTTATTAGCGCCACATCTGCACCCCATTATGTACTGAGAAAATCTTTAATAGAAGAGATAATGAAGGGCCGTGACAGAGAGCTCCTGCTAATCGATATCGCCAACCCCAGAGATATAGAATCAAGTGTTGCAGATATAGACCACGTTAAACTCTACAACATTGATAGTTTAAGGATCATAAACGAAAGAAGTCTTGCACAACGCAAAGAGGAAGCAAAGAGGGCAGAAAAAATTGTGGAGGAGGAGCTGTGCCTGCTTCTGAAGCAGTACAAACAGCAGAAAGCCGACCATATAGTTTCTGCCATTTATGCCAATGTATATAATGTAAGGAAACAGGAAAAAGAGCGTGCAGCGACTAAACTACGTGCCTACCATACGATAGGTGAAATTGAGAACAAAGTGCTGGATGACCTTACACACTCCATAGTTAACAAGATATTAGCAGAACCCACAAAAGTATTACGCTCTGCTGCAGAAAAGAATGATGATGAATTGTTGGATGTAGTTTCAAGGTTATTCAACATTGATAAGACCCAGGAAACGAATAATAACAAATGCAAGTGACAGAAGTGATCAAATGTTCCCACAGGTTAGGATGAGAAGGCTGAGAAGCGGCAAGATAAGAGATATGATTCGTGAAACATCACTTTCAGTTGATGACCTGATCTACCCAATGTTCGTGGATGAAAATATCGATTCACCACTGGCAATGTCTTCGATGCCCGGAATGTCCAGATTACCTGTGGATATGGCAGCAGATGATGCAAAAGAAGCTGCAGATCTGGGGATTCCTGCCGT
>DAKU01000066.1 GCA_002508425.1 Methanosarcinaceae archaeon UBA470
TGCTATGCGAACCTGTAGAACCACCAAAGGGCGAGCTTGAGTACATCCACTACTTCTGCGGCAATACAGAGATCCCAACTGACCTGCAAACACGTGAATCCCAGCGTGCTGCACTCTATAAGGCCAGTGCTTCGCTGGTTCGTGCTTACGCCAACATTGCCGATGAACTGGAAGCTGCAGGATACAACAGTTCAGGTATCGTTCGCATTAAACAACAGCTGGACCATTACCTAAACATTAGAGAGATCATCCGCAGGGCCAGCGGTGAAACCCTTGACCTGAAAGCTTATGAAGCAGATATGCGCCACCTCATTGACACTTATATCGAAGCAGCAGAGCCTAGAAAGATATCTCCTTTTGACGACATGCCATTGCTGGACCTGATAGTAAAGACTGGGATCGATAAGGCCATTGCAGCCCATCTTGGCAACTTGAAAGGGAACACGACTGCTGTGGCAGAGACTATCGAGAACAACGTCCGCAGCAAGATCATCAAAGAGCATCTGAACGATCCGGCTTATTATGAGAAGATGTCAGCTCTGCTGGATGAAATCATAGCTGCCAGAAAGGAAAAAGCCATCGAGTATGAAGAGTATTTGAAACGTATAGCAGACCTGGTAAAGCAGGTGGAATCTGGCCATGCAGACGATACTCTGGAGGTACTGAAGACAAGTCCTGCACTGCGTGCCCTTTACAACAACCTGCAAAGTAACACAATGAGTACCGAGGCTATTGCAGAGAAGGAGGGTGAATATATAACCCCCAATGATCCAGTACTGAACTTGGCAGTGAAGATCGATGAAACAGTAAGACAAGTGCGTGCTGATGATTGGAGGGGTGTGGAACCTCGCGAAAGGGTTATCAAGCAGGCTCTGTTCGGTATTCTGAAAGATGTAGCCGAGGTGGAACGTATCTTCCTTATAATTAAAGCACAGAAGGAATACTGATGGTCACTCAGATCGAGCTTGGTGACATCACGGTAGATGTGGTGCTCAAGGATATCAAGAACGTTCACCTGAGTGTGTATCCTCCTGCCGGGAAGGTTAGGATTTCTGCGCCACTAAGGATGGATATTGATACAATTCGCGTCTTTGCAATTTCCAAGCTGGGCTGGATCAAGCAGCAGCAAAGAAAGCTTCAGGAGCAGGAGCGTGAAACTCCCCGTGAGTATCTGGACCTTGAGAGCCATTTCGTATGGGGGAAACGATACTTGCTGAAGGTGATCGAGGTCGATGAAGCACCTGCAGTTAAATTGAAACACAGCAAAATGTTCCTGCAGGTACGCCCTGGAACTGATGACAAAAAGAAGCAGGCTATTATTGATGCATGGTATCGCGAGCAGCTGAAAAAAGCAGTGCCCCCACTAATTGCAAAATGGGAAATACTGATGGGTGTGAAGGTAGAACGTTTCTTTGTGCGTAAAATGAAAACAAAGTGGGGAAGCTGTAACCATCGTGCATTTAGCATCCGGCTTAACACCTACCTTGCAAAGAAACCGAAGGATTGTCTCGAATACATTGTTGTACATGAAATGGCACATTTGTTAGAACCAACACATAATGCCAGGTTCATAGCACTGATGGACCAGTTCATGCCTAAATGGCAGTTCTACCGGGACAAGTTGAACCGGCTACCTGTCAGCCATGAGAATTGGATTTATTGATGGAATCGATCTTTCATTAAAGGAAGTTTTTGATTCCACAAAGTCTGAAATAAATAGAATTTATTTATTTATTTATTTATTTATTTTAACTGCTTCCATCTTGCTCTTCCCGGGGCGAAAGGCAACTTCGCAAAATATTTTCGTTGGGCTATATAATGCATCCTTCTATATATTGTATATTAGTGCACATTATAAATATTTGGGGTATATAGTATCCACAAACGAAGGGATCTCATTGATATACTCCCAGAACTATAGAGCCTCTCATGCAGGTACCTGAAACGGAACACATAATTGGTATGGAGTTATACACAACCACAGCTGAAGGTATTGGCGGAATACTCAGGCAGGAGCCGGAGGATTTTGTAGTAAATGAAATATCTGGCTGGGAAGTGGAAGATTCCGGAAAACACCTTATATTGGAACTTATCAAGAAGGATTGGGATACAAATCACATTATTAGGGACTTGTCAAGGGCGCTTGGGATCAGCCAGAAACGCATTGGTTTTGCAGGTACCAAAGACAAAAGAGCAATCACCACCCAGCGTATCAGTATTTTTGATCTTTCTGAAGAAGCAGTTAATAAAATACACATGAAAGATGTGCAGCTAACCCCCATTGGGCGATACAGGAGATCTGTGGAGCTAGGGGATCTGCTAGGTAATAAATTCCAGATAACCATGCGCGATATAGCCCTTGAGAAAGATGAACTCAAGAAAAGAATGGATATTATTACTTCCGAGATACAGGCTATGGGTGGAGTGCCTAATTTCTTTGGAATACAGCGTTTTGGTGCAGTTAGGCCTGTAACACATCTGGTCGGAGAGGCACTGGTCAGGGGTTCAGCTGAAGAAGCAGCTATGATATACATTGCTGACAGTTTCAAAGACGAGCCGGAAGAAACAAGAGTTGCAAGGGATGAAGTAAAAAGCAGCAGAGACTTTGGACAGGGTCTGAAAACTTTCCCCCCACGCCTTCGGTATGAACGTGCTATGATGCACCATCTTGTAGAGCATCCTGAAGACTATATCGGTTCTTTTTCAATGTTAACAGAAAGTATGAGCAGAATGTTCGTACATGCATTCCAGTCATACATATTTAATCGAATAATCTGCGCAAGGATAAAAGCTGGAATTCCTCTTAACCAGGCAATTGAAGGGGACATCGTATGCTTTAAGAACAGCGACTCTCTGCCTGATTCTTCAAGAATACAGCGCGTCAATGCTGTGAACCTGGATGGAATGAACAATCTTATAAAAAGAGGACGTGCATTCGTCACTGCACCACTTTTCGGATACGAAACCGAAATGGCTTCGGGTATTCCCGGAGAAATGGAAGCAGCAATAATAGATGAACTCAAACTGAAACCCGAAGATTTCAGGTTGCAGGAAATACCCACAATGTCTTCCCGTGGACAGAGAAGAGAGATCCTTCTCAATGTGCAGCCGCAATTCGAGATCCAGGACGATGAACTTAACAAAGGGAAACAAAAAGTAATGGTGGATTTCTCTCTTCCTAAAGGAAGCTATGCCACTACAGTACTACGTGAATATATGAAGGTGGAACCTCTTAAAATGAGCTAACACCTTTTTAAATAGAAAGTGAGAATATTATTTGTCATGGATAAGGATTTGGATATAGTAAAAGACTTGAATATCCGCATAATGAGCCGGGAAGAGGTACAGTTTGCAATTGATATGGCAGCTTCTGAAGGCTGGAATCCCGGACTCTATGACGGAGACCTTTTTTATGAGGCTGACAATAACGGTTTTTTCATAGCAGAGTTTGAAGGCAAGCCAGTAGGCTGTGCCTCTGCTGTGGCATATGATGACAAATTTGGTTTTTTGGGGCTCTATGTGGTCAAACCCGAATTCCAGAATAAAGGTATAGGCATGAAACTAACCGAAAAATGCATGGAATACATGGGAGACAGAAATATCGGGCTTGATGGTGTTGTAGAGAATGAAGAGAAATACCAGAAAGTTATGAAATTCAGATCATCTTACAGCAACCTGCGTTTTGAAGGAAAAGGTGGAGGAACAATCCCGGATGGGCTGGTAAAGATCTCCGAAGTGCCTTTTGACAAGCTCCTTAAGTATGACAGGAGAATGTTTCCTGCTCCTCGTTCCGGTTTTCTGAAGGAATGGATAAATCAGCCAGATTCTTATGCCTGTGCAGCCCTTGAAGGCGGAGAGCTCAAAGGGTATGGCGTGATTAGAAAATGTTGGACAGGTCATAAAATAGGCCCTCTTTTTGCGGATGACAAAGCTACAGCAGAGAAAATATTCAGGGCACTTAGAGCTTCAGCTCCAAAAGAGAACATTTATCTTGACATCCCGGAGCCCAATAGAGAAGCAATGGAAATAGCAAAGAAATACAATATGAATTTGATGTTTAAGACTATACGTATGTACAGTCAAAAAGAGCCTGATATAGAGCTTGATAAGGTCTATGGGGTTACGAGTTTCGAACTTGGGTAAGGACAGAATAAAAAAGGAATGAACAGGGCAGTCAGGTTGTGACTATTGGATTCATTTCCCTATATCTTCGTACCAGAGATCTGGTCTATCCTTGATGAATTTACTCATCATTTCTATACACTCTGAGATACCCAGGTCTGTTACCTCTATTCCATGCTCTCTCATGAATTCAGGACCACCGGAGAAATTCACTGATTCTCCTACAATTACTTTTTTAATGCCAAACTGAACAGCAGCACCTGCACATAAATAACAGGGCATCAATGTTGAATAAAGGATGGTATCACTATAAGTGCCGATACGTCCTGCATTACGTATGCAGACTATTTCAGCATGTGCCAGGGGATCATTCTCTTGCACTCTCATGTTGTGTCCCCTGCCAATTATTTTTCCATTTCTTACAAGTACAGACCCAATGGGAATACCACCTTCAGCAAGCCCTTTTTTTGCTTCCTCTATGGCAGTTTGCATAAAAATGTCCATAACCGTTTCCTCCGAATTTAATGTGTATAGTTACTATAAACTTAAGTTCGATAATAAATGAACTCATCCGGAAACCGGAGAGGGGATAGATGCCTCCTCTCCAGTGATTTCGCTCAAATATACACCTGAACCGACCCACCAGTTGTCATCTACCGGGAGGACATATCCGATCTTCAGCTCTTCTTTGTTCTCATTATCGGGGTTTGGCCAGATGAATACTACATAACCGCCACCTGAGTGTGCGGTCTCGGCCAATGCTCGGATAGTCTCCATACCAAATGAATCACGTTTCTCGATAAGACTGGATCCGATTTTCTCTGGCAGGTAGGGGTGGGCCAGAAGAGTACCATTGTAATCGTAGGCGTAGATATAGTGCCCTTCTTCATTTACAAACATTCCGGAGCGGTTTGAGATCTCAGCAAATGCACTGGCAGATCCTTTCTCACGTCCATAAGCTGCACAGTCTTCCACGAGTTTTGTCATCTCCGATAAGACATCCGGCTGGCCGGAGTCTGCAGACTCGATATCTGATAAGTATATTCCTGATCCGATCCACCATTTTTCTCCAACAGGGTAGACATAGCCAATCTTCGGTTCGTAGGTATCCCGTGCCTTCTCATCAATAACTCCACTCTCAGGTGCAGGGTACATGTAGGCGATGAAACCGCCGCCATTAGACGCGGTGTAAGCACCAATTTGTATCATTGGTAGTCCCCGTACATCGGTCCAGTTCGACCGGTTAGTTCTGACCAGCTCTGGTTGGTATGGGTGTGCAAGGAGTGTGCCGTTGTAATTGTAGGCATAGATATATTCATTGTCACGGGAAAACTCTCCGTCCTTTTTCGAAAATTCAGAAAGAGCCGCCTGCTCTCCGACAGCAGTCGCATATTCTGAGGCATTCTTTACAAACTCAGCCAGGTCATTTGTTGTCATCTTTTGATCTGCTTCTGAGAGGTAGATACCTGCACCTAGCCACCACGTTTCGTCTACCTTCTGGACGTAACTCATCTTGGGTTCAAGGGTCATATTGTGGGCTGGGTTGTAATAATGGTAGAAAATGAAACCTCCACCTTGCTGTGCTAAGAGGATCTCTACCTGAGTATAGTTCACTCCGTAAGGATCCTGAAGATCTGAGAGGTCAGTTCCGATCAGCTGGGGCTGATAGGGGAGCGACAGAGTAGTCCCATTATAATCGAAGGCATAGATATAGAGATTGTCACGGATGAAAGTTCCATTCCGATCGTTGAATTCCTTGATTGCAGCATCCTTTCCATTCTTCTTAGCATAATCAATCGCTTCATCTACAAAAGATTTCAGGCTCTCTCTTGTCTGGAGATCTGTCCCTTCTTTAACAATCAGTGAATCCTCCTGAGGATCGTAGATACCTGCACCGATGAGCCATCCGGAGTCTACCATCATCACGTAGCTGAGCTTTTGTTTGATGGCGAAGTTATCTGCAGGGTCTGCATATAGATACCGGATGAAACCTCCGCCGGACTGTGCGGTTGTGACAGCGTCCTGAATATATTTCGTACCATTTGCGTCCGTCATGTTCCAGCGGTTAGTTCCGAGAACTTCGGGCTGGAAGGGAAGAGCTAGTGTGTCGCCTTTGGAGTCATAGGCGAAGATATAAAGTTCGCCATCAACGAACTGCCCAGTCTGGTTATTGAATTCACGAAGAGCAGCTTCTTGACCATGTAACTGCGCATACTCATAAGCTTTCTCGACAAAAGCAACAACTTCTTCCGGAGATGCAGAGGAAGCATTAGACGATTGATTCTGGGGTAAATTTATTTCGTTGTCTGTACAGCCGGCACCAAGGATGGCTACCGTCACAAGTGTAACAATAATAAAAAGTGTATACTTTTTCATGCATAAAAGTCACAGTATCTACTTATAAATCCATGGCATGAAATAAAATAGGGGGGCACTCATAATATCCAGAATGTATATTTATAAAATATTCTATATGAAATTGGATACAGACTTAATCCTCTAAATTGACCTTTATTATTGGAATTAGGACACAAGAAACCTTGTTGGTGAAAAAATTGTGATAAATAAATATTGCGGTTAATCATGTGCCGCAACTCTTGAAATTACCACTGCATACAATGTATGATTTACCATCGCTTCCTTGCGTTAAGCGGTAGTAGGTGGTCTTATAGTAGAGATTCGTTTGGACTGGATGTATATATACATAATCCACCCATCCGGTGCCATTTTCTAACGCCCCGGCTAAAATTTCATCACGGTACTGTTTACCAGTAACGTCTGTCTTCCCTTTGAAATTGAGACCTACCAGCCAGATGTTATTCGCATGTGCAACAACTGTCATATTTTCATCGTATACGAATGTGTAGAGGGCAGGCTCCTCAGGGTCCTGATACGGTGCCTCTCCTGCGTTGATGCGCCGGAACGTATCGGGAGCGCTCTTCTCAATTGCTGCAGAGGTTGTGTTTACAAGCACCACCGCCTCATCGTCAGTGAAAGTCTGCCTGGTGCATCCTACCCCAAGATTCCGGTAGATAATTCTTTCGTATTCGCTAACTCCCTGTGGATCCTTTTGCTTTTGCACTGCATCGAGAGCCTGCTGGAAAGCGCTGATTAGCGTATCCGGTACATCCTTACTGAATACATAGTAGAAGTCGTTCTCGCTCAAGGTGTATACGATTTCGTAGGCGTTGGGATCTGTTGCAGTCTGTAGCATCTGATGTCGCCCTGCCAGATCCCCCGTTGCCCACATGTCAATTTTACCTTCCTCCAACATCCGGAGTAGATCTTCTGGGGTTTGGCCGTTGATGATATGTGATTTATTCACTCCCTGGCTTGTGAGGAGATCATTTTCGATGGAGGCCTGAACCACACCAATCTGGTACTTGTTGAGATCTTCTGGAGAGGATATTGTAATATTAGTGCTCATCGGTGCATAGAGGACGAAGCTGGCCTTAGTAAAAGGTCCGGCCCATTTGTATAGTGGCTCTCGTTCGGGAGTGCGAACGATGGAGAAGAGTACTGTACTCGTGTTGTTCTGTGCTGCCTGAAAACCTTCTGCCAAGGGTACAATGCGGACATTCTCACGTGTGCGGTTCACGCCGATATTTCGGAAGACTGCCTCGAGTGTTTCAACAGAAATACCGGTAACATTTCCCTCTTCTCGATAGTTAAAGGGAGCCCACTCTTCTGTGAGGTAATTGAGCTGAGAAAGGCCAATTGACGGTATGTGTCTGCCAAGCATCTGCTCATACATGCTGATGCCTGTGGCATCTTTTTCCAGTTTAAGGGCATCAAGAGCCTGCTGGAAAGACGCAACCGTCGAATCTGAAACATTTTTGTTGAAGGCATAGTACCCCTCCAGAACCGGTAATGTAAAGACAA
>DAKU01000181.1 GCA_002508425.1 Methanosarcinaceae archaeon UBA470
GGAATAGAAGTGCCCGATTACATTGGACTTCTATCGTTACCTTTAGCACTTCTGCTATCTATAGAAAACATAGAGAGCGTGATCTTTGTATCAAGCGTAGTAGGAATACTTGCAGGATGCATAGCTTCCTTGCTTACCATAGACCGAGAAAAAAATGGAAGTGCATATATAAGTATAGGCGGTGTTGGAAGCTTTAGGGCTATTTATACAATAACATTAATTGCAAGTCTTATGTCATACTATACCTAAATCTCGCTCTGTGCGACGCTGATCCATTTTGTCCTGCAGTATTTTTTGAGGAAGATTGAGTGCACGATATTTAGCAATACCAGTAGCTGTGAACCTGAAGGGTTGAGGAGTATGATCTATACGAGTGGCCCTCATTTTTTGTATTGCCATGACAGGCATAGGAGTGGTATCAATATCGTTTGTCTGGATAAAATCAAGGAAAACAATTCCATCTCCTAGAAAATCATAGTCATCGAACTGTTTTTTCTCTATCCCATGAGTCTTCTCAGTGACCAACAGCGAGGTGATCTTGTCCTTTTTAAGTAATCTGTGTAAAGCACGCCATGAGGTAGATTTTCTGAACTCATCGGGAGCCGTAAATACATTCAGAGAATCAAAAACAACCCTATCAGGTTTGTGAGATTCTATTATCTCGATCATTTCTTCAGAAGTAAGCATAGATATACCAAAGACTTCCAGATAACCATCATCAATGTACTTACCTATGTCCCAGCCAAACCTCATGAAATGCTGTACAAGTTGTTGAGCTCTCTCTTCAAATGAAAAGAAGATACACCTTTCACCATTCTTTGCTCCTTCCATCAGGAACTGCATGCAAAAAGTAGTTTTACCTGTCCCAGGAGGCCCTGTAACTACAACTGAAAATCCTTTAGGGAAACCACCCTCTAGAAATTCATCTAATCCAGGTACCCCCGTAGGCACCCTTTTGAGCAACTTATCAATGTTCTGCGTATCAAGTTTTGCCTTGAACCGACTATTATCGAGATTGAGTAAAGCTTTTTCTAATACTACATTTTTGGCGCCCAGATCCTTTTCATACCTTTCAAGGACCTTGATAGCATCGCCGCTCAGAGTAGTATGAATAGCGAATTTGGATTTCATCACAACACCATGAACATAATAAGTGATTATATATTTAAAAGGTTATGGTTCTATGAACATAAATTTCTCAACGATGTTCATCAATGTCCATAGATTTCCCTTGACCCGGCAAGAACACACCCCGCCCATAGGAAGCGGATATCTCCCCATCCCATATCACATCACCCCTTGATATTGTGATATCAGGGAAAATAGCTTCAATTCCTTCAAATGGAGTCCAACCCACCTTTCCATGCAAGTGATCACCTTTTATAGGAGTAACCTTTTTTGTGTCCACAATGATCAAATCAGCGTCAAAACCTACCCCTAGCTTGCCTTTAGAATGCCTGTCCAGACCAAATATCCTGGCAGGAGCAGCGCTTGTAGCATCTATCATACGCCCCAGTGGGAGAAGATTCTTCTTCACAGCCATGAGCATCAGAGGCATGAGAGTTTCCACTCCTGGCACCCCTGATGGAGCTGTCTTTATATCCACATCTTTTTCAGTTTCACAGTGAGGAGCATGATCTGATGCTACAATATCCACACTGCCATCATTTAATGAATTAAGAAGGAACTTAACACTTCTACGATCCCTAAGAGGAGGATTCATTTTACCATAACAACCTAGCCTATCCCAATCCTTCGTAGAAAGGAACAGATGATGAGGCGTCACCTCACATGTGATCGGAGATAGACCTTTTTGCCGTGCAATATACCTATCTCTACCAAGTACACCTACTGACTCAAAAGCACTAATGTGACATATATGCCCCTTTGCTCCGGTCTTTCTAAGAACTTCTACTGCTTTTTGCACTGCAGTGGCCTCGCATATATTAGGCCGCGCCCGGGAGTGGGAAGCAGGAGACATATCATTCTTTAACAATGCCTCGCATTCCAAGCGGATTGCATCGTCTTCAGCATGGATAGCTGCCAACGCACCAAGTTGGTTGATCACTTTCAAGGCACTTTCAAGAGTTACTTCATCGATATTGAGTCCACCAGTAGACTCTGCCATAAAGATCTCACCAAATGCTGTTACTCCTTCTTCCCAGAGTTCAGGGAGTTTTTCAAGATTGTTAGTAACTCCTCCATGAATACCAAAATCTACAATAGATTTACGAGAAGCAAGCTTGAGTTTTTCAGAAAAGGATTTTTTGTCAATGGTAGGAGGAAGTGTATTAGGATGATCCACTACAGTTGTGATACCGCCTGCTGCTGCTGCACATGAACCTGTGTACCAGTCTTCTTTCTGAGTGAGACCCGGTTCTCTAAAATGTACATGCACGTCAATGCCCGCTGGAAGGACAAGAGATCCTTCTGCATCAATGACTTCACCGGCTATTACATCTGCTTCTTTTGCGATTCTGCTGATCTTCCCTTCATCGATTACTATTTCTGCAGGCTGAAGATAATTATCATAGAATATCTTAGCATTCTTTATGAGTAAATCTGGCATGCCTATTATTATTTCAATTACCCTATTTGCCACTTTTGTTCTTCACAAGGAAGCCATAATTATGAAATAGAGAAAAAGATAGTGATCTGCTAATTTAGGACAACAAGCAAGAGTTGAAAATTGAATACTATATAGAATATAGAACTAATATAGAAAACCATAGTAAAAATAGGAGTCTGTATTGTATTTACATAATACTTATCTACACAACTGGCATCATCAAAGATAATTCCAGCAAAGTGGAGAAGACTCATGTTCAAAATAACAAAACTTAACAAAATGTTTATCCTTATAACTGTGTTCCTTGTTGTTGGGGTCACATTTACAGGGATCGGGTGCGTGGATAAGAACACTACAGACGCCAGTACAACAGAAGAAATATCAAATGCTTCCCAAGATGCAACTGTAAAACAAGGTATTATTGTAAAAGGCTCTGACACAGTGCTTCCATTATCCCAAGCAGAAGCCGAAGAGTTTATGGTTAAGAATCAAGACAGCGATATCACAGTAATTGGCGGAGGTTCTGGAGTAGGAATTGCTGCACTTATTGATGGCGAGGCAGAAATAGCAATGGCTTCCAGGAATATGAAAGATTCGGAAATAGAAAAGGCAAAAAATAATAGCATCAATCCTGTAGAAACGATCATCGGATGGGATGGAATTGCAGTGGTTGTAAATCCTGAAAATCCTGTAACTCAATTAACCTTCACACAGCTTAAGGCCATCTACGATGGAAACATAAGCAACTGGAAGGATGTTGGCGGCGAAGATATTCAAATTACAGTGATAAGCCGTGACAGCAGCTCTGGCACATATGAATACTTCAAAGAAGAAGTTTTAGAAGGAAGAGAATACCGCCAAGACGCACTTGTGCAACCTGCAACTGGAGCCATTACACAGGAAGTAGCTCAGAACAAGGGAGCTATAGGATATATAGGATACGCGTACCTTGATGACAGCACCAAGGCTCTAGCACTTGATGGTGGAGAAGGAACATTCGTTTCTGCTACAGAAGAGAAAATCCTTAGTGGAGAATACCCATTGGCAAGGCAACTATACTACTATACCAATGGTGAGCCACAGGGATTGACAAAAGAATTTATGGATTATGTAATGAGTGAAGAAGGACAGGCAATAGTGTCTGATGTTGGATACTTCCCAGTAAAATAAGATCAAACAAATGATCTGATATGAGCAATAGAAAATATCAAGAAAAAGCGATCGAATCACTGTTGTGCCTCTCAGGAGTTACTGCAGTGGTAATCCTTTTTCTTATCTGTATTTTTTTGTTCAGGGATGGACTTGCACTGTTCCAGAATTACTCATTCATAGACTTTCTGATAGGCACAAAGTGGTACCCTACATCCCAACCGAACCAGTTTGGATTGCTACCTTTATTATTTGGATCAATAATAGTAACCTTTGGAGCAATTATATTTTCAGTACCCCTTGGAATTGCAGTAGCAATTTACATAGCAGAACTTGCAGGTGAAAAAGAAGCTGATGTCCTTAAACCCCTTGTGGAGATACTTGCCGGAATTCCATCAGTCGTATACGGATTCTTTGGCCTAGTAGTACTGGTTCCATTGCTTCAAAACATATTGGACCTCCCAACCGGTCAGACTGCACTTGCTGGTTCTATAATGTTAGGAATAATGGCTTTGCCCACAATCATATCCATGTCAGAAGATGCCATCAGTTCAGTACCACGTTCCATTAAAGATGGATCGTTAGCTCTTGGTTCTACGGAATGGCAAACAATAAATAAAGTAATTCTACCTGCTGCCCTATCCGGAATATCCGCTGCTGTGATGCTGGGTATAGGAAGAGCCATAGGAGAAACAATGACTGTTATGATGGTGACAGGGAACACCGCAATAATACCCGGCTTTCCAGATGGGCTTTTTGTACCAGTAAGAACTATGACAGCAACTATTGCACTGGAAATGGGAGAAGTGCCCCAAGGAAGCGAGCATTTCTATGCACTCTTTGCTATTGGCTCCGTGTTGTTCATTACCACATTCATTACCAATATCGTGGCTGAATACATAAAAAAGAAATATAAATTTAACATGGGGGCAGGACAATAACAAAAAAAGCTAAATTCAACCAAAAGCTTGCTTTTGCTTTCCTTAAGCTTAGTGCTGCCTTTGTAGCGCTTTTAGTAATAGCCATAATGCTACAGATATTTCTAAATGGATATAGTGCAATCAGTATAGAATTCCTTACCGAGATGCCAAGGAAAAGGATGACAGAAGGAGGCATATATCCTGCAATATTGGGAACAATATACCTTATAGTAGGATCAATGGGTGTTGCCGTACCTTTAGGCGTATTGTCAGCAATATACTTGAATGAGTATGCACAACCAGGCAAAACCAAGTGGCTAATAGAGATGGCCATTAATAATCTAGCAGGAACGCCTTCTGTAGTATTTGGACTGTTCGGACTTGCAATGTTCGTAAAATATATGGGATTTGGAGCCTCATTACTAGCTTCAGCACTCACTCTTGCATTAATGGTCCTTCCGATAATAATAAGGACAAGCCAGGAGGCCTTGATAACCGTACCAGAAGAATATAGGTATGCTTCTCTCGCGCTTGGTGTTACTAAATGGCAAACAATAAGACAAGTAGTGCTGCCTGCTGCAATTCCTGGCATGATAACCGGTGCTATTCTGGGAGTGGGAAGAGTGGCAGGAGAAACTGCACCCATCCTACTTACAGGAGCAGCTTATTTCCTCCCAAGGCTTCCAGACTCAATTTATTCACAATTTATGGCACTACCGTATCACTTATACGTAATTGCTACTGCAGGTACCAATATCTCCCAGACAAGACCTATACAATATGGTACTGCATTAGTATTACTTGCCATAGTCCTCAGCGTCAATATGATAGCTGTCAGTATAAGAAGACATTACAGAAAAAAACTCAGGAATTAAGGAAAAGGTAGCAAATGTCAGGACAAAACAACGGAAAACAGACCGAGATAGAAGTAAGAGGACTTAATCTCTGGTACGGCAATAATCACGCTCTTCACAATATTTCTATAGATATCCCCAAAAACAGTGTGACAGCTCTGATAGGTCCTTCAGGATGTGGAAAATCCACATTCTTAAGATGTCTGAACAGAATGAACGATCTGGTGAAGAACTGCCGAATTGAGGGAAACGTCAGGATAGATGATAAAGATATATATTCCAAAGAGGTGGATGTAGTTGACCTGCGAAAAAGAGTGGGAATGGTGTTCCAGAAACCAAATCCTTTCCCCATGTCCATACGTGACAATATAGCCTATGGGCCAAAGATACATGGCTTTTCTAAGAATGAAATAGACAGTATTATAGAAGACGCCCTCCGCTCTGGAGCATTGTGGGATGAAGTGGCCGATAGGCTAAGTACATCTGCTCTGAATCTTAGTGGTGGACAACAGCAAAGACTATGCATTGCGAGAACACTGGCAGTTAAACCGGAAGTAATATTATTCGATGAACCTTGCAGTGCGCTTGATCCGATATCAACTTCCAAAATAGAAGAGCTCATAATGGAGCTTAAGAAGAAATACACTATAGTTATAGTTACACATAATATGCAACAGGCTGCAAGGATATCAGACAATACTGCATTCTTCCTCACGGGAGATCTGATAGAATATGGTAAAACCGATCAGATATTTGAGAATCCTAAAATGAAACCGACAGAAGATTACATAACGGGAAGGTTTGGGTGAAGAGATGTCGAGAGAAAAATATCACAATAGTCTTGATTTACTGAAACTTAACGTATTAGAGATGATGCAAGTATCCCTTGATATGTTGAGAGGAGCGACTGAATCCCTTACAACCCTTGATACTAACCTTGCCCACGAGACGATAAAAAAAGATGATATAGTTGATGAAAAAGAAATAAAAGTAGAGAAATGTGTCTCACACCTTATAGCCCTTCAACAACCCATGGCAAGTGACATGAGGCTTATAACTGCAAGTTTGACAATGGCTATTGATTTGGAAAGGTTAAGCGACCTTGCATGTAACATAGCTTGGACATCTACAGACATAAAAGGTGAACCTGAAAGGAACAAGGTGCTTCTGTCAGGTATCTGCAAGATGAGTGAGATTACAGAGAAGATGTTGCAGGGTACTATGACAGCCTTCAAAGATTCAGATCCGGAGCTTGCCAAAAAAGTTGCGAGAGGTGATGACGTGCTAGACAAGCTTTTCTTTGATACTGAGAAGGAGTTCATAGAGATGATGATCAAAGACCATAGTATCATCACTGATGCTTCACACCTACTCTTTGTATTAAGGTACTTAGAAAGAATAGGAGATCATATTTGTAATATTTGCCAGAGTATCGTATACCTAGTGACTGGTGAAAGATTGATACTTAACTAATTAGAAATCAAAGAGAGATCGCTGCGAACCATTGCTTGGTCCTGCCCCTTCGGAATCCAGTTTACGTGGAACTGATCTCTGCATCTTTTTTTCCGGCGATCCATGAGTAAAGTCTGACAGACCTGTTTGTTTTGAATCATAATCAAGGTTTGCAAGGTCTACGCCAAATACCCCTAGAATCCTCTCAACAGGTGGGAGAATCTGTTTCTTTACATAGTAGTCCACATCAAGAGATACATTGTGCTCGCGGACATACTCCGGATCTTCCGCGCGGTTCACAAAGAGATCTTTACCTGCAGTGATGACAAAAGGTATGCGCTCACCTACAGGGGGAAGAGAACCTGTTCTTTGTTCCATTTTTTCAGCGACCGTAATATGGGGTTGCTTGTTTTTGTAGTGCTCCCGTCTCTTGGAGTACATGCGAGTCATAGTAAGATCATCTATGATATCCTTATCCTTTGTGACATCGAGGTTGCGGATGGAATCAACTACTTTCCGTACATGCCTTACAGCTGCTTCCACTTCTCCTTCCTTAAGCACAAGTTCAAGCACTCTGTTCAAGGTCTTGGATGTCAGCTCACACCAGTCCCTGCGTACGGTCTCCATGCCTTTTACTTTTATACCATCTTTCCAGCCATCGGCAGAGCGCTCAAATACCCAGATAGCATACCTTTTCTTTGCTATGAAAAGGGCGCGTTTTGCTATGGATTCAAACTCAAGTTCCATGGGGTCAGGCAGAGAAGCTGAAACTATGCCTGAGATCTTCTTACCTACAAGTTCTGCATCTTCAAGGGAGATCTCACTTTTTGATGTACACTGTACAAAGACACTGTCGGTATCACCATATACCACTGAAAGAGAAATAGCCTTGCTCTGTGAAATAGAGGAAGTCTCACTTTCAAGATGAGAATTACCATCTTCAAGGTAGATGGTATGGATAGTATTCTCTATAAGTGAACGTGTGGTGATAATATTCTCCCTACCAAAACTTGTCACAGCGTTTGCAAGAGTAAGAGTGTATAGGCGCGCACGTGTATAACCTGCATAGCCGTAAAAGCTGTTCAGCAATATTTTCATTGCAAGCTGTGTAGCATCGAGAGCCCTATACTCGTCTTCATTAGACACACATTTCATGCGTTTCTTGGTTTCGGTCCTTCGGTTGAGAAGATTTTCCAAGATAGTGGGCATGATACCTTTTGAAATATCTGCTGTTACGAACTTACCACCTGATGGTGGTGTAATCGTCTTGCCTTCTTCAGGAACATCTTTCTCGACGACAGTTGTGTAGCAGAGATTATGAGCCATCATTATAGTAGGATATAGGGACTTGTAATCGAGTATAACTACATTTTCAAGAAGTCCTTTTTTAGGCTCCAGCACTTCACCTCCTTTCAAACCCTCACTGTTCTTGTTCCTGGAATACACAAGATCATCATTTGGTTTAGGAGGTATCACCCGATCCCTACTGCGACATTCACGCAACAGGAGGTTCTCCACCATGGAGGTCTGGCCGCCGTCAATAACCTCCTGTAGAAGGGAACCGCTTACCCTGGAGATAGCTATGTACCTATCAAGCAACTGGAGTTTCATGACCAGTTCCATAGCAAGCTCGGAATCGCGCCTTGCGTAATCTATGAACTTTAGTAATTTTTCTCCGTTATCATTCCAGTATTCCTCCATTTCAGAGGGTGCCACATCAAGCTTTTCCCGGTCCAAAAGCTCTTTGGCTACATTACGCAGCGTATATCTCTTCAGACTAAACTGGCTGCGTATGAGAGGAAGAACATCCACCACAACCCTTCCGGCCAGGGAGATGAGAGTCATTGTTCCGATCTTCCGGTAGCTCATTGGCCGCCCGTCGCGTCCTGAACCCGAATCAATTATAGTACCTGAGTCAGAGATGATCTTGACCCTGTCACTTATATAAGGAATATCGAAATCGTTGATGTTGTAGCCCAGTAATATATCCGGATCATATTCCCTGAGTATCTCAAAGAACCGCTTGAACATGGATTCTTCGTTTTTAAGTGACTCGACATCTGGACCTGCATTTGAAACCTGTTTTGCCACAAGTACAATGGTGTTGTGACCGTTGTAGGCAGGAGCAAAGGTGAGGCTTATCATGATCACCGGAGATTCGTCCGGGGAAGGCATGGAGCCACCTATGGGCAGGCATTCGATATCAAAGGACAGGAACTTGAGGGGTGCATTTGGGAGCTTCTCAACTTCAGCAGGTTGCAGGTCTAAGCATACGGCATCAGAGTACATTTTCCCGGTGGGAATGCATTCCTTGGAGGGGGAAACTGAGACCCAGCCCATGCCATGCAGTCCCCTGTCTATCAAAAAACGGTTTCTGAACAGTATATCTGTCTCATACACCTCTTTTACTCCGGGGATCTGCAGTATGTCATCACGGATCTCAGGAACGTGCCTTGGCTCATAGGTAGTGACCTGAATCATAGGTTTTTTGGACTTCTGATACCCCACTGGCTCGAAACGCTGAACTATATCTACACTCTTGACCACATCAAAACGTTCCTTTATGAGCTTGCAGATCAGGTCAAGCTCACCAGAAGCATTCACATAAAAATATGGCTCAAATCCCGGCACATAGCAGCAGACACTCTTGCCGTCCTCATCCCTGCCAAAGAGACGCACAACAGGACTAGTACCTTCGGTTACATAGTCTGCATCCAGGAGTTGAAAGTTCATGAGGTTATGTACCTACTGAGAGCATATATGTTTTGCGCGATGGAGAAAGAAAGAAGGATTGAGGTAAAGAGTTGACAATTAGATATGTTTTGTGTATTACAATGTTTGCGGAATACAAAAGTAGTTGAAGAAGAAGATATTATTTAAGATGCAATCGACGAGAATTACCACCTCAATTATGCATATCCTATATACTAACAATTAAAGATAGTCGATCTAAAAATTAATTGGTTTGTATGAAATCTACCAACAGAGGGCAGACTAAACGCTATTGATGTTGATAACTAAAAACCGAGGTCTGTCTTAGGAAAGATCTCTCACTTTACCATAGCACTATTTTTTGCGAACTCAACAGCTTCATTAGGTGATTCCAAATTTTCAACCAACATGCACTTTTCTATTTCCAATTTATCTTGTAAAAACTGATGTCGCAAATTACAGTCAATTAAGACATCGCTCCATTTGCGAACAAATATGTTATATTGATCATTACTATGGACTAGTCCAGATACCCCTTTTCTTTGATTGCTCAGAATTTCACCTTCTATATAACCAGATGAATCGAATTTATTTCCTATCAGAAAAAAATCCCATGAATAAGTATCTGCATTAAATCTATCGATATCCATAATTGTTCTCATGTACCTTTTTACTTGCGATAAATGAGCTTCATTTAGAGATTTAGAGGGATGTTTGAGCTCAATAATAAGGTTGTGTATAGAATCATGATTTTTTTCTTGACGACAAATAAATATGTCAACTTGCTTGTATTTATCAGGGTGATTGATATAAACGTCACTATCGTCTTCATAAAGGATTTTTGTATAGTTTTTGAGGGCTTTTTCGAAATTATCTTCTGCTGCAGCAACTAGACTATATTTCTCTCCAAATATCCATGTGTGATCCTCTATGACTTTTTGTAAATGGTCTACTTCATTAGCCTTTAAATCATGATTAAACAATATTTCTTCTAGAAGTTTTAAAACTTTAAATCGATCCTTGATGAGATTCATTGTTTTAATAATTTTGGACATATTTGTGACTTTTAAAATGTCACTTAATTCCTTTCTTTCATCAAAGTCTAATTTGACAATCTGATCAATGATAACTAGCATCCTTTCTCTTTCTTGTGAGTTCAAAACTAAATTCAATAATCCAATTAATATTTGCTTCTGCTCTTTTTTCAGATTATGGAAAAGAGTTGGCTGCGTTGTGTACAGTTCTTGCACTACATCTTCTAAGTCCTCAATTTGAATTAATTCAAAATCATCTTTATTTTTCTTGCTTATTATTCCTTCTTCTTCAAATTCTGCTATCATTTTTTTAGCATATTCTTTCAAAAAAGGTTTTCTTTTAGTTCTGAGGAAGCGAGTCAATTCTTTCATTAAAGATTTAAAGGCATCATCTGAACGGCATCCACCATTCATATTTTTTTGAATTGAGCATTCACTGGAATCAAAGTTAAAATCTTCAAAATAATCGCTTGATACAAATAAACTATGATAAAAACGATCACCTTTATTGTTTAAAGTCGTGTACTCTTTGTATAGTTCATTGTTAGTAGAGTCAAGATAATAAAATTTTGAGTACTCATTTTCTAGAAAGTGTGCCCATTGAACATACCTTACCTTAAAAGTCGAATTCGAAGATTCGTGCATAATTTCGAAATGCTCTTTATCTTCAATTAATGAAGAATAGTCCAGTTCTACATCATTTAAGAATAATTTTACATCTAATTTGTTTAATTCTAAATACCAACAGAACTCTTTTGTTAGATAATCGACCATTTCTGATTCTGCAGATTTAGCAGAATGACCACTTTTTGTTTTTCGTTTAAGCCTCTTAAAGTTCATAAATTCAACAACAGTACCTACTGGCTCATTTACAATCTCAGGTGTTGATTCTAATCCACTAAAAAACTCTAAGCGATTTGCTGATATTTCAATATCGTATCTAAAAATTAAGTTACCATCATTATAGACTGTATGCCATATTGCATTGTTTGCAAACGTAAAGAAAGTGAATCTTCCAACACCATTCTTCCCATGATATGTTGAAGTATGCCTAGCATTCATGGACCCTCCTGATTTCTCTGACACAAAAATGGGCTTAAATTTGGAGGAAAGCTCATTATGATTAATTCCATAACCATTATCCTTAATGATAAGTTTTTTAAGTATGCCACTTGGAGAAAAATCATAAATCAAATCAACTCTTGTAGCTTCTGCATCAAAACTGTTCCATATATACTGTGCAATTGATTTGTAAAAATGATTCTCATTGAATTTTAGACGTTTCAACGTCGAAATAATTCCAGGAGTTGTGATTTTTACTTCTGTAAGCATTCTTAAATTCCTATTACTTTGAATTCGTTAACTGCTAATAGAAAATGATACGCGTAGTATAAGTAAAATACTTTTCTATTATACTCCAAACCATTTCCATTCAGCCATTAGACAAACAACCCCAACTCACAAACTTAAATCATGGAGATGATCCCATAGAACCAATACAAAATGAAGAAACTGAAGTCCTGATAGTCGGAACTTATCCTTCTGAGATATCACGAAATTTGAGTCAGTACTACGGAAATCCTGCAAACCATTTCTGGAAATTGATGAGTGAGATACTTGGTGTCGATTTGAAGGAAATGGACTATGAAAACAGAATTGCGACTTTGCTGGAACATAAAATCGGACTGTGGGATACTCTGAAAGCTTGTAAGATAACCGGAAGTTCAGACAGCAGTATTCACAATGAAGAGTACAATGACTTTTCTCAGCTGATTCACATCAAAAGGATCATTTGCAATGGAAAAAAGGCATCTGACTATATTCAACGTTGCAATGTGCCGGAAAATATTGATATTCTGAGGGTTCCGTCTTCAAGTCCTGCAAGAGCCATGAAATTTGCTGAGAAGTCAGAGGAATGGAAAAAAGCGATAAATGCAAATGCAGAGTTATGTAGCGACTGATTGTCCAGCCAGAAACATTCATTACTTTTCCCTCTCGCTTCATCCCAAAAGATTCCTGACCTTTATTCTCACTTTTTTGTACTACTAATCCGCTTTCTATGAATCGCTTTTTCCGCTTCGATAACAAAGAATACACTACTGGATACCAATACTATAAGCAGCCAGTCAGTCACACCCAACGGAGCCGTATTAAGGACATTGTTCATGAAGGGATGGTAGGTGATCAACATTTGCAGAAGAATGACCAGAATTACCCCGCCTGACATCACCCAATTGGAAAACAGGCGCCCTGCTACGCTCTCATAGATAGACTTAGAGCTGAAAAGATAGAATATCTCAAAGAAAACAATGGTATTCATTGCTATGGTCTGTGCTGTAGTGATATTCTTCCCATTGGCGTTTATTTCGAGGAAGAAGAGCAGAAAAGTAGCTGTCACCATGAGCAAGGCCACTGTCACGATCCTGCGTTTGATTATTGGTAACAGAAGAGGTTCATCACGAGGGCGCGGATGCCTATTCAGAAGATGCGGCTCCTTCGGCTCGAACACAATGGGAACTCCCAGCCCGATAGCAGTTACAGTATTAATCCACAGGATATGAATAGCAAGAAGTGGAGGATTCACGATTCCCAGCAAGACAGCAGCCATTATTGCAAGACCTTCGGCTGCATTTGTGGGCAGTGTCCATAAAATGACCTTCTGGATCTTGCTATAAACATCCCTGCCTTCCTCAATGGCATTCACAATAGAAGCAAAATTGTCGTCCGCAAGTACCATATCAGAGGCTTCCTTGGCGACTTCAGTACCTGACCTGCCCATAGCAACCCCTATGTCAGCTCTTTTCAGTGCCGGTGCATCGTTGATACCGTCTCCTGTGACCGCAACCACTTCCCCCTGTTCCTGTAACAAGCGCACGATACGAGATTTATCTTCAGGGGATGTACGTGCAAAGACAGAGACAGTCCCCAGTTTCTTTGAGAGGTGCTCGTCAGACATGCTGTCCAGGTCCGATCCTGACAAAGCTCCGCTGGTAGTTATCCCAAGCTGATCGGCAATACTGGTAGCTGTGATGATATGATCACCTGTTATCATAATTACCCGGATGCCAGCAGTTTTGCATTTCCTGATGGCTTCCTTGGCCTCCTCCCTCGGGGGGTCCATCATACCCTGCAAACCGAGGAACGTCAGCTCCCGCACATCCTCCGAAGACAGCTCTTTTTTAGAGCTGTCCACATACCTGTATGCCATGGCTATAACCCGAAGGCCTCTGGACGCCATCCGGTCCGCAGCCCCCAGTATTTCGCCTGCTTCCAATTCTACTTCTTCCTGTCCATTATACTGGGAACGACACATATTGACGATCTTTTCGGGGGAGCCTTTGACATATATCACACCAGATCCACTTTCATCTTCATGGAGCGTGGCCATGAAACGCTTTTCTGATTCAAATGGTATGGAATCTAGACGAGGCAGATGAAAATGTGAAAGCTTCAAGGCTGATACAAGCAATGCACCTTCGGTAGGGTCTCCTTCTATACTCCCTCCTTCCCTGAGATACGCATTATTGCAAAGAGCACCTGCTTTGAGGGTACTCGCAAGAGAAGGATAGCTAGAAGCATCTATCTGTTCGTTATTCCGGAAAAATGCACCTTCTATGGAATAACCGTCTCCTATGACTTCAAACAAACCTTCCGGAGTATAGATCGAAGTTACAGTCATCTGGTTTAAGGTCAGGGTGCCTGTTTTGTCAGAACAGATCACAGTCGCAGAACCAAGGGTTTCCACGGAAGGGAGATTGCGCACGATAGCGTTCTTTGAAGCCATCGTCTTGACACCGATAGCTAGGGAAATTGTGATAAGGGCAGGTAATCCTTCGGGAATTGCAGCTACTGCCAGGCTTACAGCAGCCAGGAATATTTCCAGGTTAGCAAAACCCTGCAACCTTCCCACAATATAGGTAAAGACCGACACAAAGAGAATTACTATGAAGAGAACTTTCCCAAGGCGGTTTATGGTTCGGACCAGAGGGGTTGAGAAATTTCCTGATTCCTGGATCAGCTCCGAGATCTTTCCAATCTCAGTTCTCGCACCCGTAGCTATGACCACACCCATACCATCACCCTGAGTAATGAGAGTAGCAGCAAAGGCTACGTTCCTCTGGTCTGCAATGGGGACATCTTCAGCATCAATGGGAGTGATTATTTTTTCAACAGCTGTCGATTCACCCGTAAGAGCCGATTCATCGATACGTAGGTTCTTGGCATGGAACAAACGCACATCTGCCGGCACCCTGGCCCCTGCTTCGAAAAGTACTACATCCCCTGCCACCAACTCCCTACTTGGTATAATCTGTCGCTGGCCGTCCCTTAAAACAGTAGCCTCGGCGATCATCATTCTGGAAAGAGATTCCAGGGCGTGCTCAGCTTTGCGTTCCTGCACAAAACCTATGATAGCATTTGCAAATACCACACCTGTGATTACGGCCGCGTCCGCATATTCATCAAGGAAGAAAGTTACCACTGCAGCTGCGATCAAAACGTATATTAGAGGACTGGCAAACTGTTTTGCAAAAAGATAGACAAGACCATGCTTCTTTTTAGTTTCCACCTCATTGTAGCCATACCTAGACAAACGCAAAGCTGCTTCATCCAAGCTGAGTCCTTCCTTCCCACTTTCCAGAAGATCAAAAGTTTCCTCGATAGTAGCACGAAACCAGCTTATTTCCCCACTCATATAAAGAAATAAAGCTTGTTAGTTTAAATTGCTTTTCAGCTGGAAGAGTGATTTGACCTAACAGCATACTAAGAACAAAAAAGATACCTCATGTTATCAGCTAAAATGCCCACAAGATACAATAACTGGACTAAATTAGTTAAAAATTAGTGCCCGGAGCGTGACTCGAACACGCGACCTCCAGATGTCTCAGGAGACTTGGACGCACTCGTAAATATTCCCTATGAGTCTGGCGCCCCAACCGACTAGGCTATCCGGGCATAGCGTAGCATCTAGAAGGGTATTTTCATATTAAAGCGTATCGATTGGAATCGCAGATTAAAAAAAAGAAAATGTTAAGGATATTATTAGTATCCTGTAGCCATTGCAAAATCAAGACCTACAGCAGGATCATCTGAATTACCTTCAATGATGAACACAAAGTTCTCGTTATTCCAGAAATACTTGTACCTTGAAACCTGTGTACCTCCTACAGTAGAATGACTCAGAGCTCTTGTAGCTTCGTGTCCATTGAATTCAACCTGTTGGAAAGTCTCATTGTTCTGAAGTACTTTGAAAGTACCTTTATAGTTTGTAATGAAAGACTCAGCTGATGTTGCATCTGAAAACTTTATAGCTGCTACGTAGTAATCGAGAGTTGTATTCTTATAAATACCTTCAGCAGCTTCTACAACATTTTCTGCTTTAGTGTAGTCATTGTTCACATCATCTGCAGTAAGAGACTTATTACCAAGGTATTCAAAACCTGATGGAATGTTATTAAGCACCACAAGTTCAGAAACGCTTTTTTCTGGGGCAACCTGGCCACTTGAGGGAGTAGTGTTATCATTCCCTTTGAATATGCAGCCTGAGAAACCCATGAACAATACTACAAATATCAACACTAAACTTAACTGTTTCTTCATGGCATTACCTCGGATAAATAGTCCGATAATACGGTTTCTTTGTTATTAAACTGATGTCCAATCAATAAACGGGGACATTTAACGTAAATCAGAATCAAAAAAAAGAGTAGAAGAAGGGATTGAAACCCTTCTCAATTCATTTTAGCTTAGTTCCTTCTAACAAGGTATGCAACTGCCAAGAGACCGCCTACTGCAAAGATTGCCTCAAAGCCTGGGGTATCCTCGTCTACTGGAGTCTCGTTACCTGCTGGAGTCTCGCCTGCTGGAGTCTCGCCTGCTGGAGTCTCGCCTGCTGGAGTCTCGCCTGCTGGAGTTGTTACGTTGCCAGTGGTTGGTGCGGTAACGTTGCCAGTGGTTGGAGCAGTTTCATTGCCAGTTGGTACAGTTACATTTCCACCGACGATGTACTCAGCGTATGGGTAGTAGCGGAGGTCATCGGAATCAGCGGTCTTGAAGAACATGTTACCGGCGATTGCGATCTCCTTGTTCTTGGTCAAAGTAATGTCATCCTTGTTGGTCAGTGTAAGGGAGGTGTCACCGATAGTTGTAACCTCGAGTGCCTCGAAGGTGTCATCGCTCTCGATCTCCATTGGTTCGTTAGAGATGAGCCACAGACCTTCAATTACTGCAAGGCTGTCGGTCTGACCCTGGAATACTTCGTTAACGTGGGCTCTCATGATGACTACATCATCTTCGCCGCCTACATCGTCCTCTTCATAGTCCCAGGTGCTGTTCTCAACATCGGAGTTAGTTACTGTAATGACCTGATCGTCAAGGTATACGCCGTCCTTGCTCAGCTCGAGCCAGACCTTGTCACCCTCAACATCAATCTGCTTTGGTGTGACTGTATAGCCTTCGCCAAGGTCAAGGGACTGACCAACTCTCAGAGTGTACTTGTCATCGCTGTCAAGTATAAGCTGGGAGAGTACATCTGGCTGATCGTTCACTGGTACATATTCTACTGCAAGGAAGCCCATCTTTGGATAGGTTCCATCCCAGTCATCGTACTCGTATCCTACCTGCTGGATGGTGGTAGTATATATAAGAGCATCTTCTGCAATGGTCCTAGTACCTGTTACAGTAACCTGCATCTCTTCAGATGCTATGTCTGCATCAAGGTCGTAGTAGAAGCCTGCGAAAGAGCTTTCATCCCAGGTAGTGGTACCTGCGCCGCTTGCAACTGAACCTCTGACTTCATAAGTTCCTGGTGCGGTGATATCCTTGTAGAAGTAGAACCTGACATCGTCTGAGTCAGCGGTCTTGATCTTCATGTCGCCTGCAAGGACTATTTCCTTGTTCTTGGTCAAAGTAAGATCATCCTTGTTCTTAAGCTCAAGGTAGTTGTCACCGATGGTAGTAACCTCAAGTGCATCGAAGGTGTCGTCGCTCTCGACTTCCATTGGTTCGTTAGAGATAAGCCACAGACCTTCAATTACTGCAAGGCTGTCGGTCTGACCCTGGAATACTTCGTTGACGTGGGCTCTCATGATGACTACATCATCTTCGCCTGCAACATCGTCCTCTTCATAGTCCCAGGTGCTGTTCTCAACATCTGAATTAGTTACTGTAATGACCTGATCGTCAAGGTATACGCCGTCCTTGCTCAGCTCGAGCCAGACCTTGTCACCCTCAACATCAATCTGCTTTGGTGTGACTGTATAGCCTTCGCCAAGGTCAAGGGACTGACCAACTCTCAGAGTGTACTTGTCATCGCTGTCAAGTATAAGCTTGGACAGAACGTCTGGCTGGCCGTTCACTGGAACATAGTCCTGTGCAAGGAAGCCCATCTTTGGGAACTGGCCGGTCCAGTCATCATATGCATAGTCAATTTCTTGGATAGTGGATGTGTATACGAGTCCATTTTCATCAATGGTCCTTGGGTCTGAAACCATGGCAGAGTTGATCTGCAAAGTCTCGGAACCAATGTTGTCATCAATGTCGTAATAGAAGCCTGCGAACTCTGTATAGTCAAAATCCACAGTAATGCCACTTAAAGCGCTGCCACTGAACACTGGGCTTCTTACCTCCACAGTGTTTACAGAGGCTGCTGCACTTGCAGATGAGACAAAGACTGCCATCAGCATAAGTGCAGCAATTGTTACTGCTGCGAATTTACTCATTATTTTCCTCCGTTAGTTAGTATATATCGAAGAGTGAGGATCGTTAGATTAGAACGCTTATGCGCCCTCAGATCTTCATCAGGAGAACTCTAAGTTCGCCCATTGACGAAGTTCTCATCATCACCCTCTTAATCCCGTCATATTGGATTACAAGAGCCTATTAATTGATTTCCCTATTAAATCTTTTGTGGTCTCAAACAGATTATTATTCGCGTCGCAATGGCAAGTATCGATGTATTTAACGGGAAATGTCGAACTCTAGTATGCGTACCCCTTAAGATAACGACAAGAAAGAAAGTATAGTTAATAGATTGTCGAATAGAGTACATATGAGTTTGCCCAGATGGAATAAACATAATCACCTCAACACATTTATATCTTCCCTGATATATTATAAATACTAAAGATTAAGCATAAAACGAGGAGAAACGCAAGATGTTTGATGGCGCTATATCTGAAGAGATAAAGATGGAAGAAGGTCCAAACAGAGTGAGGACGGGCATACCCGGCTTTGATGAACTCTGTGGTGGAGGACTTATACGAGATAGGACATACCTGGTTTCAGGCACATCTGGAGCCGGTAAAACAAATTTCTCCATCCAGTTTATTTATAATGGGATCACAAAATATGGAGAGAATGGGATCATAGTAGCAACCGAGGAGAGACCTGAGCAGATACGTGAGAATGTACTCAAGTTTGGATGGAATCTCGAGGAACTTGAAGAAGAGAATAAACTTGCTATAATAGATGCTTGTTCTACAAAAATTGGCATACCATCGCAAGAAAAGTATGTAGACATCCGTCCTTTTGACATTCGCTCCCTGATGGACCAGATAATCACTACCCAGGAAGAGATTAATGCACGGAGATCTCTGGTAGATTCCACGACTTCTATAAGTTTTTATCTGCAGGATCAAGCAAAAATACGTGTAGAATTACTGAAGCTGAGCACCACCCTTGAAGTAATAGGGCTTACTTCAATGATGACATGCGAAGTAATTGATGAGTCAAGCCCTTCAAGATTCGGAGTGGAAAACTTCGTAACGGATGGAACCATTGTGCTATATTATAAACGACACGAAAATGTGCGCATGCGCAGTCTGGAAATATATAAGATGCGTGGATCAGACCACAGCAAAAAGATCCACCCATACGAGATCACGCCCGAGGGTTTTGTGATCCATCCACACGAAGAAGTTTATTCAATGTTCTGATTTTAAAGGTCAGGATAAGTCTCTTCATTGCCGCATTCAACACACTTGTAAATAACAAGTTGCCTTCCAAATTTATCCTGTCTTACAATGGCAGGATACCTCCATCTATTCATTTTCCCTTCACATAAAGAGCATCTGTAAAGCATTATATCACCTGGAAGCACCAAAAGTGAATGTACATGTGTAATACTTTTTTTATATATATGCCTAATCCAAGCTCTAATTTAAAAAAGAGAGAGAGAGAACTTAAGACCTATACCAGGTCTAACAACAAAACTTCACCGATCTGAACAGCGCTCTCTGTTACATCGATCTGTTTGGAAGAGAGACTTTTTTTACCAATTATAGTATACGGCAATATGGCATGAGTGGACAGATCACTATTCTCAGTTGAGTAAGCCAGAGTCAGATTGTAAGTACCATCCTCGCCTGCAACTGCAGAATTATAGTAATCGAACTTTCTGCCTTCGTTGCTGACAAGAGTAGTTGCCCCGTAAACAGTTTCTCCCGGTTCAGCCTTACCTGTTACCTTTACTCCTTTCACATACTCAAATACTTTCACATATTTTACATCCGGATCCTTAGTAACAGTAGTGTTAGACTCATATAGTAAGCGATAGTGACCGGAAGCACTTCCATCATAAACATGTAGTTTAACAAGCATTGTATTCTTGAACTTGTCATTCTCTACTTTTGTTGTTACCGTAGAGGAACCCTTATTAGTGGTTTCGTTATCGAAGAAGCTATTATAGTCCTCACCTGCAAGTTTAGCAATATTGAAGAATTTACCTTTGACCATTGATATATCTGTCAGTACATACTTTACTTTTCTCTCATCAAGGATATTTGATGCCTTTGTTTCATCCTGAGATAAGAAAAAGACAGCTGCATCCTGTACACCCGGTTGGAAGTTATTGGTAACAACTGGCCTCTGCGACCTGTAGATAATCCAGTTACCAAAATCCCACCAGCTAAGAACACCATACTCAGGAGTCTGCGCAGGATCGTTATAATAAGAAGTCACTGGGGTATTTTCCTTTAACCAGTCTAAGGTTTCCTCCCAGTCAGAAGGCATGAGAGAGGGATTAGAAATCGCGGCCACAGATATCAAAAACCCTGGCAGAAGCAACATTCCAAGCACCATCAGCAAAGGAACATTACTAGTATCTGCCTGTGCCTTTTTGCGCTTCCCAGCGTGATCTTTAACTGCTTTTGGCATCAGCCATGAATGCAATTCTCCCATGAGATAACCAGAAAGAACTGCAACATTGATGGATAGGAGATACATAAAGCGTCTCTGAGAGAATGCAAGTGCAAATACAATAACTGACCAAACCACTAAGAAAGAAATTGCAGGATCCTTTGAAGTTTCACCCCTGCGAATGACTACTAGAAGGGATATAACAGCCAATAGGAAAAACAGACCGAAACCACCCCAAACAGACTTCAAAGTAAAATTACCATACTGGTCCCAGAACAAAGGTAAAGCTTCACTTATAGTGCTCAGAGTTTCATCAAAACCCAACAAATAATTAACTCCTGCCATAACGTTAGAGAAGAAAGTTGGCATTAACGATCTGACGCCAATAAAACCAACTGCAATCAGTA
>DAKU01000110.1 GCA_002508425.1 Methanosarcinaceae archaeon UBA470
TCGGATCTGCTCGATGCTATGGATTTAATTATCAAAAAACATAAAAATACAAAACTTGTATTGGTTGGCAGATATATTGAGAGAGAAATGAAAGAATTCAATGAAAAGATTGAGGCATACGGTCTCAAAGATAATGTCATCTTTGTAGGACTACAGCCATATAGTGAAATTCCAAAATTCATAAATTCAGCAGATATTTGTGTAAACCCGTTTCCTGGAAATCCTATTTGTAGGGCAGGAAGTCCAGTAAAGGTTTTCGAGTACATGCTTTGTGGAAAACCTGTAGTACATAGTGATCTGGAATGTGTTGAGGATGTCGTAATTGATGGAAAAACCGGTTTATTTTACAAAGCAGATAATATTCAGGACCTGGCTGATAAAATAAACACTTTAATTGAAAATCCGAAATTACGCAAAGAACTTGGAGGTGCTGCCGAAAAATTAATTTTGGAAAAATATACATGGGATAAATTAGGAGATAAATTAATTGAATGTTTTATATGTTATAAGGAACATGCATAAAAAAAGATAGACATGAATGACAAAATATACGATAAAGAATTCTATGAGAACTGGTTTAGAAAATCAGATACTGAAGATGATATTGGTTATCAAAATAATGCAAAGTATTTGTATTCAGTAATACCTACTAAATATTTAGACAAAATCAATAACGTCGCTGAAATCGGTGGCAGCACCGGAGGCAATCTTTTTTATATAGGCAAGTATAAATGTTTCCAAACACTTGACAATTATGAACTATCCGAGGATGCAATAAATCTCGGTAAAGAGAGATATGCGATTGTGAATCAAATACATGCAAACCTTTTAGAAGAAACTATTCACAAAAAATATGATCTGATTATATTGTCAGATATCGTGGAACATTTTAAGGATGATAATGGCTTCTTAGAACAAGTTAAAACAAAAACAGAGTATATCGCACTTAAAATGCCTATTGAAAAAGCGGTTTATACTAAGCTGAAGCGATATTTTTCAAAGAATCCTGTAGTGTTGGGAGAAACCCATCCAAGTGGCCATTATCATGAGTACACGGTTAACGAAACATTGGCTCTTGTTAAAAAATACTTCGAAATCATTAATTTTTTCCCATATAGTATCCAGCAGGATAAAGAAGTTCTTGAATCTAACAATGCCCGGTATCATCAAAATCAAAAGATTAAGAAATTATTCTATATGATGCAGAGGTTATTTTATAAATTTGTCCCATTATCTATATTTCTCTCTGTTTTTGGCGGCAATGTATTTTTATTTGCAAAAACAAAAAGCGATGCAACTACAGTCAATGAGAATTCTTATGAAAGTAATAACAATTGTCGGAACACGACCTGAACTCATCAGGCTGTCAGAAATAATCAAGAAGCTTGATACATATATGGAGCATGTATTAGTCCATACCGGCCAGAATTTTGATTATGAGTTAAATGAAGTATTTTTTGATGAATTGTGCATCCGGAAACCTGATTATTTCATGAATTCCAGAGCTGAAACCCCTTTCAAACAGATATCCACTATTTTAGAAAAAACGGAAGAGATTCTATTGAAAGAAAAACCAGATGCTTTATTAATTTTAGGTGATACTAATTCTGGTCTAAGTGCAATAGTTGCTAAACGTCTGGGAATTCCTGTATTCCATATGGAAGCAGGTAATAGATGTTATTCTGATAAGGTTCCTGAAGAGATCAATAGGAGAATTATTGATTCTTGCTCTGATATTTTATTACCTTATACACAAAGGAGTAGAGAGCAACTCTTACTGGAAGGGTATCATCCAAGCAAAATATTTGTTACTGGGAATCCAATTGCTGAAATTATTCGAAAATATATTGAAAAAGCAGACAGTAGTAAAATACATAATGAAATAGGCATCAAAAAAGATGAAAAATATGTTTTAGTAACCATGCACAGGGAAGAAAATGTTGATGATCCAAAATTGCTCACTGGGCTTTGCGATACTTTGTTGACTATTTCAAGAAACTATAAAGTAATAGTGAGCACTCATCCCCGTACAAGAAAAAGGCTTGAGAAAATCGAAATAGATCAGGATGACAATTTAATGTTCATGAAACCATTTGGTTTCATTGATTTTTTGAAATTACAGAAGAATGCATTTTGTATCATTACAGATTCAGGAACTGTTCAGGAAGAAGCTACTATTCTTTCGGTACCATGTATCTTAATGAGGACATCGACAGAAAGGCCCGAATTATTAGAATGTGGAGGGGTCTTTATGGCTGGAGTGAATAAAGATGAGATTCTGGATAGTTTCAATGTGATAGTAAATTCAACTGAACTTGATGCTTATATTCCGAATGATTATCACGATGATGTTTCGAATAAAATCATCAAAATCCTGATGAGGTATAAAAATGTTTAATGATCAAAGAATACTAATCACCGGAGGGAGTGGTTCATGGGGTAATGAACTTGCAAAGCAGCTTTTTGAAAAGTATGATCCAAAAGAGATCATTATCTATTCACGTAGTGAATTACCACAGGTAGAGATGCAGAGACGATTTAATAATAATCAGAAGTTGAAGTTTCTGATCGGTGATGTAAGGAATCTGCACACATTAACAGAATCCATGAAAAATGTGGATTATGTATTCCATCTGGCTGCACTCAAACATGTACCAATATGTGAAAGTAACCCATGGCAATCTGTTGATACTAATATAATCGGCACTGAAAATGTGATACGGGCTGCAATACTAAATAAAGTAAAACTAGTAATTGATGTTTCAACCGATAAGGCATGTGCTCCAATAAACATGTATGGAGTTTGTAAGTCTGTTGGAGAAAAACTTGTGATACATGCCAATGAAAGAAGAAAAAATACAAGGTTCGTATGTATAAGAGCCGGTAATGTAATGGGAACCAGAGGAAGCATAATACCATTCTTTAAGGATCTCATTAAAGCGGGGAAGGATGTGCCTATAACAGATTATGGAATGACTCGCTATTTTATGACATTAGAAGAAGCTATAGGACTCTTATTCAAAGCAATAGAACATTGTTACGGTGGCGAGATATTCGTTATGAAAATGCCGGCATGCAAAATTACTGATCTTGCAGAAGTTATGATCGAAGAATTTAATGGACAAAGCAATCTTTATGAAGTTGGTATTCGGCCAGGCGAAAAACTTCATGAAGTGTTAATCTCCGAGTATGAAACAAAGGACACTATCATATTCGATGATTCATATTATGTAATATTACCTTCCTTAAATGTGAATGATGTTAGGGAAAAATATCAACAATTCGAAAAGTTTTCTGGCCACAGTTATTCATCCAATGATAAGTTGATGAGTAAAATAGAAATCAGGGCTAAATTAGAGGCAGGCGGCTTCATTTAAGCTGTTTGGCTATCCATAACATCTTATATTTGCTATTTGATTTATTATAATCAGTCTGAATAAGTATTTCAATCATTGTGAGCAAAACAAATATGATTTCAATATTAGTTTTAGGTCATCGAGGGATGGCGGGGCATATGGTTTTTAATTATCTTCGCAATAAATCTGAGTTTAAAGTTATAAGTGCAGATGAATTGCTTGGATCTAAATTTGATGTACTGGAGCATTTAGATTCTTTAGAAGAAAAACTGAATGTGAATCATGTTGATTATATTATAAATTGCATTGGTGTTTTAAAAAAGAAATGCGCTGAAGATCCAGTAAATGCAATTAAAATTAATTCACTGTTCCCTCATCAACTAGTTAAAATTGCAGATAAAACTGGTTCTCAAGTAATTCATTTGAGTACAGATTGTTACATGGATGACGATGTATACGGGCGAAGCAAGAGAGCTGGAGAGATAAATTATCCATCACATTTGACTATAAGAACAAGTATTATTGGCCCGGAATTGAAAAAAGATGGAGAGGGATTGTTTGAATGGTTTATGAGGCAGGAAGGAGAAATAAATGGCTATGTGAATGTAATCTGGGATGGAATAACTACATTGGAGTTGGCTAAATTTATTTGTAATTATCTTAATACAAACAATAAGTTATATGGTATCAAAAATTTACGTTCTCCACAAAAGATATCTAAATATGATCTTTTAATGCTAATTAAAAAAATCTACAATAAACCAATAACCATCAATCGGTTCTATGACATAAAAGATGATAAAACCGAAGAAAACGATTTTTCAGATTACATGATTCCATCATATGAACACATGATAAAGGATTTGTTTAATCAATCCTCATCAAGTTGAAATATTCTTTGTTTTCTTCTCAATCTTTCTTAATGATAAATTTTTGACCATGGCTGCAGATGCACGTAGATAGCGTTTTTCAAATATTTTTATGTGTATGCATCTGCAATTTTTGACAATTAAATATATTTCTGCAAATTATCTCTCTAATGGAAATTAGTTTCATTTTTGAATTAATTCGTAGCTGCTCCCACTCCCCTATATGTAAACCCAAGCCCAATCACTCTATTCTTATTAAACACTCTTCTACCGTCTATTATTATTGGAGTGCTCATCTTCTCTTTCACTCTTTTCAGATCAAGCTCTGTGAACTGTCTATGAGCTGTCATGAGCACAAGTGCATCTGCATCTTCAAGAGCATGGTATACATTAGGCTCTGCTTCCCCATATTCGTTTAAAATGCTGTCCTCTATATACGGGTCGACTATATGGACATTTGCCCATTTCCTTTTTAATTCTTCGACAAAAGTTTTCACAGGACTTTCTCTTGGGTCACCAATATTTTCCTTGTACGAGAATCCGAGTACTACAATTTTTGAATTTTTCACAGCTTTTTCACGTTCATTAAGTGCATCTACAAGCAACTCAAAAATGTGTATTGGCATATAGTCATTAATTGCTCTTCCAGCAGTGATAACCTTTGGATGATAGCCAAGTTCTTCTGCTTTTTTAACAAGATAATAGGGGTCTACAGGCAAACAATGTCCACCTACTCCTGCGCCTGGGTAATATACGTTAAAGTTCCATTTTGTTGATGCAGCCTCGATAACTTCTAAAATATCTATGTTCATCCTACTGAAAATGAGGGATAATTCGTTCATGAGAGCAATATTAAGATCCCTCTGGATGTTCTCAATTACTTTAGCAGCTTCTGCAGTCTTTATATCGTTGACTTGGAAGACTTCTTTGACAATGTTCATGTATAATTCTTTTGTTATCTTTCTCCATTCAGGAGTAATTCCACCTACAACTCTAACAACATTCTCTATAGTATGTTTCGCATCTCCTGGGTTGTATCTCTCGGGGCAATATGCTAATCCGAAATCAATTCCTGCTTTTAATCCTGATTTTTCGAGGATTGGCTTTAGAACGTCTTCTGTTACACCTGGATACACAGTAGACTCAAGTATCACTAACTTACCTCTATCAAGCCCTTTTGAAATATCTTCTCCTGCAGAGATCACATAGCTTAAGTCAGGAGTCTTATCATGATTTACGGGTGTTGGAACAATGTTAATTATGACATCACTTTTTCTAGTTGCTTCTGTTGTATTTGTAGTCGCAGTAAATTTTCCACAATCAACCGCTTTTTTTACCCTTTCATGAAAGTCAAGGTCTTTTAGGTGACAAATACCATTGTTTATTAAGTTTACAACTTGAGTATTTTTGTCGGCTCCAATTACGGTAAACCCCTTCTCCACAAAGTTAATAGCTGTTGGAAGACCAACATAGCCAAGTCCTACGATGCAAATAACAGCCGATCTATTTTCAATATTTTCTTGAAGATTCATTTGCAAACCACCTTACTACTTCAGTAAGTTCGTCTCTAAAAGTACCTTCCGGATTATATCCGAATGTCCTAGCTTTCGAGATGTCTGCTAGTGAATGTTTGATGTCACCAGGTCTCGTATATATATACTTGGCTTTAATGTCCTTTCCAAGTATCTCATTAATCAGATCAACCAATTCGTTAATTGTTATTCTTCTTCCACATGCAACATTGAAAACTCCAGTTTTATCAGATTCACATGAGAAGATATTAGCATCAATTACATGTTTTATAAAACTGAAATCTCTGCTTTGTTTTCCATCTCCATAGATTACAGGGCTTTCATCATTCAAGATTGCAGTTATAAACTTAGGTATGACTGCTGCATACTGGGAGTCTGGATTCTGTCGAGGACCAAACACATTGAAGTATCTGAGAGAAACAGTCTGGAGATCATATAGTTCCTGAAAAACCTTACAGTAATATTCCCCAGTCATCTTTGTGATAGCATAAGGTGAAAGAGGGTTTAGCGGCATATCTTCCCTCTTTGGTAATGTCGGTGTATCTCCATAAACAGATGAAGATGAGGAAAACACAACTTTTTTAACGCCCGCATCTCTAGCTGTAACGAGTACATTCAATGTTCCTGTAACATTAACTTCATTTGAACTAATGGGATCTTTTATGCTTCTTGGAACACTTGGAAGAGCTGCAAGGTGAAATATGTAATCGACATCTGAACAACAATTATGCAATAATTCAATATCGATAATAGTTCCATTGATAAATTTTACATTATCTTTTATTGTCAACTCTTTAATGTTTTCCATATTGCCTGTAGACAAGTTATCCAAAATAATAACGTCATTATTTTCTGCCAGTTTAGATGCCAGGTTCGAACCGATAAAACCAGCTCCACCCGTAATCAACACTTTTTGATTTTTCATTTCGATGTCACATCCTTAGTTTTAGCTGCTTGGTTATGACTACTTAAATCCTCAGTAAATGCAACAGAATGCACCAACTCTTTAACACGCTTTACATTAACTATGGAATCGGCATCCAGAGAGATACGTTCGAGATTCTTAGATACGAAGGAATCTATGATTTCATTTTCATTCTCAAACACTTTTGATAAAGCATTTGCAAGTGCAAGTGGATCTCGAGGCGGTACCAAAAAGCCATTGACATCATTTGTGACCCATTCTCGAATTTGAGGAATATCCCCCATAATGACGGGAATTTTGCATGCCATAGCTTCTAGCATACAGTTGGGTAATGAGTCGTTGGATGAGATAGATACCATAACATCGGAAACAGCGTAATAATTGGGGATATCAATCCATGGAATTTGTCCATCCCACCTGAAATTATTTTCGATGCCTAGTTCACGAGCCATCTGTTGATGTCTAGCTAACTCCGTTTTTCCGCCTACGTCAGATATGAACAGAAAAAGAGTTTCTGGGTATTTTTTAACCACTGTATGTGCAGCTTTGACAATAATATCACTGTTCAAGTATCCACCCAAGCCACGAGGACATAATACCACTTTCTCAGCAGATATCCCTAGATTCCGTCTTGCAATCTCTTTAGAAGATGGCCTAAATCTAGTTCTGTCAATACCAGGATACCGAATTATATGAACTTTTTCTTTTTCAGCTCCATATTTTAGGCAAGCATCTTTTGCAGATTCTGAATTTACAGAGATAGCGACTGCTCTTTGTGCCCCTCTTTTTACTATCTGTTTCTTTAAGATTCTCTCAATACCAGAATATTTAGCCCACCAAAGAACATCACCATTCCAAAATGTAACAACTGTTTTTATCTTGCGATTTAGAAAGAGACCAAGATAACATGGATACAATAATGTTTGAAGAAATACTACATCTGGTTTGAATTTGAAAACTGCATGTCTAATAGCTTGAAAATCCCTTATTGTCCAATAAGGTTCAGAAATCAATTTTAGAATACTATGTAGTATTTTGGAATATCTACCAGCTGATTGGCAAATACAATTGCTAAAAGAACATCTTTTTTTTTTCAAACAGCTTTGTTTATTGCCGTTCAATATTGATGTTTTAGTAGCTCTTAGATTTATTGTTTTAGCACCAGGAATTTCGTACCCATACGTGGATACAATACATACTTCGAAAGATTCATCTTCTGCAAAACAACTTATGCGTCTTTCTGCATGGATTGAATATCCCCAAGCTAAAAATAGAACACGAGTTGGCCGGCGTGATGATGTTGAATTGTTATTAATCATTGATTTCATTCTCTATATTTGCCTTTTCTATTTAAAGTCGATGAAATTAACCATCTAACATTTCACGGCACCATAATTCGATTATCATCAGCATCCAAGGCTTTGTCCAACTCCCTTTACCCGAAAGAAAATCATCTTTGATTAACTGAACTTCTTTTTCATTAAATAATCCGCGGCTGCGAACTACGTTAGAAGAAAGGGTATCTTCCAATACGTCCCTGAGAGGTCCTCTTAACCATGCATCAAAAGGCATTCCAAAACCTCTTTTTGTCTGTAGATCCATACCGTTTGGTACTAATCCATTCCCAATATCTATCAAAATCTTTTTTTGCCCCGTCTTGCGGTAGGTAATTTCAGCAGGATCGGGTAAAGTGTAAACCTCTTTTAGTTTAGTATGTATAGGCAATGAAAATGCTAAATCAACAATTGCCGGATCTAAAAAAGGAACTCTTACTTCAAGAGAGTGTGCCATAGAAACCGCATCAATATCTCGAAGAAGCTGATTCTGGGTATAACCTCTGAGGCACAATGCAGATACTCTTTCGACTATGGATCCATTTGGAATTTCTTCTGGTAAATTAATACGATCCCACGTGCGTCCAAGCTGGGATAAACTTCTCATTTTTGGAGTGAGGGTTCTCGAAGCACCATGCACACCAAATATCTGATACCTGCTTACATAAAGTGAAATAAAGTTTGAATAATTTCTTAAGTGGCTGACAACCCTTCCAAATCGCCCAGGGATCAAACAATCAAAACCTGTTCTATTAGACAGTCGTGCAAGGAACTTCAGTGCACTGGATAACCAATGATGTTTTTCACTCCAATTGCATGCTGAAACCATATATCTAAACCAAGGGTAACCTGCAAATAACTCATCACCTCCAGTGCCAGAGATGGCAACAGTCACAGATCTACTTGCAGCCAATGAAACAAAATAGGAATTCACCCCATCGATTGAAGGCTGATCAAGGGATCTAACAATATGGTGAATCCTTTCACGGACCTCCCTGCCAGTTACTATTACATTGGTATGGTCAGTACCTATAAATTTAGCAACTCTTTCAGCATCGGAGGTTTCATCGATATGATTCCCCTCATCTTCAAAACCTACTGAGAATGTTCTTATTTTATGCCCGCTGAGCTTTGACATTAGTGCAACTAAAAGTGAAGAATCAACTCCTCCACTCAGGAAAGCCCCGATAGGCACATCACTGACCATTTGCTTGCTGACACATTCTTCCATTGCAGATTTAGTTTCTGCCACAAGTTCTTCATAAGTTTTCTTCCTTAATCCTACTTTTCTGTCAAGCCCTAATTTCCAGTATTGCTCTATTCGTTCTTTTCCATACTCAATAATCATATAATGGCCAGGTAGTAACATTTTTATTCCTGGAATTATACTTTTTGGCTGTGGGATTGAACCAAACGCAAGTAAAAGGCCCAGAGCTTCGGGATCGATCTTTTTTTCTATCAAACCACTCGCCAACATTGACTTCATTTCAGATGCAAATACAAAACCTGATTCAATGTTAGCATAAAGAAGGGGCTTTATTCCAAGGTGATCTCTTGCCAGCAGAAGTCTTTCATTCCCATGTCCCTTTCTCTTATCATATATTGCCAGCGCGAACATTCCTCGCATGCGTTTTAGAAAATCCTCTCCGTAATACTCGTACATACGTAGGACAACTTCAGTATCAGAATTTGAGTTGAATGAATAGCCATTCCTTTTAAGAACTTCACGTTCTTTTTGGAAATTATACGTTTCCCCGTTGTATACTATCCATACTGAGCGGTCATCATTGCTCATGGGCTGATGTCCACTTTGGGTAATATCCATTATTGCCAATCTGGTCATTCCCAGTGCAATCCCTTCTTCCTGAAAGATGCCAGAATCATCTGGTCCACGATGCTGTATGGCAGAGAGCATGGGTTCGATATTCTGTCTAGGGATATCTCCTAAAATCCCACAGATTCCACACATTAAATATTTACTCCCTCATATTTTCCAATTTTATTTTCATATTCTTTCATTCGTTGATTTTCTCGCTCGTGCTTCTACTCCATTACCAGCATAAGTAGTCTCTACATCGACCATTCCACATTTATGTAAATGTTTACTTACCTCCTCAGAACTACGTAAATGTTTGTAATAATCTGTGAGCGTGTCGTGTGTGTCAAGAGTAGCCCATGTTTTTAATAACTCCGGTCCAAGTTCAGGGTATGCATCTTGATAATCAACAATAGGAGATAAATGGAGAAATATCGGACGTATCTTCTTTATAAAAAAGAGAGTTTTATGTTTCCATAATATTTTGTGGATGGGCCATAACATTGTAGCGAGCATTTTGCAAAATTTGAGCGAAAAAGTTGTAGGCATTCTTATGAGAAACAAACGTATAATTTTACGAATGGGTGTAGTAGAATAGCCATAAGTGTAATGATCAATTATAAGCAAGCCACCAGGTTTGACTTGAGAACATAATGCAGTAATTGTTTGTTCAGGATTAGGTGTATGCTGAATTACTCCAATACAAATTACAATATCAAATTGTTCTGGTTTAACAGGAAACTTCAAAATATCTGCTTGGCAGACAAAATAATCCGGATATTTATTGCAGTTCTTATAGTTTGCTTCAACTGCTGAGGATATATCGGTTGCAAATACATCAGAACCAACTTCAAGCAATATTTCAGTAAACCGACCGGCACCACAGCCGACTTCAAGAACTTGTTTTCCTTTAAGTATATCAAGGGATCCCCCCATCAAACGTTTTAGGCGAGTCTTTGAAATCGGAAGGCCGGTAAATGAATCTAATTGGGTTTTTTGATATTCGTTCCATTGCAGACCAAAAGAGGAAGCATAATTGTCCATAGAAACAAAACGAGGAATTTCATTTATAATTGAGAAAGAACAGCCTCCTGGGCAGAGATATTTTTCCTGAGATTGATCCAATTTTATGTTTGATTTATGGACAGGGCAACATAATAATTCTAAAAACTTCACGATTCAAATCACCTTATTTTTAAAATATGCTATTAGATGGTTCGTTTTCTTTGTGCAGAAAACAATTAGGTTAGATAACGATTGATTGTAAGAATTGGATAATTTGAAGATATTCACTCAGTTTTATGCATATCCTATATATAATTTTCACAAACAAGGATTTCGATAAACTGCTGATTTTAGCTGATTGCTTATAACCCGATATTTGGGTTTCTGCTTTTTCGAATGCTCTGTTAGTATTGTATAGACTTACAACCAGTTCGTCACATTACATTTATTTGCATCATAATATTCTTCAACTCTTCATATATCTTCCTGTCATATTTCAATATTGAAAGAGAATATACTATAAATCCCAAAACAGTTGGGAACAGTACCAATAATAAACTGGATAACGGTACGCATAATCGGTATCCTCCAACAAATAAGAGCATAATAAAAGATGCTTTTAAGATGCTCATTAAGCTATCCTTCTCTATAACAATCTTCATTATTTTTGATAAAAAGAATAATGTCAGAATAGTGTTTATTCCCATAGTAACAAATGTAGCTATTGCCGCACCAGCAATTCCTATCGAAGCTATCAAGAAGGCATTCAATGCAATATTTGCGACAACCGCAACCAATGTGGCTTTAAATAGATCTTTGAGCTGGTCCAGTGCAATTAGATATGTAGACAATAAATAGTAAAAAATATTTAGTATTTGTACGAGAAACAATATCACCATTGTCACATAACCTCGTGAAACATCTTCCCCATAAATATAATACAGCAATTTGTCCCCCAACAAAAATCCTCCTACAAACATTGGGATGGCCAATATCAGAGAATATGTAAGTGCGCGAGAGAGAGAAATCTCTATAAGGTTCTTTTCTCCTGTTTTCCCCCATCGACTGATCCTTGGCAATAATGTTGAACGAAAAGCTGTCATTGTAAATGCTGCCAATGATGTAAACTGTAATACCAGGCGGTATACTCCAACATCTGAATCATTTAAATAATAGCCAATCATGACAGTATCAGAAGTTGAAAATACTACCATTCCGCTTGAAATCAAAAAGATCCACATTGAAAATGTTGATAAACTTTTGATATGTTTCCAGCCAAAACTCACCAGCCGTAAATCAAAAAAACGTAGTTGTACCATGGCTGCTATAAACATCGCCACTACAAAACCGCCCGCAAGACCGGCAACACCAAAACCTAGATAAATCGCAACTACCTGAATAACAATACGCAAAAAGTTATTTGCAAAGTTTCCGGTTGCATGTATCCCTACTTTGCCGCATCCTTGCAGGCCAAATGAAACAGCTCCGAATAATACTGCTACAAACAGTGATAGTAAAAGCCAGATGTAAGTGTCAGCATCGTTGAGATTAATAAAATAACTACGGAATACAACAAGCATCATTACGACCAGTATCACAAACAGTAATCGAAGGACAACAAAAGCACTGAAATATTCATCCTGATCCTCTCCTTCGCTTATTCGTTTAATCGCTGCTCCCGCAAACCCTCCATCGGTTACCATGCCCACGATGCTAAAATATGCAAGAAACAAGAAGTATTGGCCCAAAACACTCGTACCTACTGTACGTACAAAATATATGTTACTTAAAAAACCAATGGCTGTGAGTGCAATCTGCCAGATAAATGAGATTAGACTCTGGCGTTGAACTGCACCTATACTCATGATGCGCGATAAGAAATTATTAAATTTGGACATGTTTATGCTGTAACGGAAATTTGTGAGGCATAGAGAGGAATATATTATTTAAAGAGTGATATCTACAGGTCAAATTAGATACAAGCATAATATAAAAGCATCACCTTGTTCTCCCCAAGTTTGTCCCTAATATTTTGTCAACTTTATTTGTGTTCATATTCATTTAAGTCCTTATAGAAATATGAAACAATAGATCTCATAATCAAAATGTCCTCCATGTTCATTTTATTTATAAGTTCACGTCTAGTTTTGTAGATGATAAACTTTAATTCAATTTCGAGCAAGTTTTCAAAGTTACGAGAGAACTTCTTCACATTGCTATTGAATCGGCATTATCTATATATTATATAACTGACTATACGTTGTGCGTAGCTTCTTTGATCTACATTAATCCCTGAAATGATGCACATGAGCTTACTAACCATAGCTGTTCTTTTGACGATAATTCCAGCTAGTGTTTATTTGATCTATCTCGTGGGAGCTTTTACAACAAAAAATCCGCAGGTAAAGAAGCTTGAATCGTTGCCTGTGGTCAGTGTGGTGATTCCTGCTTACAATGAAGAGTCTGGAATAGCCGATCGCATAAACAATCTTGCTTCTGTGTATCCTGTTGAGAAACTTGAAATTATAGTTTCTAATGACGGTTCACAGGACAGGACAGAAGAAGTAGCAAAAGCTGCTCTTCTGCAGCATTCCATAAAAGGAAAGGTAATTACCCATGAAAGAAGTGGGGTCAACAAAGCCATCAATCGGGGAATAGATAATTCCAGCAATGAGCTCGTGGTTATAACTGGAGCTGATGGCCTTTTTGATGAGAATACTATCCCTGACCTTCTGTCGGTACTCCTTAGCAGTGATGACATTGGTGCAGTTTCAGGCGATCTGATACCAGTAGCAAAAGGAGAATCCGTGTTCTCAAATTCTGAATCAGCTTACAGGTCCATATATGGAAGGATGTGTATCTGGGAAAGCAAGATACATTCAACTTTCTGTTTTAACGGTCCGGTTGTTGCATTCAAAAAGGAGGCTTCTTCTTCCCTGAACACCCGCAGAGGTGCAGATGATGCAAGTATGGCATTGTCGGTAATAAAAAAAGGATACAGATGTCAATACGTACCATCTGCTAAGTTTTATGAATACGTCCCTGACAAATTCTATGAACAGCGCAGGCAAAAGATACGCCGGGCCACAAGGCTTCTGGAAGCCACTTTTGTCAACAGGGATGCGCTTTCTCCCAAGTTCGGAAAGTTCGGAACCTTTGTTTTTCCCCTAAGGATGCTCCTTTTCTTTGTAGTGCCTACAATATTCTTTTTATCACTTCTTGCCTGGTTTTTCTATTTTGCTTCTTTGAATATAGTGTATTCAGTAATTTTTGTGTTAGCGATATTTGCGCTCATATTTATAGGTGGAGTAGTACCAAATGTATTCTCTTCCTTTATTATCTACCAGAGCTATCTATTCCTTGGTTTCTTCAATATGCTAAGGGATGTACACATCTGGGAGCCAACTGAAAGAGTAAAGATCACCAATAAATGACCATTATGCAGAACAATAAAGCGATAATTGGAAAAAACTCTAATGTACAGGCTTTCGTAGAAATAGGAATTTATCCATCTGAGGGTCCAGAAACAATAATTGGTGACGATGCGACCATACGCTCGCATTCTGTCATCTACGGTGGGAACAAGGTCGGTGATAATTTTCAGACAGGACATGGTGTGCTTATTCGTGAAGGAAATATTATTGGTAACAATGTAAGCATAGGTTCTCATTCTGTGATCGAACGTGAGAATCACATCGGCAACAATGTAAGGATCCACTCCAATTGTTTTATTCCGGAATTTGTGATCATTGAAGATAATGTATGGATAGGTCCTTCTACTACGATCTTAAATGTTCTTCATCCCCCCTGTCCTCGTTTTGAGGATTGTGCTAAGAATGTCACATTGAAAAGAGGTGTGAAGATAGGTGGCAATGTAACAATTGGCCCAAGAGTAACCATTGGGGAAAACTCTTTGATAGGCATGGGATCGGTTGTCACAAAAAATATACCTCCTAATGTACTTGCTTATGGGAACCCAGCCCGTGTTATTTGTACAATTGATGAAATGAAATGTGAAGTTGGCTACTTCATAAGGCCTTATGAATGGTTGAAAGAGTGATAGGAACCTATCTAAAAAAAGGAGTTGAGATTTTGCAGGTTAATTTAAGTGAAATGTACATTGATGACGAGATAAAAAAAGCTGTTAATACTGTTCTTGACAGCGGCCAGTATGTAAAAGGGAAGAACTTGACAGCTTTTGAGGCAGAATTTTCCGCATATTGCAACTCCAAATATGCTATCGGCGTAAATTCCGGAACATCAGCCATGCTTTTAACGATGATGGCTCTTGGGGTTGGCAGAGGAGACGAAGTTATAGTTCCATCTCACACCTTCATTGCTACGGCAAGCCCTGCAAAGTTCTTGGGCGCCACTCCTGTATATGTTGATATAGATCCTGTAAACTACAATCTTGACCCTGCAAAGCTTGAGGAAGCTATCACTCCAAATACGAAGGCTATAATTCCGGTTCATCTTTATGGGCATCCTGCTGATATGGATCCTATCATGAAGATAGCAAAAGAGCACGGAGTATATGTTGTTGAAGATGCCTGTCAGGCACATGGTGCAGAGTACAAGGGGAAGAGAACAGGTTCTATTGGTGATTTCTCTGTCTTCAGTTTCTTCCCATCCAAGAATATGACCGTTGCAGGCGATGGTGGTATGGTTCTCACAGACGACAAGGAGATCGCTCATAAGATGTCAATGTTGAGGGACCATGGCCGTACTGATAAATACCTGCATGAATTATTGGGTCTTAATCTCAGGATGAGTGAAATCTCTGCTGCAATTGGCAGGCAGCAATTAAAGCACCTTCCACAATGGGTTGAAAGAAGGCGGCAAATCGCTTCTATGTACAATGATCTGCTGGAAGATGCGGTCACTGTTCCCCGGGAAGCAGATTGGGCGAAGCATGCTTATTATGTTTATACTCTGCAGACGCCTAACAGGGATTCTCTGCGTGAATATCTACATACTAAAGGCATAAGTACAGGAATTTACTACCCGGTGCCTGTCCACAGGCAGCCGTGTATGGAAGCTCATGATGTGGATCTTCCTGTAACAGATGCATGTGTAAAGAAAATTCTCTCTATACCGATGCATCCTAAACTTACGGATGAACAGGTCAACTACATTGCTGACAATATCAAGAGGGGGTTAAAATGACAGGTATTGCAGTCATAGGTACTGGTTACTGGGGTAAGAACCATGTGCGTACCTATAGTGAACTTCTTTCCGAGGGTCTCATCGATAAAGTGGTCATATGCGATATAAATGAGAAGCGTGCCAAAGAGCTTGGTGAATTGTTCAGGATCGATTATATCACTGATTATAGAAAAATTCTGAATGATCCCACAATCAATGGTGTTAGCATAGTTACGCCTTCTCCTACTCATTTCCATCTTGCTAAGGAATTAATGGAAGCAGGAAAAGATGTTCTTGTTGAAAAACCAATGACAATGGACATTGCTCAGGCTGAGGAACTTGTAAAGGTCGCGGAAAGCACAGGCCGAATCCTTATGGTAGGTCATATATTCAGGCATCATCCTGCTGTAAAAGAACTAAAGCAAAGGATCGACCTGGGAGAGCTGGGTTCTATAAGGATAATGCTTGGAAATCGTTTTTCTTTCGGTGCTCCCAGAAAGGATATGGGTGTGATATATGCTCTGGGCATTCACGAAGTGGACATTTTCTGTTATCTTGTCAACAAGGAAATGCCACTCAGCATACTTGCAGACACACGGTGCTCATTGCAGGATGATATTGAAGAAACTGCTATGATTACCATGGATTTCGGTGCTGCTACTGGTTATGCTTTTGAAAGCTGGATAATGCCTGCGTATGGCAAGCACCGTGATCTTGTTGTAGTAGGATCTGAGAAGGTGGCTAAGATCGATTATCTTAAACCGCAGGAACTTCATATATTCGATATGCGAATAGCTGAACAGGATATCCAGGATAATGTCATTTTCAGTGTGGAGAATGAAGGCTCCTATACTATTCCTATTCCGTATGCAGAACCTCTAAAGGAGGAGCTTTGCCATTTTATTGAATGCATTGCTTCACGGCAGGAGCCAATTTCCAGTGGTACTATAGGCATGAGGGCTGTCAGAATGGCAGAAGCAGCATTAATGTCTGCAAAAGAAGGAAAAAAGGTTCTATTCTGAACTTTAATTCCTTCTTTTTGATTCGAATTAGGGAGCTTATCCGATGAGGGATATTCTGAAAATATCTCCTCAACAAAGAGGCATATTGAAGCCACAATTCTCGGAACTTTCCGTAAACAATAGCTCCATTCTTAAATATCCCAACGGCAAAAAGTTTGCTGTATGCCTTGTCCATGATGTTGATGTGATATATCCTTCATTATCGGATATTTTTTATTCCTCTTTCAGGTACATGAAAAAAGGATCAATAAATGACGGCTTCAAGATGTTTTTCTCAAGGTTCAGTAAGAAGCTCAATCCATTCTTTAACTTTGAGAAGGTGATAGAACTTGAACGCAAGTATGGTGCAACGTCTGGTTTTTATTTTACAGTCCTGAACAAAGGAGAGAAAGGCTACAACTATAACATTTCAGACCTTGCATGTGAATTAAAGAATATTCGTGAGAACGGCTGGGAAATTGGTTTTCTTGGAAGCCAAAATCCACTTTGTGATCTTAAGGACATAGTTTCACGAAAAATGAAATTAGAAGATGTGCTAAGGGATAAAGTGGTGGGCTATGGAAGTCCTTATTACTATTTTTCCACTCCTGAAACATGGAAACTGTTGGACTTGGCAGGTTTTGAGTATGCCATAGCTTTTGTAGATCCAGGGAGTCATCTTGGTGGAAGCAGATGTTCTCCTTTCAGGGCTCATGATATTGAAAAAAAGGAAATATATATCATAGTGCTGCCTTTGAATATTCTGGATTGCAATATTCCAGGCAGTTTTACAAACGCAAATAGCAGTGATATTGATATTGAAAATTCCTGGGCATACATAAAACAACTCATTGATCAAATGTCAGAATGCTCTGGTGTACTTACACTGCATTTTTCCAGCATAGTCATGATGGGTGAAGGACTAGAATTTTATGAGAGAATCCTATCCTATTGTTCAAAAAAGAATTCATGGATGACCTCGGGAAAAGAGGTGATGGAATGGTGGGTTTCATTCCATACTTAAGGGTTGAAATGTTAAATAATTTTTAATCTCAATTGCATGGATTGAGTGTTCTCAGATGCTCTAGCATTTCGTCTTTCATTTCCTCATTCTCTAAAGCAAAATCCACTATGGCTTTAACATATTCCAGTTTGTCACCAGTATCATAGCGTTTGCCTGTGAATTTATATGCATAGATCTTTTGAGATTCGTTAAGAAGTCTAATTCCATCTGTCAGCTGTATTTCTCCACCTACACCACAAGCTGTTTGTTTTATGCAATCAAATATCTCTGGAGTGAATACGTATCTTCCAATGGCACCGGTATTCGAAGGAGCTTTTTCTGGAGTAGGTTTTTCAACGATATCCTCAAGCAGGTACAGGTGCTCATCAAGTTCCCGCCCTTTGATTATACCATAGTTACTGACCTTTTCCTTTGGTACTTCTTCTACTGCAATGGTGGAGCGGCCATATTTTTTGAAAACTTCAATAAGCTGCTTTGTACATGGTGTGCTGTTAACTATTATATCGTCACCAAGCAGCACAGCAAATGGATCTCCGCTTATATGTTTCTCAGCTGTAAGTATTGCGTCTCCTAGTCCTCTAGGCTCTTTCTGTCTGATATAGTGAATGTCCACAAGAGAAGAGATGTCTTGCACCATTTTTAACATCTCTGTTTTTCCCTTGCTTTTAAGATGCATCTCTAATTCAGGCGAATCATCAAAATAATCCTCTATGGATCTTTTACTTCTTCCTGTAACAAATATAATGTCATCGATACCAGAGTTTATAGCCTCTTCTACTACATAGTGAATCACTGGTTTATCGATGATAGGAAGCATTTCCTTTGGCATGGATTTAGTTACTGGGAGAAATCTTGTGCCAAGTCCCGCAGTTGGTATAACCGCTTTCTTAATAGTCATTTTTCATCCTCTTTATTGTTTCACTCTTCCATACTCATCGTCATAACGGACGATATCATCTTCATCAACACATTCTCCCAGTTGCACTTCTATTATTTCCAGAGGCAGCTTCCCTTCATTAACTAGTCTATGCCTCATACCGGCTCTGATGAAAGTGCTTTCTCCCTGCCTCAGGAAAAACATTTCATCATTTACTTGTACCGTAGCCATTCCCTTAACAACGATCCAGTGTTCACTGCGGTGATAGTGGAGCTGCAGACTCAACTTCTTTTTTGGCTCTACTATGATGTTCTTTATCTTGTGGCGATCGGATTTCTCCATCACAGTATAGGAACCCCACGGCCTGTATACTGTCTGCTGCAAATATGCCCTCTCATCATTTTTGTTGTGCAATGTGTCAGCCACTTGTTTTACTTTCTGGCTGCTTTCTCTTGGGCATACAAGTAATGCATCTGGTGTATCAATAACAGCCATATTTTCCACGTCAATGAGGGCAACGAGTTTATCACATTTGGAGTATAGGAGGTTGTTTTTCGAATTGATCAGGATGTCTTCACATTCATAAATGACATTTCCATTGTCGTCTTTATCTGATTCTTCATATATTGCATTGAAATTTCCAAGATCACTCCATTTGTCTTCCAAACGCACAACTACTACATTTTTGGATTTTTCCATGATCCCGTAATCGATGGATATCGACCTAACTTTCTCAAACATTTCGTCAGTGGTTGCATCAGGATTAATCTCGGGATCAAAAGCCTTATAAAAAGTTTTCTCATATTCCTGTAATTCTCTGAAGAACACATCAGTATCAAAAAGGAACATCCCACTGTTCCAGAGACACCCTTCCTTCAGATATTTCAGGGCATCATCATGATTTGGTTTTTCTCTGAATTCAGCGACCTTGTATCCGGCACTGATTTTTTCAGATGGTTTTATGTATCCATATCCAGTGTGTGGTGACGTGGGCACTATTCCAAAAGTGACCAGATGCTCCATTGCAAGGGTTTGTGCATTTTTTATTGTCTCCATTGCACGTATATCGAGAACATGGTCCGAGGAAAAAACTCCTACTATAGATTTTCCATACTTTTTCACTATTTCTCTCATGCCGAAACTAATCGCTGGAAGCGTGTTTTTCGGTTCAGGCTCGATAAGCACATTTTCTGGAGGTAGATCATATCCTAACTCTTTAGCCTGACCTGTAACAAAGAATCTCTGTGAATCATTTGTAACAACGAATATTTCAGATATATCAGAGACTTCTAGACAGCGTCTTAAAGTGTTCTGGAAAAATGATGTATCTTTGAGTTTAAGAAACTGCTTTGGATTATGTTTCCTGCTTAGTGGCCATAATCTTGTCCCAGATCCGCCGGCAAGGATGAGCGATTTAATGTTTTCATCTCCTCTTGTATGATCAAATTATTTTCATATTTCTTATTTTTACTTATATATAATAGTTCCTTATTGTGATTTATGTTCGGTCACTTAACATATAAGCTATAGATCCCGTTACTAACATGCTCCAGTAACTTATCAATCGGTCCAGAAGCGCCAGAGAAGTACCAAGTGTTGCATCTATGCCAATTGTACTCAAAATAAATACAATGGATACTTCAACAGCTCCCAGTCCGGCAGGTGTTAAAGGAATGGCTGTCAGCAAGGAGGCTGCAAGCACTATGAATATTATTATCTCAAAACCAATTTCCAGGCCAAGGGCTCTGGTAACCAGGAAAAACCTTGCTGCTTCCATTGCCCATGCAAGTGCTGTCAGGGTGATTACTAGAAGTATTGTCGAACCATCAGAAAATGAGTTGTATAGGCCATTGTGAAGGTTATTGAAGTGAAAAAGGAATCTATCAGGTACGATCATCAATAATCTGTCTTTAAAAATCCACAACGCTACTAATCCGATAACAACTATGGTAAGCAGAATATATCCTATTTCTAAGGCTTCAGATATCTGCACAGGCATATTTTTTCTAAATATAAGTAGCCCACTAAGTGTCAATAGAACTAGTAATATCGCAATATCGCATACACGTTCAATAAATATTGAGCCTATAGATACAGATATGGGTGCACTGTTCTCTTTTTTGAGAAGGTAGCTTCTGTATACATCACCAAGTTTTGCAGGGACAATGCAGTTAACGAACCAGGATAGGAAAACCATTTCTGTTGCAATAGCAACTCCTGGCTGGATATTAATTGTCTGCAATAATTTATTCCACCTTACTCCTCTCACCACTATAGACAAATAATGCATGATAAAAGCTGCAACATAGAGAAACATGTCTGTTTCTTTTGCTATATCTACAACAGCATCTATGTCTATGCTGCTTACTAACAGATACAGAATAGAGAATGACAAAATGAACGAGAATACAGTCTTTTTACTCAGCAATAAGGCTGATATCCGAGGTTTTTCTTCGTTCATCTGATCAATCCATTTGAATAATCACAAAACATAGTAGGAAATAAGTATTTTTATTTAGAGCAATGCAATATATTAAATAGTTACGTTCTATTTTGAATTCGAATACTTGGAGCACATCACTAAAGGTAGGTTATAGTAATGGCAAAAAAGAGAGTGAAGGATGAGGTTATCCCGGATCCAGTTATGCAGGATGCAGATCAATCACCATCTGTGGCAAAGTGCATTCTTTCTGATAATTATTTTTTGCTTCTCCTTGGCATAACATTGCTTGGTTTTTTCTTGCGTTTATATCGCCTTGGTTATCAATCTATCTGGCTGGATGAGGGTGCTAGTTTTGGTTACATACAAGATACCTTTTTAGGCACTTGGTCAAAAGCTGTAGAAGCAAAACAAGCACCTTTGCACATGGTAGTTCTGCATTTTATGAGCATATTTAGTTCAAGCGAGTTCAGTTTGAGACTACCTTCTGCTATATTTGGAACTCTCACAATACCTGTAACATATCTAATAGGCAAGCGTATATTTGGAAAAGAAGAGGGAATTATAAGTGCCTTTCTTCTTTCGATCTCTATGATGCACTTGTGGTATTCCCAGGAAGCTAGGATGTATGCGCAAATGGTGTTGTTTGCTTCCCTATCTCTTTATTTATTCTATGTTGCAGTTCATGACAATAACAGGAAAATATGGGTGCTATATGTCTTTTTCTCAACACTTGCGTTTTATTCTCATTATTATGCTGTCTTTGTGTTTATCCCGGAAATTATCTTTTATTTGCTGTTACGTGTCTTTATTCCTGCATATAAGGAAAAGTCTCTATCTCTGCAGGATATTCCATCCTTAAAGGGATTTTTGCTGGCAATGTTAGCACTTTTTATATCTACTTTACCTCTTATGGTACCCTTTATTCAGCAAGCTATCTCCAGGACATCCGCTGCTCCTACATGGGGAATTGGTCAGTCAGTCAGCTTTGTGCCAACGATGCTTGTAGAATTCAGTACCAGGGTCCCTTTATCCTCGGTGTTGTTCATACTTCTTTTCATTATTGGTCTTATAATTGCAGGCATCCGTCAAAAAGAACAATGTGCTTATCTCGCAATTTATATCTTTATTCCTCTGATAGCGAGCTATATCCTGGCTGCCAGCATGCCATTTAGTCCAAGATACTTGTTGTTCTTACTGCCTGTATACTTGGTATTTGTCTCCAGAGGTATTACAGGTATTGCAGACTGGTTTTCCCCCTCAAAGAAAACCAAGGTCTCATCCTCTAATAACAACACACGGAATTTGATCCTTCTTTCCTTTGTGGTTTTGATATTTATTCTAACCATCCCTTTGCTGTCGCAACATTATACTACTGCACAAAAAGAGGATTGGAGATCAACAGCTGTTTACTTGTCAAATTTAACCAAGGATGGGGATGCTGTTGTGCCAGTTCCCAACTATATGCGTCAGCCTTTGGTCTATTACTATTCAAACTCTAGTGATAATACCATCCTTACAACAGGGTACACTAATGATGTTAAGTCTCTATCTTCTCTGAACGATCAATATGAAAGGTGCTGGTTCCTCGTTACGTGGGACATAGCTGCAGCGAATCCAGACGGTACTGTGCTGAAATGGTTGGATGGTAATGCGACTTTTGTAAATCAGGTTACAGGTGTTTACATCTTCACTTCACCAAAGATCTGATGTCATTAGTTTCATTTTTTCTAAGGCATTATCGTTTTATTTTTAGTCTGATCAGTGTTAGGAAGAACTTCCACATTTCACTCTTAGATAGCTTGGAGCTTCCAAGAGTTCTATCAATGAACACTATAGGCGTTTCTCCAATGGCGAAACCCCTTTTATTGCACATGAACAGTATTTCTTCAAGAAATGAATACCCATTGGATGTAATAGAGTCTATATCTATTTCTTTTAGCACTGTTCCTGCGTAACATCTGTAGCCAGTGGTCATATCTTTTACCTTAACCCCAAGTACAGTGCTTGATAACAGGTTTGCACCCTTGCTCATAATACGTCGGTGTATTCCCCAGTTCTCAACTCCGCCTCCTGATATATACCTGGAGCCGACCACTATATCGTATCCTTTTAGATGCATGTCAATAAAGTCAGGAATATATGCGGGATCATGTGATAGATCACAGTCCATAGAGAATACAAGATCTGCCATATTATTTTCAAGTGCATGCTTGAAGCCAGTTACGTATGCAGTCCCAAGCCCCATTTTTCCTTCCCGGTGTATGACTTGCACTCTATCCTCTCTCTTAGCAATTTGATCTGCCAGTATTCCTGTGTTATCTGGGGAATTATCGTCTACAATTATTATATTCCCCTTTACCTGATTGTCATCAAAGACACTCAAGAGTTTTTGTATTACCAGGGTCAAATTCTCTTTTTCGTTATATGTGGGAAGAACAATAGATACCTGCACTTTTGATCCTCTCTATATTATTGTCCCGATCACTCGTAAATAATATTTTTATGCAATCAGTTGCATTATTTAAATTTTATATACAACATCGTATTTAAATTACCGCATGTTTTGAGTAAACATGGGTAACTGAATTCTTAAGTACTATTAATATTATCCTATCCACCATAATCTTCCAATACAGTTCAAAATGTGATCGAATGTCATACAGGATAATTGAGAAACGTGATATGGTTCACCAAGTATACTTGATGAAAGTACTTGCACCAGATGTGGCAAGGGCTGCAAAGCCCGGGCAGTTTGTGATAATCAGAATTGATGAACAAAGTGAAAGAATTCCTCTTACCATTGCAGATTACAATGTTGTGGAAGGTTCAGTGACTATTATTTTCCAGGAAATGGGTAAGACTACCAAACGGCTGGCTGCTCTAGGGGCTCAAGACGAACTTGAGGACTTTGTAGGACCACTGGGTACCCCCTCTGAAATAGAGAAACTGGGTACTGTTGTACTTGTTGGGGGAGGAGTAGGTGTTGCTCCTGTTTATCCACAGGCAAGAGCCTACAAGGCTGCAGGCAATAAAGTGATCTCTATCATAGGTGCCAGGAGTGAGAATTTACTGATCCTTGAAGAAGAAATGCAGGCATCAAGTGATGAACTCCATATCTGTACAGATGACGGTACAAAAGGTCATCATGGATTTGTTACCGATGTGCTGCAAAAAATGCTGCAAAACGGTGAACATGTGGACAGGGTAGTAGCAATTGGTCCACCCATTATGATGCGGGCTGTGACAGGTGTCACAAAGCCCTTTGGGGTTCAGACCATTGTAAGTCTTAATCCTATAATGATCGATGGTACAGGCATGTGTGGTGGCTGTCGTGTTTCAGTAGGTGGAGAAACTAGGTTTGCCTGTGTGGACGGGCCTGAGTTCGATGGGCATAAAGTTGATTTTAATTTACTCATGAGCCGTCTGGCAGTTTACAGAGATGAAGAAAGCAGTTCTCTTAAGAAACATGAATGTAAATGTGAAGGTGGGAAATAATGGCAACTAGACAGTCTATGCCAGTACAGGACCCAGCTGAGAGGCGTAAGAACTTCAATGAAGTGGCCCTGGGTTACACTGAAGAGCAAGCCATCGCTGAAGCTGCACGCTGCCTTCAATGCAAGGATCCCAAATGTGTGCAGGGATGTCCTGTGAATATCGATATCCCGGCTTTCATAGCCAGCATTGCTGAAAGTGATTTCGATACGGCTATCAGAACCGTTAAGCTTACCAATTCTCTTCCTGCAGTGTGCGGACGTGTTTGTCCTCAGGAAGTGCAGTGTGAAGAATACTGTGTGCTTGCAAAGAAAGGACAGCCTATAGCCATAGGCCGCCTTGAGCGTTTTGCTGCAGACTATGAGATCTCTAAAGGTGTTGAATCTCCTCAAAAAGCAAAGCCCACTGGTAAACACGTGGCTGTAGTGGGTTCAGGTCCCGCAGGACTTACGGCTGCCGCTGATCTTGCAAAAGCCGGTCATTCTGTGACTATTTTTGAATCACTTCATGAGCCCGGAGGAGTACTAACTTACGGTATCCCCGAGTTTCGTCTTCCTAAAGCGATAGTACGCCAGGAAGTCGAATACATTAAACAGCTCGGAGCGGACATAAAAGTAGACTATATAATTGGCAGGATCAAGACACTGGATGAACTGAGTGAAGATTTCGATGCCGTATTCCTGGGTACAGGTGCGGGGCTTCCCAATTTTATGGGTATCGAAGGAGAGAATCTCAATGGTGTTTATTCTGCAAATGAGTTCTTGACCCGTGTAAATCTAATGAAAGCTTTCCGTTTCCCTGATTATGACACACCAATAAAGCGTGGTAAGAAGGTCATAGTGGTGGGCGGTGGAAATGTGGCAATGGATGCTGCTCGCTGTGCCCTGAGGTTGGGTGCGGATGAAGTCAGTATCGTCTACCGCCGTAGCGAGGATGAACTGCCTGCACGCAGAGAAGAAGTGGAGAATGCTAAGGAAGAAGGCATTATCTTCAGGCTGCTCACAAATCCTGTACGTATTCTGGGTGATGACAAAATGAAGGTTAAGAGTGTGGAATGTATCAGGATGGAGCTTGGTGAGCCTGATGCATCAGGCCGCAGGAAACCTGTGCCAGTGAAAGGTTCAGAACATGAGGTCGAGGCCGATACTGTGATAATTGCCATAGGCACATCTCCAAACCCAATCATATTCTCAGGTTCCAAGGGCCTTAAATCCACATCCAAAGGCACTATTGTTGTAGACGATTCAGCCATGAGCTCTATGCCCGGTGTATGTGCAGGTGGGGACGTTGTCACAGGCGCAGCAACTGTGATCAGTGCTATGGGTGCAGGGAAGCTCGCTGCTCAGACAATCAATGAATACCTTAAAAAATGACCGTAAAACAGGTCAATTCTTTTTTAAATACACCAGTATGAAACCACAAAACAGATCTTTTTCTTCCAACAGGAACTCTTCAGTAGGAAAACCTGCAAATGCGCGGGTTCAAAACAGTCCTTCCCGGTCCTGGAAACAGCATAGTGCCAATCTTCAGCATCATATTTTCTGGTGTCATCATTGCAATGTACCCCTGCTAAATTCCACCTGTGACCTCTGCAAATCTCAAGGCAGCCATCTTAATCTGTCACCTCCGGGGGACATAAGGTTCTGCTCGCCTTATGAGAAAGAAGTCCTCAAAGGTCTTCTGTTAACGGCTTTCGGCTGTGATCCGATCGGTGACCGGATAATACTGCTGAACAAGACCACAGGTGACGACAGAACAGATGAAGTGATAGTTGATGGATTGCATTTTGGTGTACTGCGGTTTGATATGAGGACTTTGAATTTTGTTTTTGACCTGTCCGTTGACGGTGCCAAGGTCCTGGCAGCGCATACCACAAACAAAACCGTTGAACTCAAGAAAGCTTCCAGTCACTTAAGCGGCAAAAAGATAAAAGCCGACCAGCTTCTTAAATTCACAGAAGATATCAATAAAGGGGACACTGTCCTTATCAAATGTAGAAATCTCATGGGTTTTGGTATATCTCTTTCTGATTATATACACTTTGAAAACCCAGAAGATGTCGTATTACGTGTCAGAAAGCTTGATAGCAACTCCGTTTCTCTTAACTCTCGTATATCTTCCATGCAAGATGTAATCAAAGCAAACTCAAGTCACATGGAAAAGATTTCCAGGGATGCTGCTAATGTTATCAAAGGTATTGCCAACCGCAAGGAATACAAAGATCTCCCTGTCCATGTGTCTTTCAGTGGTGGGAAGGATAGCCTTGTGGTGCTTGATCTTACTGTCAGTACTCTTAAAAAAAGACCTGTTAGAGCCTTTTTCCTTAACACCGGTATTGAATTCCCGGAAACCGTGGAATTTGCACGAAATTTTTGTTCCAGTTATGGCATAGAGTTAAACGAATCGGCTGCAGGTGAATCTTTCTGGGAGAATCTCGAAAGGTTCGGTCCTCCTGCAAAGGACATGCGCTGGTGTTGCAAGGTCTGTAAATTAGCGCCTGCAAACAGGGTTATTGATGGATCAACGAGTAAAGGGGAAGTATGCCTTACGGTGGATGGTAAAAGGAAATACGAGTCATTTTCAAGGGCTTCTATTTCTGCCAGCGAAAGAAATCCCTTTGTTCCCACGCAGCTCAATATTTTTCCCATCCGGGACTGGAGGGCGATTGAAGTATGGCTTTACATATATGGAAAGAATCTTGAATATAACCCGCTTTATGACATGGGATTTGAAAGGGTGGGCTGCTATCTATGTCCTGCCTCTCTTTCTGCAGAATACCAGATTTTTTCCAAGTTGCATCCTGATCTGCATGCACGCTGGCATGGATATCTTCTGGAATGGGCCAACAAAAAGGGGCTTTCGGAATCATTCGTTGAACATGGTTTCTGGCGCTGGAAAGAACTGCCTCCTAAGATGATCAAGCTTGCAGAAGAGCTTGGGGTCAGGTGTGATCTTTCAGCAGCTAATGAAAGTTTTAGTGTAGATTCTGTAAGTGGTGCATCCCCCTGCACAGGCGGAGGTTTTACCGTTGAGGCCAAGATAGGGGGCATTTCTCTGCAGGATGCAGCAGATGTTCTGTATATTGTAGGGGACATAAAGGCCGCTGAAAGCATGGGAATGCTGCTTGTAAGGGTAGATGGTGCAACTGTTAAGTTCTTCTCTTCGGGTAACCTATTGGTCACTGCCGATAGCAGGGAAAAGGCCACTGAAGTATTCAGGCAGGTCACACTACAGCTTATGAGGGTGTGCATGTGTACAAGGTGTGGCATCTGTCAGGGGGTCTGCCCTGTGAATGCTATTGAAATTGACGATATGCGAGGTCTTTTTATAAGCAATGCTTGTATCAGGTGTGGCAAGTGCATTGAATCATGTGTGGTTTTGAAATATGCTCCCCGTAATCTACCGTGGCTTAGACAGGACCACTAACATATGGGTGAAGCTTTAATACTTTTATATTAATTATATAACTGTTACAAAATAAAAAATATACGACGTGTGTACATGCAGTTAGGTCAATTAGATGGTATTTCTGTACTTATATCTTCCAGATTAAAGATAGCTGTCGTTTTGATCATTATACTGCTTTCACTGATACTTGCTTCTATTTTCCTGCCTCTTGCGGACGGTATAGTACTGGGCTTAGTTCTTGCATATATAGCACGGCCAATATATCTTAAATTACATCATTATCATCGTCTGGGTGCGTTGCTAGCCACTCTTATCATTGTAATGCCAGTAGTCTTGATCATTGGTTCCGGCATATTTGAGATCGTGAGATTTGTCGGCTGGATCTTCGATAATCAGGCTCTATTCATCAATTCCCTGTTTGATTTCGTCAGGTCCGTAGATGTGCCCCCGGAGTACAATGAGCAGATCCGCCAGCTTATATGGGATACGTCTACTTCCATCCTCCCTCTGCTAAGTGGGTTTGGTTTTCTATCATATGCAAAGACCATTTTAATGTTCATTCTCAATCTGGTCATATCCGTATTGGTCTGTTATTTCCTTCTGGCTGACGGCTACAAGGTCTACAAAAATATAGTGGCTTTCATGCCAGTGGACAACAGGCCGTGGGTTGCAGAATATATAAAACACCTTGACCTGATACTCAAAGGTGTGTTCATTGGCAATGCTTATGCTGCTTTATTTGTAAGTGTAACTTCCCTGGTGGTATTCTATTTATTTGGTTTTTCCCATATCCTGGCTCTTGCAACTCTAATTTTTGTCGCATCTATAATCCCTCTATTTGCGGGTTATACCGTTCTCATTGCTCTTGCAGTATTCCGCTATTTCCAGATGGGACTTGAGGCAGCCTTACTATTCTTTATTGTTGCTTCCATTGTAATTTACCTGCCACCCGAATTTATACTCCGGCCGTACCTTGCAAGCATGCATTCACGCGTACATCCTCTACTAATAATGCTTTCTTTCTTAGGTGGTGCTTTTGTAGGGGGCATTTCCGGGTTCTTTTTGGCCCCTATCATCTTGGCTTGCTTGATATCTGCCTACAGAGTTCATATGGGAACTCCTGTTTATGGTGAAACGAAAAAAACTGATAATTCTGCATGAATAACGTCTTTTTTGGACGGTTAAGTGTCTCACAACTTTTTGCCGTTAAAAAGGTTTATAAGGATTGTTTAATCTAAGTCTACAGGTAATTTTTCAGGTGAAATCATGCAGCTATTGCTCATCCATTCTGATTATATCGAATACGAGGTCAAAAAAAGCACCCCGGTGGCAGAGAAGATCGAAGATCCAATGAAATCTGGCAGNNAACCCCGATGAAGTGGTCCAAAAAGGTATCTCCGAGATAGAGAAGGTTATAGGGCAGGTAAAAACTAACAACGTTATGCTTTACCCTTATGCTCATCTAAGTTCAAATCTATCTTCTCCGAAAGTTGCAGTTTATGTGCTTACAGCCATGGAAAAAGAACTCTCTGGAAAGTACACTGTAAAAAGAGCTCCATTTGGCTGGTACAAAGCTTTCAAGATCAGTTGCAAAGGTCACCCGTTGTCTGAGCTTTCCCGTTCAATATCTCCGGAGAACAAAGATGGTGTTAATGTTGTCTGTGCTCTTGAAGGAAAGCCTGAAGTGGTCTCCGAGGCCCTGAAAGCCGAGAGCACTGCCAAGTCATACTGGCATATACTTACTCCCGATGGCGAGCTTCATGAAATGGATGGTTTTGATTTTAAGGGCCATGAGAATCTGAGCAAGTTCGTTGATTATGAGATTTCCAAGAAAAGAGAAGTTGAAAAGGCACCACCTCACGTTGAGCTTATGCGCAGGCTGGAAATAGCCGATTATGAGCCAGGATCAGACTCCGGTAACATGCGTTTTTATCCCAAAGGCAGGCTTATCAAGTCCTTACTGGAAAATTACGTAGTTGAGGAGTCACTCAAGGTAGGAGCTATGGAAGTAGAAACTCCTTTGATGTATGATATGAATCATCCAACCCTCAAGAAATATCTTGACAGGTTCCCAGCAAGGCAGTATTCCATAGAATCTGATAAAAGGCAGCTTTTCCTGAGGTTTGCTGCATGTTTCGGTCAATTCCTTATCAATCATGACATGACTATGTCTTACAAGAACCTCCCTCTAAAGATGATCGAACTTACTCGTTACAGTTTCCGTAAGGAGCAGAGGGGAGAGCTTGTGGGTCTGCGTCGCCTGAGGGCATTCACTATGCCTGATATGCACACTCTGTGCCATGATATGAGTCAGGCTGTTGCTCAGTTCGAAGAACAGTATAATATGTGTATCCGCATTTTGGACCAGGTGGGTATCAAAGTTGATGACTTCGAGGTTGCCATCAGGTTCACAAGGGATTTCTACGAGGAGAATAAGGACTTCATCACTAACCTTGCCCGTACTGTGAACAAGCCGGTGCTTGTAGAGATGTGGGATACAAGGTTCTTCTATTTCGTTCTTAAGTTCGAGTTCAACTTTGTGGATGCTCTGGCAAAGGCAAGTGCTCTTTCCACAGTGCAGATAGATGTAGAGAATGCTGAAAGATATGACATAAAATATGTTGATGTTACTGGTGAAGAGAAACGTCCTACCATCCTCCATTGCTCTCCAAGTGGCGCTATCGAGCGCTGTATTTACGGCCTGCTGGAAAAAGAGGCTATGAGGGCTGAACGTGGTGAGGTTCCCATGCTTCCGGTGTGGCTTTCTCCAACTCAGGTAAGAGTGCTTCCTGTATCTGAAAAACATTTAGAGTTTTCAAAGCAGGTATCTGAAAAGTTGAACTGTCGTGTGGATATCGATGACCGGGAAGACACTGTAGGTAAGCGTATACGTGAAGCAGGACGCGAATGGGTGCCTTATGTGGTAGTTATCGGGGACAAGGAAGTCGAGACCGGCAAGATTAATGTGACAGTACGTGCTGAATCTCAGTCCAATCATCCTAAGACTGTGGAGATGTCACCTGAGGAACTAAATGCCCGTATACAGGCAGAGATTGCTGGCTTGCCATACAGAGGGTTGCCTCTGGCAAAGATGTTGTCCTTAAGACCAAAGTTCATATAAGCTGGTATTCCTGAATACTCTTCCATGGAAAATGGGCACGTACTTGTCGAGGTCCATGTATATGGAAGGGTTCAGGGTGTTTATTTCCGGCAGTTCACAAAAAATATTGCACAAGAGCTTGGTATCACAGGTTATGCACGTAATCTTCCTAACGGTTGTGTGCAGGTGCTGGCCGAAGGGTCTAAGGGGATTGTGGAATTATTTGTGCAAAAGCTCAGAGTAGGTCCGCCTATGTCTCATGTGGATTCTCTGGAGATCGAATGGAAAAAGCCTCCCGGTGAATTCACGGGCTTTGTCATCAGGCGTTGAATGTACGGGCGTCTGAATTCTATATAATTTTCAAAGGTAAGTTATATCAAACTCATCAGGATACAGTGGAATGATGAAAGACATAGTAATTGTTAGATATGGGGAGCTGGCGCTGAAAAGTCCGGGTGTAAGGAATCACTATGAAAAAATCCTTATGCGCAATATCTCTGCAATGCTTGATCAGCGCGGTGTGGCGTATTCAGGATTAAGCAGGGAATGGGGAAGAATATTTATCCGTACTTCCGATGAAAGGGCAGCCAATGCTGCTGCTGACGTTTTTGGTGTAGTCTCTGCGTCGTTTGCAAATGCTGTTGATGCGAATCTTGAAGACATATCAAGGAAGTGCGCTGATATTGGCTCAGAATTTATCCGTGAAGGTGATTCTTTTGCCATAAGGGCTCGCAGGACTGGTAATCATGCTTTCTCTTCTCAAGATGTAGGGATGAAATGCGGAGATGCTGTGTGGGAGCGCTTGGTTTTAGAAGGTAAAACTCCAAAAGTTGATCTTAAAACTCCGGATAAGGAGATCTTCGTAGAGGTTCGCCAGAAAGAGGCTTATGTCTTTACGGAAAATTCCAGGGGTGTGGGTGGTCTTCCACTGGGGACTCAGGGAAGAATGGTTGCCTTGGTATCAGGTGGGATAGATTCTCCTGTAGCTGCTTGGCTTATGATGAAAAGGGGAGTTGAGATTATTCCTGTGTATTGTAGCAATGAACCATATGCAGATGATTCTACAAGGCAGCGTGCACTGGACAGTATAAAAGTGTTGCAGCAATGGGCTCCCGGTCGTCCTTTAAAAATATATGAAATTCCTCATGGATGCTCTCTGAAGGCTTTTGTGGAGCAGTGTTCCCGGAATAAAACCTGTGTATTGTGTAAAAGGACTATGTACAGGATTGCTTATGAAATAATGAAGCTTGAAGGTGCTACAGGGGTCATAACCGGTTCTTCTCTAGGTCAAGTAGCTTCCCAGACGTCTGCAAATATGTATGCTGAGCTTTACGGTCTTGCAATTCCTCTCTATCATCCGCTGATAGCACTCGATAAGGCTGATATAATAGATCTTGCAAGGAAGATAGGTTCTTATGATGTATCCATCAGGCCTGTAACATGCTGTTCAGCTGTGCCTGAAAAGCCCGAGACAAGAGCTGAGTATGATTCTCTGCTTGCTGAAGAAAGCAAAGTGGATATTGATGGTCTGGTAACGTATTCTGTATCTGGGGCAAAGGTATTCAGGCTGTAAACTTTGCAATATATGCCCTGTATATAGGAACTCTTTCTCTTTTCATCTTATATTTTTATGTTTTTTTTGTGTGTGGGTGTGTGTAACTCTACTTGCACAGTTGTCATTCTCATCATTATAATGAGATCTCATTATCCGGTCTATGCTGCCTGAGTTTACTTACAATTGAATACAAAACCCTTATATATATTGATAGCGTATGCACAGAATAGGCGCACAGAGTAACAACAACATGAATTTCTAGCACAAATTTCATCCTTTATCTCTCGTCCATTCCCTCAAATTTCATGTGCGCCTGCTTCTAATATGTAGCTTTTACTTCAGTATTTCTGTTCTTAATATGGTCTTTTTTGTGTATTTTGTTTTATTTCTTTATTGCTACTAGTTTCAACCAATAAGTTTTATATAAATACATGTATAATTTACTCTAATTACTTTGAACTCAGTGATATTTGAAGTTGAGACTCTATGAGTAAATTACCATGGGAACAGCCAGGCCAGAAAAAGGATCAAGAGCCAAATACTAATACTCCTGCAGGTGCACCTCCTTTTGCAGCTGGTGCTCCTATCCCGGATCTTTTCCAAAAGGCTTTCTCAGGAGAAGTAATTCAGGAAACAAGTATTTCTCCCCTTCCTCAGGAGAATAACTCTTCTCAACCGCCTTCCAATATGGTTCCACCTCTGTTTTCCATGGAAATGCCTGATCTTAATTCTCTCCAGTCCAATCAGAAACCACCAAGCAATCTGAATCCTTCCTTTGTAATAGGTGGAAAACAAGAGTCTTTACCATCCTTTTTGTCTCAGGGGCCACAAGTGACATTTCCAGGGCCAGAGGCTCCCTCAGCTGATGTAAAAGATTCATCAAAATCTCAGAACGCTAAGAAAAAACAATTGCCGCTTTTTGAAATGGCAGTGTCAGATGACAGTGTCAAGGGTGGAAATTCGATACCTTCTACAACTAATACTATTATTCCTACTTTTCTTTCAGGTCTTTCTACTCCCAGTTCTATGTTGAATGAATCAGAGAAACCTAGTTTGCCATTATTTCCAGCACCTGCTGAAAACACTATATCCTCTCCTTTTAGCCAGAATACTCCAGTTTTAGGAGGTGTGACACCCCCTCCTCAAAATATACCTCCAGCTTCGGTTCAGTTTCCGCCATTCTCATCAATTCAGGCATCTACATCTCCAATCCCTCCTGCCATAGTTTCTGGTCCAGGTAATCCATTTGAAGCTACTCCATCAGGCAGTGTAGCTCCCGTTTTTCCAGGAGGCCCATCTTTTGATGCTCCAGGCAACTCTCCGTTTGCTGGACCCACTTTGTTTAAGGATCCGTTCTCCGCATCTGGCTCTTCTCCATTATCGGGTAGTTCTTCACTCCTCCCTCCCTCTCCTTCTGCAGAACCTTTTTCTGCTTCTCAGGATCCCTTTGGTAAAGGTCAGGTTACTTCTGCTGCTGATCCATTTGCAAATCAAACAAATCCATTTGGTGTGGGTTTTGTTCCTCCGGGTCCTACTCCATTTCCACCTTCCGGAGCTATGCCGCCTTTCCCAGCCAGTTCTCTTTCTTCGGGTACTGGGGAACAAGATAAAAAGACAGGCACCAGTGGAAAGATGGCTGGAGTATCCGGGAACTTGGTGGCAGGCATAAGTGAGCTGGCAAACTCCCTTGTATCCAATCTTCGTAATCTTACTAAAGGTAAGAGCTTGATGGATAAACTTGAGAGAATAAAAGAAGGCAATAATCACGAAGATGCTGATTCTTTACAGTTACCCGGCACTTTGGGATATGAAGATGCAATAAAGAAAGCAAAAGCCGATGAATCAACTTCAGTTTCAGATAAATCTCCTTTTGATTCAGAACTTTCGGGTATGTCGCCTTTTGCACCTAATGATAGTGCAGATCATTTGTCAATGCCTCCTTCTCCATTATCAAAAGTTAGTATGGCTGATGTTCATGCAGATAGTAGTGTGTCCAACGACTTTGTGAAGGTAACACCAATAGAAAATCCATTGTTTGATTTCCCCGAGGCACTGAAGATAGAAAATAACTTACATACGCCTCCTTCTACTCGTACGGATGTCTTTGAAGATGTTAAAGGGGAAATCAATAGCACAACGAATGAGCCTAAACTTGTGGGAAAGCAGGAAAATTTAATCCCTGAAATGCCTTCTCTTCCTGCAAGCATGAAGCAGAGGCCATCGAGTACTCTTTATAAACCCGATCCGGTTCCTAAACAGAAATCTGTATCTGAATCTTCTGATGATGGTGATAGCAGTGTTTTGTTTATGTCTAAAGAACTAGAAGATGTAAGGGAAAAGCTGGAACTATCTGCAGGAAATGTTTCTCAGGTTTTTAGTATGTTCGAGGAGCTTTCGGGAAATGTAACTTCCCTTGGGGATTCGGTGAAATTCCTGCAAAGCTCTTCTGATGATGTGATGAAAGCAACAGGTATGAAATTCGATAATCTGGATGGGCGTGTAGGTCAATTGGAATCACGTCTTTCAGGAATCGAACAACAAGTATCTCATGTTCAGTCTGAGAATAAGAATATCATGTCAAGTCTTTCCAGCATTGAGCAGCATATATCTGAGCTTGTGGAATCGTATACGGCTCTTGTTTCGAAGATGCAGGAGACAGCTCAGGAAACTGACGACCGCTTATCTGGTCTGTCAAGTAAAATCGGGTCTATGGAGAGTCTGGTTCCAAGACTTGCCAATATGGAGAAATCAGGTGTTGAAACGTCTGTAGCTGTGCAAGACCTGGCAGGAAGCATTTCAACGTTTGCAACTGATGTTTCTAATGTTTCAGCTTCGCAGCAGGAGATACGGGATGAAATGACAGAGCTATCCAGGTATGTAGAGGGAGAGCTTAAAAAAATAGGGGCAAGGGGCTATAAAGTGGCAGGTCAGAGCATACAACTTACGCACATAATGAAAAATTCCACAAGTATTAAGTTGTGTATGGAATGGCTTGAGTTCCTTATGGAGCTTGTTGGGCGCAATAATCTTCCAGATATCCTCTCTTATTATGAGGAGCTTGGCTGGATAACGGAGGAAGTGCGTCTGGAACTCATGAGGTATGCTGAAGGAATCGATTTCTATATGGAGAAGCCCGACTGGAAGCTGACTCCTGATGACCATGTGAAATCTATCTGGTTCATTGAGAACCTTGCAGGGGTCAAAGTTGACAAGAACAAGCTTTCTGTTATCGATCGGGATATCGATAAAGTAAGAAAGAGTTCAGAGATATACAATATTTGAAACCGTTCTTGTATGTTTGTTCTCTGTACTCATTTATATTTACTCTTTTTTGCAGTTCTTAAAAAACTTAACCTGTGACTTCTTTCACAGGTCGGTGCTATAATTCTCTTTGGCAGATGTTGCATTAGTTACCATTGGGAGTGCAAGGATAAGCAATATCATACTAAAGGGCATCGTTAGAATTGTTCCTATCCAGATCGCACTGCCGATTGCATTGAGGATCATAACTATTACAACCAGTATTATAGTATCCTGTAGGTTGGCCTTTGCTATTTCCAGGCTTTCCTTTAGTGCATCTACAGCACCAGCATCCTTAATCACCATCAATGGCAGAGCATACAGGAAAATTACGCTGAATACTATGCCGATTATCATGCCTGGGATAACCA
>DAKU01000024.1 GCA_002508425.1 Methanosarcinaceae archaeon UBA470
TGAGTTTTTCCAAGTTTCAAGGTACGTCCATACTATATATGGACGCACATATCTCTTTTTCATATTACGGCATCAGAAAAACAACCTCATCATATTTTGCTCAGTCGGGGTAACTATCATCATCGCCGCATCTGTTTATATGTAGATAGGCTTATTTATGCCTAATGACTTGTTACAATAGGTGTGATTTTTGAAATTCGAGGCTTTTGCAGTTGAAAACATCCCATTGATAAAAAAAGGGGATGATATTGGACAGATCATTTGTGAAAGAACTGATATTGTTGATGGCGATGTCATAGTTATAGCATCTACAATTGTGGGAAAAGCTGAAGGAAGGACATTTACTCTGGAAGGTATTGTTCCCGGAACAAAAGCTGTAGAAATCTCAAAAAATAGCAAATTCAGTCCGGGATTTATTCAGACAGTACTGGACAGAAGTAATGAGTGCCTTATATCTTCTCCAATATTGCTTGTGGAAATGAAAAATGGTCATATATGCATCAACGCAGGCATAGATGAATCCAATGTTGAAGGTGAAGTGTTCTTAGAACTTCCGACAGACTCGGATATGAGTGCTGAGTCCATTGGTAAGAAAATTGAAAGCTCCACAGGTACACATATTAGTGTCATAATTACCGATACAAATGGCAGAGCTTTCAAGATTGGGCAAACAGGTGTTGCAGTAGGTGTTTACCGTATTCATCCTCTGAAAGATTGGAGAGGACAAAGAGATCTCTTCGGCAAAGAGCTTAAGGTTACAGAAGAATCTGTTGCAGATGAGATCGCCGGAGCAGCTAATCTGCTTATGGGCGAGGGCAATGGAGGCTATCCTGTAGTAATCATCCGCGGTCTGAAATTAAGATCTCAGGACAATGTTTCTGTAAAGGAAATGTACAGGTCAGATAAAGAAGACCTGATAAAAAAGAGCCTGAAATATCTAAGGGATAATGTCTAAGGGCATGTTTACCAATTCTACCCCTGCCTCAGCAAAGAACTCAATAGAATCTTTGTCAGGATATGATTGCAGAAACACAACTCGTCTGATGTTTGAATTAATGATCATCTTGGCACATAGGATACATGGCTGATGTGTGCAGTACAGAGTTGCCGAATCTATGCTCACGCCGTAAAGCGCTGCCTGGATGATAGCATTTTGTTCAGCATGAACTGCCCTGCATTTTTCATGGCGTGTGCCGGATTCTATGTTATTCTGCTGCCTAATGCAGCCAATTTCAAGACAATGGGCCATATTCCTGGGAGCTCCATTGTATCCTGTAGAAAGTATTCTTTTATCTTTGACAATTACCGCACCAACCTGATTTCTCAGGCAGGTAGACCTTTTCGCCACTACAGTAGCTATCTCTAGGAAATACTCATCTAATCCGGGTCTCACTGTCATCGATTTATAAACACGGCAAGTAGTATATATAAGTTGTAGTGTATCTAGGACACGAAATATTAATCATAATGCATTCCCATCATTCTTGGAGCATGAGACGATGAGCCTATCTCTTACGGAACAACTGGACTCGTTTGTGAGGAAACACAGCGATCGGCAATTAATGATTTTGCCGGGCGCTATTTTACTCATAGCGGTATTAATCATTGCTTTTACTTGGGCCACAACTGGGGCACCGGTGAAACTAGGTATGGAATTCAAAGGCGGTACAATGATTTCGCTGACCACGGATACGCCGCTAACTGAACTTAAGGATAAATACTCTACTTACCCCATCACCGATGTAAGGCAAACAGGCTCAACAATTGTCATGCAATTTGGTCCTATGTCTGATGAAGAGCAGAATACTCTTAATAAAGATATTACTGATACTTATGAAAATGTGGAAATACGAGTAGTAGGGCCTGTTTATGGGAAAGATCTGCAGAAACAAGCTATAAAGGGAATCTTTTTCTCTTTCGTAGGAATGTCACTGGTGGTATTTGTGATATTCAGGACCTTCATACCTTCAGGAGCAGTTGTATTATCTGCTTTTTGTGATATCATGACAGCTGTAGCTTTCATGGATCTAGTTGGTGTTGAACTATCCCTGGGTACATTGGCAGCTCTGTTAATGCTTATAGGTTATTCTGTGGACAGTGATATTCTGCTTACCACAAGGGTGCTTAAGAGAAAAGGAGAGATACAGGAGAATATTTCAAATGCTATGGGTACGGGTATAACTATGACCACTACTACTCTTGTAGCTCTTATTGCTATGTATCTAGTATCTACGTATTCCTATCTGGTAATACCTTCTTTTTCCCAGATCAATTTACTTTCAGATATTTCTCTTGTGCTTATCTTTGGACTTGTGGCTGATATGATTAACACCTGGCTGACTAATGTTTCCGTCCTGCGCTGGTATGTCAAAAAAGAAGGAACAAGAGGGGCAAGGAGGAGAAGAGCATGAGGGGAGATGACGAATCAAAGAGTATATTCAAGGACCTTAGGGTCATAGTGTTCATAATTGCTCTTCTGGGATCGATTGTTTTTATTCATCCTAGTTACAATTCTCAAGATGGGTTTACGACCAACCTCAAATATGGATTGGATCTGGAAGGCGGTTCATGGTTACAGGTTAAGCTTCAGGGCGCATTGGTACAGGTAGATGCAGACACAACAATGGTCCTTAAAGCTCTTGTAGAACCAGTAATAGGTGATACAATTGATGTCACAGGTTCAATCTCTGCCGTTGATGGCGAAGGACAGACTCAAACTCAGGCTATCTCTTTCACGACTCCAGTTACTGTTACAAATGCTCAGATGGATCTCTTGGGATTAGGTGAATACACTATTAGTGAGCAGAATGGATCGACTCAGGTTAAGCTAACCACATCCAAAGAAGCACTTATTGAATCCTATCTCACCAATTCATTGAAAGCTGAAGTTGTACCGATGCTCATAGCAGATGGAGTGGAGTATGAGATCAGAACAGCAGTTACCGAGCAACAGCTAGAGGCCTTAATGAGTGCGGTGGGCGGCTCCATCATAAAAAATGCTGATGGTACTTCACGATACGCAGAAGGGGTAAGAACTGAGACGCGTGATCTTACAAAAAACATTTTGAGTCAAAAGATGAATTCCCTTGGGCTCAAGGATATTCCAGTAAAAACTGCAGGCGATAATTATATCCTTATTGATTTCGCAGGAATTGACTTGGCAACTGCAAGAGAAATCGCAGAAAAACCCGGTAAATTTGAGATACGTGTCCAGGCGACAGGCAATGAGACAAAACACGTGCTATACGGTGAAGATATTGAGAGCGTTGGGATTGTTGGTTATAATGAGGAGGAAGGGATGTGGTCCACGCCATTCACTCTCAGCGAAACAGGAGCATTGGCCCTGCAGAAAGCAGCTATTGAAGCCGGAGCTACTACCAATCCAATGGAGCACAATCTGGTAATGTTGCTTGACGATAAAGAGGTTTATAGTGCTCCCCTCAGCTACTCTGCTGCTCAACAATTGGAAACAGGCCCTATTTATTCATGGCAATCTTCTACTGGCACTGGTGATGAAGGTAAGGCACAAGCAGAGCAACTTCAGATCCACTTGAGGGCTGGAGCTCTTCCTGTCAATGTGGAGGTCGTCGGTGCGGGACATGTAGATGCTGCACTAGGGGCACAATTTAAGAAAGAATCTGTGGTAGCAGGGTTAATAGCTTTATTTGCAGTGGCCCTTGTGGTGTATCGAAAATACCACCAAAAAGGGATCCTCATACCTATGGTAGGAACTTCTTTAAGTGAAGTAATAATGATTTTGGGAGTTGCTGCTGCAATAGGGTGGCAGCTTGATCTTCCAAGTATTGCAGGTATTATTGCTGCTATTGGTACAGGCATTGATCACCTTGTGATCATCACTGATGAAGTGCTGTATGAAGGCAAATTGCCTCCTACAAAGGTGTATCTTTCCAGGATAGCCAAGGCATTTAGTATAATACTGGGGGCAGCAGCAACTACTGTCATAGCCATGGGTCCTTTGGTAGTGATGGGATTCGGATCTCTGAAAGGTTTTGCAATAACCACTATAATCGGGGTATTCATAGGTGTGGTAATAGCAAGGCCTGTATATGGAAAGATGATAAACGAAGTATTGAAAGATAAAAGCGAGGGTCAGGCCTGATTCAGCAAACTAATACGAAAGACCTCTGGACCGTTAAATATAGGCCTTCAAGGTTTGAGGAAATTGTAGGCAATGAAGAGTCTGTGAACACCCTTCTCAGGCTCGCCTCATCACGTAATGTTCCTCACTTATTATTGTATGGACCGGCGAATTCCGGAAAAGCTACTGCTGCCTTTGCTCTGGGGTACGAACTATATGGAGAAGGTTTTGAAAGAAATTTCACCTACTTCAATGCATCAGATTTCTTTGACAAAGGTAAAAGCTACCTGGTCCGAGACAAGCGGTTCACACGTATACTGGGCACCGATGATCCACGAAAAATCCAGAAAAGTGTTATCTCTATCTTCAAGGAAATAATCAATGAATATGCAAGTATGGCACCAATAGATTCGGATTACAAACTCATATTCATAGATAGTTCCGAGACTCTTGACCAAAATGCACAACATGCATTAAGGCGTATAATGGAAAAATACACAGCAACTTGCAGGTTCATTCTTTCCACCACTCAGCCCTCAAGATTGATAGCACCTCTACGTTCCAGGGGCTTACAGCTGTTTTTCAGGCATGTATCAGATGAAAAACTGGGCAGTTTCATGAAGCATGTAGCTGAAGTAGAAGGCTTTCCTATTACAGATGATGGTATACAGGCATTACTATATCACTCACGTGGTAACGTGTCAACTTCACTTAATACGTTGCAAGTAGCAGTTATTCTTGCTCGTGGTGAATCAATAGGGGCACAGGCCATATACGATGCTGCTGTACGGGAAGAAGTAGCTGATGTAAGATCGCTCTTTGAGGCTGCAACGGTTGGAAACATAATGGAGGCCAGAAAGATCATAGATCGTATGCTCGTGGACAAAGGGTTTACCGGTTATGAGATACTTGAGCACCTTCACAGGATTGTTGCAGATTCCGGAGAACCTGGGCCTAGGGTTGCAAGGTGGACAATTAAGATTGCAAATGCTAACTTTAAAATGTTGCAGGCTGCAAATGATAGAATACAGCTTGAAGCACTTGTGGCAGATTTCTGCAATTAATATTTCAAATATACTTTAAGTAATGATTATGAAAACAACTAGTGAATTCACTTTAGCTTGCCGTGAACTTCTGGATAAAGTACTTGGTGGGGAGATACAAGACCCTGAGCAATTAGTTCAGGCAAAGAAACAGGCATGTAAAGACCATAAACTTTCTTCTCTGCCAACTAATGCGGACATTATCGTCTCCGGAAATGAGGGAGAGCAACTTTTGGTCAGGGATTTCCTTCGGAAAAAACCTGTGCGTACTATATCGGGCGTAGCGGTGGTCGCAGCTATGACATCACCTGCTCCCTGTCCACATGGAACATGCGTTCCTTGTCCGGGAGGTCCAGGTTCTTCTTTTGCCTCACCACAAAGCTATATGGGGCAGGAACCTTCCACAATGCGGGCAATACAATGCGAATATGATCCATACAAGATCACAACTACCCGGCTTGAACAATTGAAACAGATCGGTCATGATATAGGGAAAGCCGAATTAATCATAATGGGGGGGACGTACTCTGCTCGTAGTTTGGATTATCAGGAGTGGTACGTAAAAAGATGTCTTGAGGCCATGAATGATTTTTTTGATACAGAATGGCGAGAACATGTACACATAATTGGAAAAGAGCTTCCTTACATTACTCTTGAGGATGTGCAGAAAGCCAATGAAACAGCAAAGGTCCGAAATGTAGGCACCACATTTGAGACAAGGCCGGACTGGACTAAAGAAGGGCACGTAGATATATTATTAAAATTGGGTGCCACCAAAGTGGAGATTGGAGTGCAAAGCACCTATGATTTTGTACTTTCAAGGATCAATAGGGGGCATACTGTTGCAGATGCCATTGAGGCAAACAGGGTTTTGCGGGACAGTGCTCTAAAAGTGGGTTTTCACATGATGCCTCATCTTCCGGGAATGGATATTGAAGGGGATGTGTGTAACTTCAAAAGACTGTTCAAGGATAGCAGGTTCAGGCCGGATTACCTGAAGATATATCCAACGTTGGTCACAGAGGGAACAGAACTCCATAGGATGTGGAAGAATGGGGAATATGAAGCTCTTACAGATGAAAATGCTGTGGGGCTGCTCGCCCGGATCAAATCTTTCCTGCCTAAGTGGGTAAGATTGCAGAGGATACAAAGGGATATCCCTGCTTACCAGATACTTGCAGGTACTCGTAAAAGCAATATTCGGCAACTCGCTAAGAGTATGCTGGAAGAACATGGTGGATCATGTCGGTGCATCCGCTGTCGTGAAGTAGGTCATAATATTCTTAATGGAGTAATGCCTGACCCTGGAAAGATAAAACTCACAGTAGACAAATATGATTGCTGTGGTGGTGTGGAACATTTCATCGCTTTCGAAGATGTACAATCAGATATTTTGATAGGTTTTCTGAGACTTAGGTTCCCTTATGATCCTCACAGGCTTGAGCTTCAGAACTCAGCTTTGGTCAGGGAACTGCACGTATATGGTTCTATGGTCCCTGTAGGGGAAACCGCAAAAAAGTATGACTGGCAACACAGGGGCTATGGGGCAGAATTACTTGCCTGTGCAGAGGACTTGGCAAAAGATGCAGACTTTGAAAAGATATCAATTATAAGCGGAATTGGTGTAAGGGAATATTATCGTAAGCAGGGTTATGAATTGGATGGGGTCTATATGTCTAAGTGGTTTTAGATACTTTTTTTACCAATGCCTGCTAATCAATCAAGGACAACGATGAGAAGTGAGCAGATAGAAAAAATGTCGGAAAAGGAGGTACTAGGCAAGATCCTGGAACTACTAGTCCGTATTGATAAAAATTTAGATCACCTAGTTCCCAAGGGCATACCAATGGGCCATATACAGTCCATGAAGGGGGAAGGTGTTGTACCTAGTGGTCTAGATATAATGACCTTGCTTTCCTTGCCAGAGCATTTGAGGACCACTGCAACGGTGCTGTTTGAAAGTGGGCCAGCTACTGCTGAAGAAATATCAAAGATAACTAAGAAAGAAAGAGCTGTAGAAAGCGGTTATCTCAATCAGCTTGTAAGAATGAAACATGTGAATAAGTATCGTGAAGGTAGAAAGGTTTATTTTTGCGTCAATCATGATAGTAAAAATGACTGAATTCTAGACTTTTTTCATAATAGGTGATGATGTGGGGGTAACTGTAGCTGTACATTCTTCTAAAGGTGGAACTGGAAAAACATGTATCTCACTGAACCTTGCAGCATTGTTGGCTAATGATGGTTATAATGTTTGTCTGCTGGATATGGATATGAAAGCTCCTTGTTTGTGCACTTTTTTTAATAAGTATCCGAAATGGTGGATTAATGAGTATCTTGATGGTAACTGCAGCATCGATAGTATATTGCATGATGTAGGCTCACAATTAGGAACTAAGGGCAAATTCGCTATAGGTCTGTCAAATCCTGATATTACGGCAATCAGGACGATTTCTAATATGGAAAGAAAGTGGCAGGCTAAGGCATTGAAGTTGCTTCTTGATGCTAAAAAATCTATATTCTTAAGTGGTTTTGATGTACTGATTTTAGATACGGGGCCAGGTTTGGAGTTTGAATCCGTCAATGCAATTGCTATTGCAGATATGGTACTCTCTATTATGA
>DAKU01000132.1 GCA_002508425.1 Methanosarcinaceae archaeon UBA470
GAACACGATCATGAAGAACATGCTCATCACGAACATGCTCACTATGATAGTGATTCTTCTGGGCTTGCATCTTATGCAAATGATTACAAAATCCTGGCAGAGAGCATCGATAGCGATATGGCAAAAGTGCTTGCAATGGACATTGCAGAGAGCGTAAAATCGGAAATAATAAGGTTCAGCCCGGAATTCGTCGGACATGTTAAAATGTTCCTTGAATCCCCTCATGAAACTGTGAAGATCAGTATTACTGCATATTCGGAAAATCCACAGGTAAGTATTATTAAGACAACATCTGCAGTAGCTCCGAGATTTAAAATACTGACTGCTGTTTCCGGTATGGAAGAGGATAGCCTTGTACACCTGGTGGATGAAAGTGTAAAATCTGCATTTGAAAGGAAGAAAATCAAATCATTGAGACTGCATGAGCCACATGACCATGATCACCACCACGATCATCACGACCACGACCATCATGACCACGAACACCACCATGACCAGCATTCCCATGAAGAGAGAAGCAAAGCAGAGGATTATGATGACATATACGATCATGACCTAAAGAACAATGAGATTATACAGTGCGAATGCCTTGCAGACAAAGAAACCTGCAATGCATAAACTTCCCCAGAGGGAGAATACTTTCGGAGGAGTAAATGAAGATCCTGATCATTAGCGGGTTTCTGGGCAGTGGTAAAACTACTTCTGTGGTAAAGATAGGCAAATATCTCAAAAACAGAGGGTATACTATAGCTGTCCTGGTCAATGACGTGGCAGACGTGGGAGTTGACGGGCAAGTTATAAACGAGAATGGACTGGAGTCAAAAGAAATGCCAAGAGGATGTATCTGCTGCACCCTCAAATATGCCCTGGAAGGTAACATCGCCCTGATACAGGCGGAATCTGACCCCGACATACTTATTATTGAGCCTACAGGAGTTGCTTTCCCAGACAGAATAAAGGAACAAATAGAAAAAATGGATTTTGGGCCGGAGGTTACAATGGGCCCAATCATCTCTTTGATAGACGGGAGCAAGTTTGGACAGATAATGGAGCATTCCGAATACGCTGCGACCAAACAGATGGAAAATGCAGACCTGATAGTGATAAATAAGAGAGACCTGATGGAACAAGCAGAGATATCTGCAGTTCAAAATGCGATTAGAAATATCAATCTGGATGCAGATATTTTTTCACTTTCCTTTAAGGACAAAGACCTAGCATTCATGGAATTTATGAGTGTAGTCGAATCACGACTTGGCATGGAAGTACAAGCAAGTTCAGCCGTAAAAGAGGGAGACAGCGATTGCCCGGATAACATGTGCGCAGCCAATGACGACCACTTTGATCATTTTAATGTCAGCAGTTATGCGGACACATATCATATAGAACACACAATAGATACGGATACCGCTATCACTGCAGCGACCTCGATCATGAAAGATCTGAAAAACATGGTTTTGGCACTGAACCCTAAGTTTCTGGGACATTTAAAAATATTCCTGCACACCGAATTTATAGCTTTGAGGATCAGCGTGACATCTTACCTTGACAATCCAGAAGTGGAAGTGATCGACACCGATATTTCAGACCATGGTGAATTCACGGTCTTTGCTGCTGTAACTGATGTCCCGCGAGACAATCTTGCAGAAATTGTTAAAAGGTCGGTCATGGGCAATTCCTGTCAGCTTGGAATCAGCATCTAAGTCACTTGCCTTTTTCATTTTTTGAAGATATACTATTTTTATATATAATAATTTGAGTAGATATAAGAATTAGAGATTCTGTTGGTAGAGAGAATTACTTTCAATACTATACTCCTTAACTTAACAGTATCACCTACGGGAAAACTATACATAGGGGTTTGTACAATATTCACACAGCCGACCAAAACCAATGATCGACATAGGAGACAAGTCAATGAACAACGAAGAGATCCAAAGATTAGGAAAAGAACTTGTAGACACACTCTCCCTGAAAACATCACCAGTTGCTGTACATCTTGTTCAGGAGAACGAAGAACTACCTTCCGATATTTCTAGGATAGGAGAGAATATAAGGCATTGCCAGATGGTGGATAACGTAAGGAGAAAAGGATCTCAGTTCTATGCAATAATTGACGATCACATGTGCAAAGGCGGAGCTGCAGTGATGGGACTGAGCGAAATGGGAGAGAAACTAAAGACAGGAGAAGTATACTATTACCTGAACCATTTTGGATCCATGGATGCTGCAAAGAGCACTATGGAAAAAGTGCCGAGAGTGCCAGCACATTCAGTAAGAGCTATAGTATATTCACCTCTTGAAAAAACTACATTCAAACCTGATGTAGTACTGATCATTACAACCCCTAAACAGGTAATGGAATTGTCACAGGCGCTGCTACACAAAAGCGGGGGAAGAGTCAATGCAAGTTTTGCCGGCAAACAGAGCGTTTGTGCAGATGGTGTAGCTTATCCATACCTATCAGGAGAAGCAGGCGTAACTGTAGGATGCAGCGGTAGCCGTAAGTACACTGAGATAAAAGAAGACGAGATGATTATAAGCATACCAGTGGACATGTTGCCAGGGCTCGTGGCATCTGCAAAAACGATGTTCAGTAACTGAACATCTACTTTTCTTAAAAATGAGTGCTGAGAAGTAAAAAACTCAACCTTCTTTCTTTCTCGCTTTTTGCATTGGCCCCTCATGTATTTTCTCAAGGGCTTCGACCATTTTCTCCAGGTTTATATAAGGTATGCCTGCGATCATTTCTTCATTTTGGATATCTGTGGATCTGCGGCATCCGAAACATCCAAGGCTCATGTTCATCTTACCTGTAAGCAAAGGAATTAGAGTAGAATCCACACATGTAGCTTGGAAAGCTGCTGTGCTGAAAGTCTGTCTACCACCTTCAAAGAAGGTCGCTGCCGGAACCAGCCAATAAAGAGTTTCGGGAACATCCACCAAAACCACCACATCAGGCTCAAATTCGAAATCTTTCAGCGGACCAACAACTGTAGCAACTGTACTGCCCTCTTCCAATTCAGAACGTTGAGAGATCATATTTGCGGCCGCATCGACACATTCAAACATTCCGAGATTCGCATGGAACTCACCTGATATTACCTTAGGTGGAATAGGAACCAAACCCAAGCTTGATGCCCCCACAACACATGCATGTTTCCCGGCAGGGATTATAAAAGATTCACCTTTTCTTGCTCTCATTATGGACTGGCAGTGTTTTATATTGTTTGCAGGCTCTGTGAATCCTTCCGGGATATCCTGTCCCTTCTTAATCAATTTGACAGCTACTGGTTCATACCTAAGACCAAGTGTTTTAATAAGTTTTTCAGATAGTTTAGCGTTCTTCATAGTAGAATATTTCCGAAAGATGATATTTAAATTTAACATGCCTGTTTTTTTTCATTCTTATTTTTACAAGCAAGTATAGGAGTTATGCAACCGTTTGAATACCTAAACCCGTTAGATATACCTTCGGCTTTAAAAAGCCACATCATTGATAAATAAAAAAAGATGCTGTGTTCTTAACACAGCTGATTAGAGAACTTCCTGTGCTCTCTTGAAGATCAAGTCAGCAATGAGCTCATCGCTTCCAAGAGGTTTACCGTAGAGAATCTTTACGTGCTGGCCATTCATTTTTATGCTACCCTCTTTAGTCTCAGGGTCGAGCTTCAATATAGCTGGAATATCCTTGGTGATATGTACACCAGAGGCGAGAAATACGGGCACAGCAACAATAGTGCTCACACCAGTACCTTGAAATGAAAGTAATGCTTCTTCCAGTGAAGGAGTGCTCATCTCCATAAATCCTGCTTTAACAACGTATTCTGGGTGTTTTTTAGCAATAATATCTGCAATCTCTGTAACAACCTGATTGTTGTAAGGCAATCTGCTTCCATGGCCTATTGTAAG